>JAEUHT010000071.1 GCA_016793265.1 Planctomycetota bacterium
GACACGATCGGCGAGGCCGTCGAGGTCGATCACGATCGGCGCCGCGAACGGGCCCGCGGCGGCGGCGGTGGGGGCGGCGGCGTCGGCCTCGTCGCTGCGCACGGGCAGCCACGCCGGCAGGTCCTTCTGCAGGGCCAGCACGAACAGGCCGTGGGCGCGGTCGATCTGGAAGTCCCACTCGTGGTCGCGCGCGAGCCGCGGTTGGAAGCCGCGCAGGCCGACGAAGAACAGCCGTTCGCCGCGGGCGTCGAAGGCCGGGGCGAAGTCGTGGCTCAGCGGCCGCGACACGTCGTGCAGCTTCTGCTCCGCCAAGGACCACAGGTGCAGGTGGCGCAGCTCGGTGGTGGTGGTCATCGAGAAGGCGAGCCAACCCGAACACGGCGACCAGGTGTAGTCGAGCAGCTGCCCACGCGGTTCGTCGGCGACGATCGTCAGCTCGCCGCTGTCGGCCGCGCAGACGCGCAGCACGCCGTCCTTGTCGCCGAACGCGAGCCACTTGCCGTCCGGCGACCAGCGCGGCTCGTAGAGCATCGCCGACAGCCCGCGCGTGAGCTGCCTTGGCGCGTCGGCGCCGAGGTGATCGACCAGCCAGATCTGCTCCTCGCCGCTGCGGTCGCTGACGAACGCGAGCTGCTTGCCGTCGGGGCGGAAGCTCGGCTGCTTGTCGTGCGCGCCGGGTGAGCTCGTCAGGTTGCGCACGTCGCCGTGTTCCCGCGGCACGGTCAGGATCTCGCCGCGGGCGGCGAAGGCGGCGCGCCGGCCACCGGGGCTCAGCGTGAACTGCTCGATCAGGCCCTCGGCGGACACCCGCTGCGGCCTTGTCGAGAGGCCTTCGTCGGGCACCCGGATCGTGATGCTGTGTTCCTCGTGCGTGCGGCAGTCGAACCAACCCAGTTCGCCGCCCTTCTCGAAGACGATGCGCTGCTGTTGCGGGCCGCCCGCGCTCGGCCAGCGCACGTCCCACGTGGTGCTGTTGGTCTCCTGGTGCAGCGTGCGCGTCGCCAGCTCGTACGACCACAGGTTCAGCGTGCCGGTGCGGTCGCTGGCGAACCAGATGCGGTCGTCGATCCACATCGGGTCACGGTCGGCGCGCTCGTGGTGGGTGATGTTCTCGGCGCGGCCGGTGGCCGGATCGAACAAGAACAGGTCCTGCGCCCAGCCGCCCTGGTAGCGCTTCCAGGTGCGGAAGTCGCGGAACAGCGGCGAGTAGACGATGCGCTGGCCGTCGGGCGAGAAGTCGCCGGCGCCGGCGGTCGGCATCGGCAGCGGCACCGGCAAGGCGCCCTGGCTGCGCGCGGCCGCCGGCATCGCCACCGTGTAGAGGCGGCCCTCCGCCGGCGTCCAGGTGTCGCGGAGGCTGCGGAACAACACCGATTTGCCGTCCGGAGTCCAGCCGTAGACATGGTTGTCGTAGCCCCAGCGGTCGGGCAGCGGGCCGGTCGACGGGTACCAGGTCAGTTGGCGCACGTCCCCGCCGTCGCTCGGCACCACAAAGACCTGCTCGTCGCCGTCGATCTGGCCGGTGAAGGCGATCCAGCGGCCGTCGGGGGAGAACTTCGCGAACAACTCGACGCCGCGCGCCGAGGTCAGCCGCGTCGCCGTGCCGCCCCCGAGCGGCGCCCGCCAGAGGTCCCCGCCATAGGTGAAGACGACGGTGTCGCCGAAGACGTCGGGGAAACGCAGCAGGCGGGTCTGGGCTGTGGCCGGCGCGAGCAGGCAGATTCCGGCCAGGAACGGCAATGGCGAAGGCAGCATTGGCAGCGGGCGTAGCCGCCTGCCAGGGGCGGCGCAAGTGCCTTGCCGCGGCGTGTTCTCGGCGCAGGTTGCACCCGAGGTGGCAGGCGGTGCTGCTGCCGGCGCGGCGGCGGCCGTGGGTGAGGTAGGCTTCGCCCGGGCTTCCGATAGGGGGTTCCATTCTTGCCGGTTGCAGCTACGGTCCCATCTCTCCTGCCCTCCCAGGGTGCTCCCGCACCCTGCCGCACCTGGTTTCATGATGAATAGACACGCCTTGCTCGTCCTCGCGGCGGCGGCTTCGAGCCTCGTCGCCCAGTCCAACGTGGTGCCCGGTCTCGACGGTCGCCTCGAGATCCTCGACAACCTGACCTACTGGGGCCGCCGTGGTCCCGCCTACCCGGGCGGCGAGGTCGGCCTCTCCATGCGCAATACCATGTGCAACCCGGGGTCGGTCAACATCCCGTGGTATATGGCGATGCAGGAGAACCACCCGAAGTTCGGGTTCCTGATCGTGCGTCTCGCCGGCGATCGCATGGAGCAGATCAGCGACTGGAGCTACTGCAAGCACGCCTTCACCTCGGCGAGCACGTCGGGCGCCTGCGGCAACTGCCCGAGCGGTATCGGCGGCAACCAGATGGGCCTGCAGTGCTCCGACACCTACAGCGCCGGCAACAACGGCGACCGCTACTGGCTCGGCCCGCCCTCGGAGATCGACCCGTGGCTCGGCGTGTGGACGGTGCAAGGGTCGTACTTCGACCGCGGCGACCCCGATGTCGGCGCTCCGGGCAACAACGACAGCGGCCGCAGCCTGACCTCGCCGATGGTCAACGCCTTCGACGCCGTCAAGAACCGCGTCACGATCAAGGAGAGCGACCTCAATCAGCCCGGCGCGCTCTACTTCTACGCGATCCAGCTCATCCACGAAGGTGAGGCGGTCGCCAACCGCGGCGACAACCTGAAGTCGCGCGGCTTCTCGGCCAACTGGAGCGGCTCGAGCTGGTCGGTCGGCAACAGCGGCGTCGGCGAGACCTTCGGCTCCGTGCTCGTGCAGTGGCCCGGCGCCACCGTCGACGAGGGCCGCAACGGCAACGACGACGGCCGCTTCTTCGTCGGCGTCAAGGTGACGCCGCTCGGTGGTGGCAACTACCACTACGAGTACGCGGTGCACAACGTCGACAACAACCGCGGCGGCGCCTCGTTCCGCGTGCCGATCGACGCCTCGGCGGTCGCTTCGAACTTCACCTTCGGCGACATCGACAGCGACCCGCTCAACAACTGGACGGCGGCGCGCGTCGGCAACGAGGTGGTGTTCACCGCCCCGTCGAACAACCCGCAGAACTGGAACACGATCTACAACTTCGGCTTCGACGCCAACTTCGCCCCCGGCAACTCGGTCTGTCAGATCGACGAGGCTCGTGTCGGCCCGGGCGCCCTGTTCGTCAACGTGCCGACCCAGGCGCCGAGCGGCGCGACCTACGCCACGGCGACCCCGTACGGCACCGGTTGCGGCGGCACCAACTGCCAGACCTCGTTCTACGAGGAGTTCTCGCCGGCGTCGGCGATGGACCTCGCCAACTCGTCGTGGACGCTGACCTACAGCGGCGGCAACTACACGCTCGGCACCGGCACCGGCAGCTACATCGCGCCGGCCGGCACGACGCTGACGCTCGGCGACGACGCCCGCGCCAGCATCAGCTTGCCGTTCTCGCTGCCCTACCCGGGTGGCAGCACGACGACGCTCGATGTCTGCTCGAACGGCTTCGTCTCGGCCGGCAACAACGGCAGCGCCTACACGCCGTCCGGCAGCGCCTTCGTCGGCAATGCCTTCGCGACCTGGTCGGCCCTGTGGCACGACTTCAACCCGAGTGGCTCCTCGGCGATCAGCTACACGACCTCGCCGACGATGGCTGTGATCAGCTACACGGCGATCCCGAACTACTCGGGTGGTGGCACGGCGACGTTCCAGTACCAGTTCCTGCCCAGTGGCCAGGTGAACGTGATCTACGGTGCCGTCACGACGGCCGGCAATGACTACCTCGCCGGCTTCACGATCGGTGGCAACGCCGCCGATCCGGGCAGCTGGGACATCTCGGCCAACCTGGCCGGGGGCCTGTCGATCTGCACCGGGCCGACGCCGAACATGGTGCTGGCCGCTTCGGCGCGTCCGATCATCGGCACGTCGATCAACCTCGTCACGAGCAACATCCCCGCCAACACGCTGCTGGGGCTGCAACTCTACTCGCCGACGATCTTGAACCCGGGCGTGGACCTGACCTTCGTCGGCATGCCCGGTTGCCAGCTCTACTCGGGCCTCGACTCGATGATCACGTTCCCGGTCGCCGGTTCGACGGGCCAGGACACGCTGGCGGTGCCGAACAACCCGAGCCTCGCCGGGGCCTCGATCGGCACGCAGGCGGCGACCTTGACGGTCGGCGCCAACCCGTTCGGGTTCCTGACCACGAACGGCGTCGCGCTGACGGTCGGCGTCAACTGACCGGACCCGCCTGCGGGCGGTGACGAAGAGGGCGGCCCAGGCCGCCCTTCTTCACGTACTGGGTGGCGGTTCGCCGCCGGCGCGGTGCGCCAGCAACAGGCCGGCGCCGACCAGCGCCGCGGTCTCGGTGCGCAGGATGTGCGGGCCGAGGCCGACCGGCACGAAGCCCGCCGCCGCCGCTGCCGCGACCTCCTCGGCGGTGAAGCCGCCTTCGGGGCCGACCAGCAGCACCGTGTCGTGCTGCAGGTCGGGGCCCGGCGGCGCGGCGCCGGCGGCGGCCAGCAGCCGGCGCTCGGGCAGCGGGCCGGCGAGCCAGTCGGCGAGTTCGCGCGGGGCCTTCACCTCGGGCAGCCAGGCGCGATCACACTGCCCCGCGGCCGCCTGCACCAGCTTGCGCCAGCGTTCGGCGCGTTCGCCGCACGGCCGTGTGCGCGAAGTCCACAGCGGCTGGAAGCCGGTGACGCCGACCTCGGTGGCGTGTTCGAACAGCCACTCGGTGCGGGCCGCCTTCGGCAGCGCGAAGGCGATCCAGACCGCGGGCCGCGGCCGCGGGCTCTGCACCACGCGGTCGATCACGACGCGCAGGCGATCGCGTTCGACGGCGGTCACCACGGCCGCCGCCGTGCCCCCGCGGCCGTCGCCGAGCATCAGGTGTTCGCCCGGTCGCGCGCGCAGCACGCGGCCGAGGTGGTGGGCGAGATCGCCGGTGAGCCAGCTCTCGCCGGGTCCGGGCAAGTCAGGCAGGAAGTAACGATTGGCCATGGTGCGCGCCGCGGGTTCGCCGCAGGCTGCGTTGTAACCGCGCCGCCGCTCGGCACGAACTGCACGAACCGCTTGCGGCTTGCTACTGCCCCGGTAGTTTGTGCGGGTCCCCTCCGTCCTGGCATGCGTCCGTGCCAAGGCACACACCAGAGCTCGCCCCGGCCCGGTGTGGTCCCGAAGGCCCGAGTCCCCGCGGGGGCGTCGGGTGCTGACCCCTCTGCAATCTATGGCCAATTACGTCCTCGAGATCCTCGATGGGGATCGGGCTGGCGAGGTGCTTGCCGTTGCGAACGCGCCGATCCGGATCGGACGCAAGCCTTCGAACGACCTCGTCATCGCCGATGAGAAGACCTCGGGTGTGCACGCCGAGGTGGTCGCCGAAGGGGATCGCCACGTGCTGCGCGACCTCGGCTCGACCAACGGCACCTTCCTCGACGGCAAACGGGTCAGCGAGATCGTGCTGACGCCTGGGGACGAGGTCACCATCGGCCGCGTGCGGGTGCGCTTCCGCGAAGCCGGGGCGGCGGCGCCGGTCGACGCCGGCGACCTGACGCTGCGGCGGCTCGACACCGGTCGCGCCTCGCGTCGCGGTGGCATCGGCCTGATGGCGGGCGTGCTGGTGCTGGCGCTCGGCGGGGCCGGGTGGTTCTGGTGGCAGGGCCAGCAGCAGCAACAACAGTCGAACGACGGGCCGCGGCAGCGCGCGCCGCTCGTGGTCGCCGACAACAAGCTGGCCGGTGCCGTGGCCGCCTGCGAAGGCGAAGATGGCTGGGTGCTGCGCGCCGCCGGCGGCGGCTTCCAGACGACGACCGCCGCCCATACCGGGGCTGGCGCCTTCCAGGCGCAGCGGGATGGTGCCGCCGATGCCGCGTCGTTCGCGGTGCTGCGGCTCGCCGACGCGGTGTCGGTGTTCGCCAACCGCACCCTGACCGTGGCCGCGCACCTGCGCGCCAGCGGCGGCGCCAGCGTGGCCGTGCGCGCGGTGGCGTTCGCGAGCAACGAGGCGGTGCCGTTCCGCTTCTGCACCGGCACGGCGCTGGCGAGTCCGGCGGACTGGCAGCGCCACGAGGTGGTGGTGCCGATCCCGGTCGGCTGCGATCGCCTGCTGGTCGAAGTGATCGCCGTGCTGCCGAGCGCCGACGCGCTCGCCTGCGTCGACGACGTGGCCGTGACCGAGTCCGGCCAGGGCGCGCCGTTGGAGGCGAAGTTGCCCGAATCGAGCCAGACCGCGCTCGGCAGCGGCGCCGCGTTCGCCGTGCGTTCGACCGATGCCGACAACCCGGCGACGCTGTTGGCGGTGCGGCCAGGCGTGGTGCCCGAGCCGCTGCGCGGCCTCGACGAAGCGGGGGCGACGGTGTTGTCCGATCTCGGCGCCACGCTGGCCTGCACCGCCGGCGAGCGCAGCTTCGAGCTCGTGGCCAAGGGTGTCGACAGCCTGCGCTTCGTCTTCCCGGCCGATGCCGCGGGCGGGCTCTTGTGCCGGCGCGGCGACGCCGGCTTCGCCTCCACGTCCGCCGACGTCGCCTTCACCGCCGACGAAGTGCTGCTCGGTGATCGTGGCACCCGCGCCCTGCTGCGCCTCGGCGGCGCGGTCGCCTGCACCGGCAAGCTCGGCAGCGGCCGCTACGAACTGACCGTCGCCACCGACAAGGTCGAGCTCGTGCTCGGCTTCCGCGCCGAACGGCAACGCGCCAACGAGATGCTGCTGCGGGCGCGCGCCGACGACCGCGATGGGCGCTACGGCAAGGCGCTCGACGGCCTGCGCGAACTGGCGACGCAGGCGCCGATGGACAGCGAACTGCTGGGCCAGGCCGGGGTGTTGCGGGCGACGATCCTGCAGCGGCAGGCCGACGCCGTGGCGCAGTTCCAGCGGGACCTCGACGAGGCGATGTTCTTCCGCACCCGCGGCGGCTTCGAGCGGGTGCTGGCCGGGGTGGATGAGCTCGGCGCCGTCTACGGCGCCGACAACCTCGAGGACAAGGCGGCGATCGAACGCCTGCGCGCCAGCGCCGAGTCGCGGCTGCAGGCCCTCGACGCCGAACACGCCGGCGCGCAGCGGGCGCGCCTCACGGCCCTCGCCGAGGCGCTGGCCGGCGGCCGCCAGGAAGGGCTCGCCACGTTGGTCAAGGACTACGTCGCGCGGCACCTGCCGGCGCCACCGACGGCGCCCGGTGGCGGCGCCGGCTCCGACACACCCCGCTAGCAACAGCACGAAGAGCACCGACCCATGGTCACCAAAGCGACGGCGGTCGACATCGGCAGCCACAGTGCGAAGATCCTCGTTGCCCAGGCGGGCAAACACGGCGTCAAGGTCCTGCGGTTCGCGGGCCTGCCGCGCGGTGAAGGTGACGGCGCCATCTCCCTGGCCGCCGGCGGCATCCCGCTCGCCGGCGCCTGCTGCGGCCTCGCCGGCCGTGACATGACGCTGCGCT
>JAEUHT010000083.1 GCA_016793265.1 Planctomycetota bacterium
TTCGAGCAACGTCATCGCCGCGAAGCCGCCGATCGACACCAGCGTGGCGCCACCCGGCGCGGTCTCCAGCACGCGCCACTCCATGTGCCGCACCCCGGACCAAGCGTGGTACATCGCCAGCACTTCCTGCCCGAAGGCCAGGGTCGCGGCGGCGTCGCCGTTGGGGTCGTGCACCGGCGCCACCATCAACAGCGCATCCTGCGGCGCGCCTCGTTCGATGGCCGCGATCGCGAGCTGCAGCAGCAGCGCCCGGCCGGCGGCGCGCCGCAGCGGCGCCGCGTCGACCGCCGCGGCGGCCTGTTCGAGCTCGTCGAGCCGTTCCGCCAGCCGCGCCACGTTGTTCTCGATGCGGCTCATCAGCTCGACCAGGCCGAGCACGTCGTGGCGCCGCGCCGACGTCCAGAAGTCCCCTTCCCCCATCGCCGCGTACGCCGCCGCCTTGCGCCCAGCCCAACCACCGTCGTGGATCGCCGCCAGCAGCTCGTCGACTTCCCGCCGCAGCGCCGCGACCTCGTCGGGTCGGCCGCTGCCCTCGCGCGCCAGCGTGCGCAGGCTGACCGCGGCCGGCGCCGCCGACTGCGCCGGCTTCGCCCCGCCAGCCTGGGCCGGCGCCTCGGGATCGACGAACTCGACCTGCACCGAACGACCGTCGCTGCGCACGAACAGGAACTGGTCCCCGGCCGGCGCGCGGTCGGCGACGATCGCCGCCGCCAGCGGCGCCAGCACGTGGCGCTCGATGGCGCGGCGCAGCGGCCTCGCGCCGAGCGTCGGCGACCAACCCTGCTGCAGCAGGAACTGCAGCGCACTCTCGTCCCACTCCACCGCCCACGGCCGCCGCTGCAGGCCACGCCGCTGCAGCACGAGGTCGAGCTCCTTGTGCAGCACGAGCCGCAGCGTCGCCGCGTCGAGCGGGCGGAATACGACCACGCGGTCGAGCCGGTTGAGGAACTCGCGACGGAACACCTCTTCGAGCGCCTTCTGCAGGTCGGGTTCGCGACCGCCGAAGCCGAGGCCGGCGCCCTCGAAGTCGCGCACGCCGAGGTTGCTGGTCAGGATGACGATAGCGTGGCGGAAGTCGGCGACGCGGCCGAGGCGGTCGCTGAGCCGGCCTTCGTCGAACACCTGCAGGAACAGGTCGAACACCATCGGGTGCGCCTTCTCGATCTCGTCGAGCAACACCACCGCGAACGGCTGCTCACGGATGCGGTGCACCAGCGCCTTGCGGCCGTGCACGTCGTCGGCGTCGCCGATCAGCCGCGCCACCGCGTCCGGATGCTGGAACTCGCTCATGTCGAGCCGCAGCATGCGTTCTTCGCTGCCGAACAGGTACTGCGCCAGCGCCCGGCACAGCTCGGTCTTGCCGGTGCCGGTCGGGCCGGTGAACAGGAACACTCCGATCGGCCGGCGCGGGTCGCAGAGCCCGGCCTTCAGCATGGCGATGCGTTCGACGAGGCAATCGACGGCGTCGGGCTGGCCCATGACGCGGCCAAGGAAGGCGCGCCGCACGGCGTCGAGGTCGAGGCCGCTGCGTTCGTCGAGCACCGCCGGTGGCAACCCCGACAAGCGCGCCACCAGCTCGATGGCGTCGTCGAGCGTGGCCCGCCGCGGCGGCCCGGCCGGCGTCGCCACCGCTTCGCGCAACAACGCCAACAGCCGCAGCAGGCTGCCGGGCCGCGCCTCCTGCACGAAGTGCTGCTGCGCGCGCTGGAACAACTCGGCGAGCAAGGCCTCGTCGCACCATGGCCCGCCGTCGCCGGCGCCGCGCGACAGCCACTCGCGCGCCATCTGCAGGGTCTCGTCGGCGGCGGCCTCGTCGAGGCGCACCGGCACCACCGCCGTGCGCAGCGCCGGCGCCTGCCGCAGCAGCTGCTCGGCCGCCTCGGGCGTCAACGGCGCCAGCACGCGCAGTTCGCCGGTGACGAGGTGCGGCAGCAGCAGGTCGAGCAGGCCCTGCCGCGTCTGCACCGTGCGCCCGGCCTGCACGAAGTCGGCGAGGTCAGGCACCACCCACAACACCTTCGCCCGCTTGCCGACCGCGGCCACCAACTGCTGCACACGCTGCTCGATCTGGCCGACGTAGCTCTGGCCAGCGAGCAGCTGGGCGGCGCCGGCCGTGAACACGGTCCAGCCGTCGGCGACCAGTTCGGCGACGAGCTGCCGCACCACCGTCGACTTGCCGACCCCGGGGGCCCCGACCAGCAGCAGCGACCTTGCCGCGTCGCGGCGCAGCACCTGGCGCAGTTCGGCGCGCGCGCGCGCCTGCGCCTGGCAGGTCACGTCACCAGCCCCGGCGGCCCCGGTGAGCACCTGCACGAAGCCCTGCACGGCGTCGAGATCGACCGCGGCGGCGGCGGCGACGGCGTGCCGATCGCGCAGCAACCCGAGCGCCAGTTGCGCCGCGGGCGCCGCCATCGGCTGCAGCAGTTCGACCAGCCATTCGCGCTGGCCCTCGGGCCGGCCGAGCAGGCGCGCCGCCGCGGCTTCGACCACCTCCGGGCGCAGCATCTCGCCGAGATAGGCGCGCACGGTCTCGAGCCCCATCGCCGACGCCCACGAGCGATCGGTGATCAGCATCACGTCGAGCGGCACCGCCGGGTCGTCGACGCGCCGCAAGAGCCGCAGCAGCAGGAAGCGCACGTAGATGCTGACCCCTTCGAGCCGCGCGACCAGGGTCGCCTCGCGGCCGCGCAGTTCCTCCCGTTCGCCGAGCGCCTGCGCTGCGGCGCAGGCCAGCAGCGGGTGGTCGCCCACGAGGTAGGCGATCACGCCATCGAGGTCGAAGTCGGCCCCGGCGAGCGAACGTACGAGCCCGCGATAGTCGGCCAGCGTCTCCAGGTCGGCGGGATGGGCGATGCGGTCGAAGGCCTCGCGCAGCGTGTTGCCGACCTGCAGCACCCGTTCGCGCGGGCTGCTCGCCACCGGCTCGGCCACGACCGTCGCCGCCGCCGGCGGACCGGCCGCCGACGATGACGACGACGACGACGACGGAGCCGACGCCAACGCGCGGCGCGATCCGAACAAGAAGCCGGCACCGGCGGCGGCGGCGACAGAAGGCAGCACCCACCATTCCATGGCGGCGCGCAGCGTAGCGGCGTCCGCCGCGGCGATCAGCCCTGCTTCGGAATGCGCACGTTCGGCACCGGCCGCGGCGGCTCGGCCGGGTCTGGCGCCACCACCTTCGGCGCCGGCACGACCGGCCGCGGCGGCGGCAGCGACCGCTCGCCGGACTTGCCGGGGCGAACCAGCGGCCCCTGCAGCGGTGGGTCGAGGGCGATGGCCGTGAACTCGATCGAGCGCCGCACGAAGTCGAAGTCGCCCGCGAGCTCCTGCCAGACCACCGCCGGCGCGCGACAGACCAGCACCAGGAAGTGCCCATCGTGGGCGACGACGTCGACCGTCGATTGCATCGGCGAAGCACCGCCGCGGCTGCTCACCTGCAGCTGCACGGCCGCACGATCGCGCAGCCGCGACGGCACGCGGCCGTCGACGGCCTCGCCGGGGTGCAGCAGCTTGAACGAGTTGGCCACCGCGTCGGCGGCGCTGTCGATGGCGACGCCGGCCTCCAGATAGTCGAGCGTCGACAGGCTGATGCTGGCGCCGTTGGCGGCGAACTGCAGCACGATCTGGCCATTGGGCAGCTCCGGCACCGGCGTCCACGCCGGGTTCGGGATCCACAGGCCGAAGCTGCCGCCGGGTTCCCCCAGCACGGCGCTCGGGATGCTGCTGACGCCGACGGCGACGCGCGCGCTCTCGGCGTTGCTCGGCACCGCGACCAGCGCCGGCCCGGCCAGTTC
>JAEUHT010000102.1 GCA_016793265.1 Planctomycetota bacterium
AGGGCCCCCTTCGCCGCAGCGCACGCGGAAGGCGCAGAAACCCGCGCGCCGCCGCGAAGCGATGGCAGGCGGCCGGCCGCCGCGCGATGATCGCGCCGGATGACGCCATCGCCCGGCCCCGACGACCTGCCGCCCGAGCTCGAAGACGAGGTGCTGGCGATCCTCGACGGTGACGAAGGCGCCCGCGACGCCGCGCTGGCTGCGCTGCTGCGCCGGCATGCGCGACACGCCGAGACGATCCGCGGCTGGCTGGCGCGCGCCGGGGTCGCCGTGCCCCCGGCGCCGGCGGCCGGCGGCGCCGAAGCCGACGACGCGCCGCTGCCGCGAGCGCTCGGCCACTACCTGCTGCTCGCGGTGCTCGGCCGCGGCGGCTTCGGCACCGTCTACCGCGCCGAACAGCAGCAGGGGCTCGACCGCTGCGTCGCCATCAAGGTGCTCAACCCGGGCCTCGACTCGCGCGAGTTCCTGGCCCGTTTCGCCGCCGAACGCGCCGCCTTGCAGCGTATGGACCACCCGGGCATCGCCCGGCTGTTCGACGCCGGCACCACGCCGCAAGGCCGCCCGTTCCTGGTGATGGAGCTCGTCGACGGCCCGCCGCTGAGCAAGTTCTGCCGGCAGCGCCACCTGCCGCTGCGCGAACGGCTCCGCCTGTTCCTGGTCGTGCTCGACGCCATGCAGCACGCGCACCAGAAGGCGGTCGTGCACCGCGACCTCAGCAGCAACAACGTGCTGGTCGCCGACCCCGACGGCGCGCCGTTGCCGAAGGTGATCGACTTCGGCGTCGCCAAGTCGCTGGCCGGGCCGCTGCTGCAAGGCGGCGCGCACACGCTGCAGGGCACGCTGCTCGGCACGCCCGAGTTCATGAGCCCCGAGCAAGCCGCCGGCCGCCTCGACGCCGTCGACACCCGCGGCGACGTCTACTCGCTCGGCGTGCAGCTCTACGAGCTGCTCAGCGACCAGCTGCCGGTGCCGGGCGTGGTGCTGCGCGCCCAGGGCCTCGCCGGCCTCGCCGAGGTCGTGCGCACGTTCGCGCCGGCGAAGCCGAGCGAAGTGGCGCCGCCGGGCCGCCGCGCCGAGTTGCGCCACGACCTCGACAACATCACCATGAAGGCGATCGCGAAGGCGCCCGACGAACGCTACGCCTCGGTCGGCGAGTTTGCCGCCGACCTGCGCCGCCACCTCGCCGACGAGCCCGTGCAGGTGACGCCGCCGACGGTGTGGTACCGGCTGCGCAAGTACGTGCGCCGGCACCGCGCGCGGTCGCTGCTGATCGCCGCCGGCGCCGCCGCGGTGATCACCACCCTGCTCGTGTTGTGGCAGTTGCTCGTCTACGCCAACACCATGCAGCGTGAGGCCGACGAACAGCGCCGCCGCAGCGACCAGAAGGCCAATGCCGGCTTCCGCCTGCTCGCCAACGAGGAACGGCTGCACGCGGCGATCGCCGCCGAGCAGGCCCTGCCGCCGCCGTGGCCCGAGTACGAGGCGCAGTTCACGGCGTGGCTGCGCCAGCACGGCGAGCCGCTGCGTGAGGAGTACCAGAAGCTGCAGCAGACCGAACGCGAGCTGGCGGCGCGCGACGCCAGCTCGCCGCACGGGCTGCCCGACGAAGCCGATCGCCACCTGTTGGCCGCGCTGCGGCGGCTGCACGTGGAACTCGCCGCGCTGGTCGAAGCGCCACAAGGAGCCCTGGCCAGGACGCGCACGCGGCTCGCCTTCCTGCGCGACGTGGTGCAGCCGATGGCGCAACAGCACGCGGCGGCGTTGGCTGCCGCCGGTGAGGCGATCCGGCGCAGCGACGGCAACCCCGCCAACCGCGGCTACCGCGGCCAACGGCTGCCGCCGCTGCCGGGCCTGGTGTCGCTCGGCGCCGAGCCGACGACCGGCTGGTGGCAGTTCCTCGACCTGGCGACGCACGCCAAGGGCTACCCACTGCCGGCGCGCGACCCGAACGGCCAGCTGCAGCTCGGCGCCGGCACCGGCGTGGTGTTCGTGCTGTTGCCGGCCGGCCGGCTGACGGTCGGCGCGCGGCGCGGCAGCAGCGGCCTCGACCGCAACGACGAACGGGCCGCCGACAACGAGCTCGGCGGCGATCCGGTGGCGCTCGACGCCTTCCTGATCGCGAGCACGGAGCTGACCACGGTGCAGTGGGCGCGGCTCACCGGCGACGCGGCACCGGGCGATCCGATGCTGCCGGCGACCGACGTCGACTGGCACGCGGCCAGCGCGGCGCTGCGCCGCTACGGCATGTCGCTGCCGACCGAGGCGCAGTGGGAATACGCCTGCCGCGCCGGCACGACGACGCCGTGGAGCTGGGGCGACGATGCGGCCAAGGCGGCGGACTGCGGGGCCTTCCTGACCCGCGAACGCGTCGGCGGACACCAGCCGAACGGCTTCCTCCTGTTCGACCTGCACGGCAACGTCGCCGAGTGGTGCGCCGACGAGCTGCTGCCGTACCCGGACTTCGTGGCGCGCAACGGCGACGGCCTGCGGGCGCGAGCACAGCCGCTGCCCGAGGCGCTGCGGGTCGTGCGCGGCGGCGCCTTCCACGGCGGCGCGCTGGCGGCGCGCAGCACGGCGCGCGGCGGCCGGCCACCGACCGCCCGCGACAGCAGCCTCGGCCTGCGCCCGGTGCGACGGCTCGACGGCCCTTGAACCGGTCCGCGATCAGCCGCCGAGCGGGAACGCCGTCGACCACGCCGGGCGGGCCATCTGCTTGCGTCGCGGCGGCGTGAACGGCGGCAGCCACTTCTGCGGCAGCGGCGCCGCGGCCGGGCCGTGACCGAGCTTCTGGGCCCGTTCGTACCAACGCCGCGCCGCGACCATGTCCTCGCTCACGCCGCGCCCCGTCGCGTACAGGTAGGCGAGCAGGTGGCACGCTTCGCCGTCGTCCTTGGCCGCCGCCGCCTGCAGCAGGTCCACGCCCGCCGTCACGTCGAGGCTCGGCTGGGCGGTCAGGTTGATGCGCACGAGGCCGCGCCACGCGAACGGATCGTCGCCGCAGCCGCGGTAGAGCTCGACGGCTCGCCGCAGGTCCTGCGCCAGCCCGCCGCCGGTCTCGTGGGCGAGCCCGAGCAGTTGGCGCGCGCGCCGGTCGCCGCCGTTCGCCAGTTCGCCGAGGCGCACGAAGGCGGCGCCGAGCTCCTCGTCGCTGCGGCGCAACCCGTCGTACAGGAAGTGCATGGTGACGTTGTGCGCGGCCTCGGTGCTGCCCTTCGCCAGCGCGCGCGCGAACCACAGGGCCGCCGACTTGTGCCGCGTCGCCGGATCGGCGTCGTCGACCTGGCCGGTCAGGCTGGTGATGCCGAGCTCGTTGATCGCCGCCGCATCGCCGCTGATGGCGCGGTTGCCGGCGACGACGACGAGCTTGCGCTCGGCGTCGAACCTGCCCTCCTGCACCGCGCGCTTCCAGAACAGCACCGAGTTGCCCGGGTGATGTTCGCCGTCGAAGTAGCCGTTCCACAGCAGCGCCACGAACACCGACGCCCACGCCGCCATGTGCACGAGGTTCATGCGCGCACCGCTGGCCAGCGCCTGCCAGCGCGCTTCGAGGCGGCCGCCGAGGCCACGCTGCGCCAGCCGGTCGAGCCAGCGCACGCAGCAGTTGAGCACCGGCACCGGGAACAGCTTGGCGAACAGCTCGGGCGCGCCGAGGTGGCCGAGCAGCTCGAACACGAGCACGTAGCCGAGCCCGTAGCCGGCGCCGAACAACACGCGGCCGAGGTTGCTGCGCGGCGACGTCGACGGATCGGTCATCAGCAGCATCAGGCCGAGGAAGGCCGCCGCCGGCAGGTTGGTGCTGCCGAACAACCAGGTCGCGGTCGTCAGCGCATAGACCTCGTTGAGCAGCACCATCGTCACCGCCGCCGCGAACGTCATCAGCGTGACGCGGAAGAAGCCCTGCACGACGAGGCCGAGGCCGAACAGGAACAAGAAGCCGTGCGGCACGTCGATCGTCGTCGCCAGCTCCTTGGCCCAGGTCAGGTCGGTCTGGCCGGTGACGATCAACGCGGTCGCAGCACACGCGAGGCCGAAGCCGGACGGGTTGAAGATGTGGCGGCGCTGCCCTTCCTTCTGCCAGCGCAGGAACTCCTTGCCGAGCAGGCCCGCGATCAGCATCGGGAACTGCAGGAAGAACCAGTCGTCGCGGAACCAGATGAACAGGTTGGTGCTCAGCACGATCGGCGTCGGCCCCGACGCCAGCCACCAGGCGCGGCCGCGGCTCCAGGCGAACAGGCCGTCGAAGCTGTAGAGGAAGAACCACTGCAGCACGATCAGCGGCGCCTCGTGGTAGATCGGCCGCATGCCGTCCTGCTGCCAGTGGAAGCCCCAGTAGGCGTAGAGGCACATCTGCACCATGGCCTGGATGTAGTGCTGCTTGACCGGCGCGTTCGGCGTGACCAGCAGCGGCCGCCGCCGCGCGACGGTGAGCCACAGGATCACCTGCCAGACGATCAGCGCGCCCGACGCGCCGAGCACCGAGGCCAGGAGCCGCGGGTGGTCGTGCACCCGCGGCAACAAGGCGAAGGCGCCGACGGCGACGGCGAACAGGAACGGCAGCAGCGCCAATCCGGGGCGCTTCGCGGCGGGGC
>JAEUHT010000128.1 GCA_016793265.1 Planctomycetota bacterium
CCCCCGCCCCCCGCCCCCGCCCCCCCCCCCCCCCCCCGGCCCCCGCCCCCCCCGGCCCCCCCCGCGGGGGGCGGCGAGGTGCCGGTGCTGTCCCGTCAGCACCTGATCGTCAACAAGACCAAGGCCGGGCGGAAGCAGGACCTTGCCGACCTCGATTGGCTCGAGCGGAACGACGGCAAGCAAGGGCATTGACGATCGGACCCCGCGGGTGTCCATGGCCGAGGCACCGCCGCGCCATGCTGCTCAGCGTGGCACGAGCCGCAGCGACCGCAGGTTGAGCACGGCTTCGCCCGGCTTGTCGAGCGCGCGCAGTTCGAGCTCACAGTTCCCCGTCGGCAGCTCGAGTTCGCCGAGTTCCACGACGCGGTACTCCTGCCAGCCGCCGGTGCCAACGACCTGGAACGTCAGCCGCGTGGCGCCGCAGGCGATGGTGCAGTGCGCGCCGGCCGACTCGTTCTGGCAGGCGATCTCGGCCACGACCCGGCAGCGTTGCGCCCGTTCGCTCACCAGCGGCCAGGAGGCGAACGCCTTGGTGTCGAGCCAGTAGCCGAGGTTGAACTTGACGTCGCCGATGACGCCGACCTGCTCGACCCGCAGCTGCGGGCCGCGCAGGGTCGCGTCGTGCGGTCCCAGCACGAAGGCGCCGTCGGCGCCGGCCGCCACCGCGAATGGCAACACCGTCATTGCACCGCTGTGGCCGAGCCGCACGACGCTGCAGGCGCGGTCGACCGGGTCCTTCGGCAGCGTCAAGGTGAGCCCTTGCTCTCCGGCCGCGACAAGGATCGCCGTGCTGCTGCCGAGCAACGTCGCGTTCGTGATCGTCGCGCGCATTGGCACCCGCAGTTCGCCACTCGCCGGCCAGTCGAACACCAGCAGGTAGAGCGTGTCGCCCTTCTGCGTCGCGCGGCCCCACGGCAGCTTCGGGAACGGGCTCGCCGTCGTGCCGTAGATCGCTTCGCCGTGCCGACGCAGCCAGGCGCCGACACCACGCAGCGCCACCTGGGCCGGCTCCGGCACGCGGCCCTTCGCATCGGGCCCGATGTTGAGCAGCAGGTTGCCGCCCTTGCTGACGACGTCGACGAGCAGGCGCACCACCGTCGTGGTGTCCTTCCAATTGGTGTCGTGCGCCGAGTAGCCGTAGCTCTCGTTGAGGGTGTGATTGACCTCCCAGTCCATGTCCGGCAGCCCCGTCGGCGGCACGTACTTCTCGGGGGTGCCATAGTCGCCGTGCTTGTTCTCGAGGCCCTCGTAGAGGCGGTTGTTGACCAGGATGTGGGGTTGCCGCCGCCGCAGCAGGTCGAGCAGCGCCGAGGCGCCCCAGGCTTCACCCTGGTGCACCTGGTCGGAGTAATCGAACCAGATCGTCGCCAGGTCGCCGTAGCCGGTCAGCAGCTCGTCGACGTGGGCCTGCACGTAGGCCCGGTAGCGGGCGTGGTCGCGCACCCGGGTGGTCTTCGTATAGGCAGGCAATGCCATCTCGAAGGCGTCCGGGTGCTGCCAATCGAGCAGCGAGTAGTAGAAGCCCGGGCGCAGGCCCCGCGCGCGCATCGCCTCGGCGAACTCGCGGGCGACGTCGCGGCCGGGCGGCGAGATGTTGGTGCCGCCGGTGACCTCGTTGTCGAGCGAGTACGGCTGCTGGGAACGGAACAGGGTGAAGCCGTCGTGGTGCTTGGCGGTCATCACCGCGTAGCGCATGCCGGCGTCGTGCGCGAGCGCCGCCCAGGCCGCGGCGAAGCCGGGCTCGGGCTGGAACTGCGGCTTCATCGTGGCCGCGTACTCCGCACACGGCACCGCCGCCCAGTGTTGGATCCACTCGGCGTAGTGCTGCGGATAGACCTTGCCCTGCCACGCCCCGCCGGCCGGCGAGTAGAGGCCCCAGTGCACGAACATGCCGAAGCGCGCCTCGCGCCACCACGCCATGCGGGCGTCACGATCGGCGGCCCAGGCCGCCTGCTGCGGCGTCGGCTGCGGGTCCTGCGGGGTCATGGCGACGAGAACGGTGAGTACGGCGGCGAGCATGGGGGAACCGTAGCGGCCATGGCCCAGAGCGGCCCGTGGATCGTGGGCCGAGCATTCGCCCGCGGCGTCGACCACGATCAACGCCTGCATTCTGTGTGGACCCGCGTCGCCGATGTCGCCTGGGCTCGGCACCGAGCGTAAGGTCGCTCGCCTTCAGCCGGGGTCGGTGCCCGGTGCGCAGCCACCTGCCATGACCTTCGTGTCCCACTTCGTGCTCTACGTCGCGGATCAGGATCGCAGCGCGGCGTTCTACGAGTTGGTGCTCGGGCTGTCGCCGCGGTTGCATGTGCCGGGCATGACCGAGTTCGAGCTGCCCGGCGGCGGCGTGCTCGGGCTGATGCCGGAACGTGGCATCGTGCGGCTGCTCGCCGGCACCACGTTGCCCGATCCGGCCCGCGCGCGTGGTGTGCCGCGTTGTGAGCTCTACCTGGTCACGCCGGCACCCGCAGCGGCGCATGCGCGCGCCATCGCGGCGGGGGCCAGCGAACTGAGTCCCTTGCAGCCGCGTGATTGGGGACACGACGCGGCCTACTCGCTCGATCCGGACGGGCACGTCCTGGCGTTCGCCATGCCGTCGCGTACGGGCCGGTGAGCCGCCGCGGTTCCTGCGGGTGGTCGGCGCAGTCGCGGCGTCGACCTTGGCGGTCCTTCCCGGGTTGTTCGCCCCTTGGCCAGCCATGCCCGTCCAGGTCCGGCGCGGCAGAACGGCCCTGCCCGGCGAATCGCCGCCTGCGGACTTCGGCTGGTCGCCATCGCAGCGCCGCAGCGGCTACCTTCGCCGTGTCCTTGCCCGCACAGGATTCCCCGCATGACCAAGCCCAACCCACTGCGCGAGACCAGCCTCTTGGTCTCCGGCATGACCTGCGGTCACTGCGTCCAGCACGTGCAGCAGGCCCTCACCAGCCTCGACGGCGTGCTGCGCGCCGACGTCGACCTGGCCCAGCAACGCGCCAGGGTGCAGCACGACCCAGGGCGCGCGCCGATCACCGCGCTGATCGCGGCGATCGTCGAGCAAGGCTACGAGGCGAGCTCGGCGTGAGGTCGGAACGGCGGCAACGGGACTGGCGCCGGAGCGGCCGCGGGACATGACCAACCCGAATCCTGCGCCGGCCATGGAACACGCCACCATCGACATCACCGGCATGACCTGCGCTGCGTGCGTGCGGCGGGTCGAACGGGCGCTGCAGAAGCTCGACGGCGTCGTCGAAGCGAGCGTCAACCTGGCGACGCAGCAGGCGCAGACCGGCTTCGACCCGGCGCGCGTGACGCGTCCGGCGCTCGAAGCCGCGATCGTGCAGGCCGGCTATGGAGTGTTGGCGCCACCGCCGCCGGCCGCGAGCGTGACCGCCGATGCCCTCACCCTCGACCCGGCCCTTGCCGCGCCGGTGAGCGCCCGCGAACGCGCCGATCGGGACGAACGGCGCCGCCAGCTGCGTGGTCTGCGGATCGCTGCGAGCGCCACCGTGCCGCTGCTGGTGCTCGGCATGTCGCACGGCGCGATCCCGTTCGCGAGCACGCCGGCCGGTCGCCACGTGCAACTGGTGCTGGCGTCGCTCGTGCTGTTCGGCCCGGGCCTGCGCCTCTTGCGCGGCGGTGTGGTGGCGCTGCGGCACCACAACCCCGACATGAACACGCTGGTGTCGCTCGGCGCGCTGGCGGCGTGGTCGTGGTCGACGGTCGCGACCTTGGCGCCGCACTGGTTCGTGCACGGCGACCACGAGCTGCACGTCTACTTCGAGGCCACCGGTGCCATCCTGAGCTTCGTACTGCTCGGCAAGTTCCTGGAGTCGCGCGCGCGTTGGCGGCTCGGCGACGCGGTTCGGCACCTGCATGCGATGGTGCCGGCGTTGGCCCACCGCCTCGCGGGCGGCGGCGAACAGGACGTGCCGGTCGCGGCGTTGCGGGTCGGCGACCTCGTGCGCGTGCGCCCCGGCGAACGGGTGCCGGTCGACGGCGTCGTGCGCGAGGGGGCGTCGGCGTTCGACGAGTCGCTGCTGACCGGCGAGAGCGTGCCGGTGGACAAGGCCATCGGCGACCGTGTCGTCGGCGGCAGCATGAACACCACCGGCGCGGTGCTGGTGCAAGTCGATCGCACCGGCGCCGACACCGCGCTGGCGCGCATCGCCGCCGCGGTCGAGGAGGCGCAGGGTTCGCGGGCGCCGATCGCGCGCTTCGCCGACCGCGCCAGCGCCGTGTTCGTGCCGATCGTGCTCACGCTGGCGGCGATCACGCTGCTCGCCTGGTGGCTGTCGCAGCCCGACGGCGAAGGGCTCGCCGTCGCCATCGAGTTCACGGTCGCGGTGCTGGTGATCGCCTGTCCGTGCGCGCTCGGCCTCGCCACCCCGGCCGCCGTCGCGGTCGCCGCCGGCCGCGGCGCCGAGCTCGGCGTGTTGTTCCGCAACGGGGCTGCGGTCGAACAGGCCAGCCGCATCGACACCGTGTTCGTCGACAAGACCGGCACGCTGACCACCGGACGCCCCGAGGTCACGGCGATCGAGGTGCTGGCGGACCTCGACGCCGGGGCAGCGCTGCGCCTCGCCGCCGCCGCCGAGCTCGGCAGCGAACATCCGTTCGCCCGCGCCATCGTCGCGGAGGCGCGCGCCCGGGCGTTGCCCATCGAGGGTGCGGTCGGCTTCGTGGCGACGCCGGCGATGGGGGTCACCGCGCACGTCGACGGCGCCCGCGTCGCGGTCGGCAAGCCCGAGTGGTTGGCGACGCTCGGGGTCGACATCGGCGCGGTCGCGGCGATCGTGGCGCGCCTGGCGCAAGGCGGCATCACGCCTCTGGTCGTGGCCCGCCAGCAGGCGCCGGTCGCGGTGATCGGCCTCGCCGACACGCTGCGCGCCGAGGCGCGCCCGGCGCTCACCACGCTGCACGAACTCGGGGTGCGGGTCGTGGTGCTGACCGGCGATCGGCGCGGCGTCGCCGAGGCGGTCACCGCCGGACTCGCGCTCGACGGCCTGCACGCGGAGCTGCTGCCGGCCGACAAGGCGCGCCTGGTCCGCTCCGCGCAGCAGCGGGGCGAACGCGTGGCCATGGTCGGCGATGGCGTCAACGATGCGCCGGCGCTGGCCGCCGCCGACCTCGGCATGGCGGTGGGCACCGGCACCGACGTCGCCGCCGCAGCGGCCGACGTGGCGCTGCTGCGCGGCGGGCTCGACGGCCTGCCGAGAGCACTCGGCCTGGCCCGCGCGACGATGCGCACGATCCGCCAGAACCTGGTCTGGGCGTCCGTCTACAACCTGCTCGGCATCCCGTTCGCCGCTGGCGTCTTCCACAGCTTCGGCCTGCGCCTGTCGCCGGTGCTGGCCAGTGCCGCGATGTCGCTGTCGAGCGTCTCGGTGCTGCTCAACTCGCTGCGGCTGCGTCGCTATGGCCGCCGGCGCGAACGGGGGCGCCAGGCGTGAGCTGCGGCGAGCAACCACGCGCAGCTCGCCGGCAGTCGCTCGCCAGGTCCGCGACCGCAACCGACGGCTCGGCTCGTGACCTGGTGAGGTGGGGCACCTACCATCGCGCGCCATGAAGCGATGGGGCCGCACGGAATGAGCGGGGCGGGACACCGCGACGAGGTGCCGGTCCGTCCAGCCTGGCCCCACTGCGAGCCGCTGATCCACGGGGACGACGACCCGCTGCTGCCGCACCTCGCGGCGTGCTTTCCGCGTGCGCGCCAGGTCTGCATCGCGGTGCGAGACGGAGGTCGATGGCGACGAGCTCATCGACGCCCGCACGACGCTGCAGTCGCCGAGTCAGTTCGCGATCGCCGGCGAACTCGCCAGCGAGATGGAGGCCGCGTTCGACCGGCTGCCGCCCGACTACCAGGAGGTGGTGACCCTGTCCCGCATCGTCCAGATCTCCACCAGCGAGATCGCGCGCCAGATGGACCGCAGTGATGGCGCCGTGCGCATGCTGCTGGCCCGAGCGCTGCTCGCCTACGTCGCCGCCATCGATGCGGTGCGCGCCGGCCGCTGAGCCGTTCAGCGGCGCGGGTCGACGTAGCGGCCGAGGAACAGCAGGGCGCTGGTCTTGACGTCGCGGATCAGGAACAGGAACGGGCGATCGGCGCGTACGACCGGGTGGAACGGCACCATGCGCAGCGGCCGGGCGGCGGCGCCGACGGCCATCAGGACGGCCGTCGCGGCGGCGGCTTCGGTGCCCTTCTCGCTGACGTCGAGCATGGTCTTGTGCACGACGCGGCTGATGCAGACCTGCTGGCGCGGGTCGGTGCTGCTGCTGATGCCGGCGAACTGCGCACCGTCGGGCTGCTCCGGCGAGGTGAACGCGCGGTGCATGCCCAGCGCCTGCAGCGCCGGCGCCAGTTCGTGGTCGCCGTCGAGCCGGAAGCGCGGCAGCGAGGTGTCCACCTGGCGCGCGCCGAGCTTCGTGAGCCAGCCGTGCAGGCGTTCGGCGGTCAGCAGGCGTTCGAGCTGCGGCAGGCCGTCGCGCGACTGCGGCACCAGCACGACCATCGCCAGTTCGCCGCCCTTGTAGGGCAGCTCGACCATCTGGAAGCCGCGGTCGTCGGGGTACGTCGGCGGTTGCCTGGCGCCCGGCTCGCCGGGCACTTCGTGCGGGGTGGCGAACAAGTCGCCGTCGCCGTCGAACGCCGCGTAGGGCACCCCGTGGCGATGGCCGTCGCGCATCAGCGGCACCGACACCTCGCCACCGGCGGCCAGCAGGAACGGCTGCGGCTGCGTGCGCGCCGCGTCGAACGGCTGCTGCCACTCGCCGCGGAACCAGATCGTATTGGTGACGATCATCGGCGTCGCTGCTGGCACGCTGCCCTTGGCCAGCAGGTCGCGGATGCGGTCGTTGGTGCGCGCGGCGACCCAGTCGTTGATCGTGCGCGCGGCGCCGTCCGGATCGTGCGCGAAGTCGAGCTGCTGCGCGGCGCCGTCCGGATCGTGCGCGAAGTCGAGCTGCTGCGCGGCGCCGCTGCCGTACCAGCGATCGATGGTGGCGACGTAGTCGGCCAGGATCGGGAACGAACGATCGACCCACAGCGCGTTGGCGCAGCTCAGCTCGTAGCGGTCGAGGCCCTGCAGCTGGCGGTTGAGCAGTGCCGCGACCTGTTCGGCCTCTTGCTGGGCTGCCCGCGCGGCCTGCCAGTCCTTGCCGCCGTCGGCGAGCTGCTCGGCGCGTTGGTTCAGCGTCGCCAACTGCGTGCGCAGCGCCGCGACCTCGGCCCGCTGCGCGTCGGTGCCGGTGCCGCGACCGGCCTCGAGCCGCTGCTGCAGCCGCTGCAGGCCGGCGTGCAACGCCGCGTCGGGCGTGTCGGCCGGAAGGCCGAGCGCCCGCTTCATCTCGGCGAGCGTCTGTTCGCGTGCGCCGGCCATCACGATCGCCAGGGCCGTGGTCACCGAATCAGGCGACACGAACAGGTTGGTGCCGGGGGCCGCGTGGCCCAGCGTGCGGAACAGCTCGATGCCGAGGTGGGTGGTGGCGAGCGCCGCGGTGGCTTCCGGTGTCGGCGTTGGTCCCTGTGGCAGCGTGGTCATGGTGAACAGGATGGCGGGCAGGCTCGTGATCATGATGTTGCGGGGGACGCGCGCCGCCATCGGCAGTTCCCAGCGGGCGCTGCGGTCCTGCATTGCCTTGCCGGTGGGGGGCAGGGGCGCGCGGCTGCACGACCGGCCGTTGCGCGCAGCTGCGCCCGCTGCCACCGTGCGTGCGGCGTGCCGGCGGATCCCTGGCGTCGGTCGGCGTGGCGCGGGGTATCCTGCTGCGGCCGCGCGTTGGTTCGCCGAGCCACTCGCCACCGCCCCTGGACCAATCGATCTGATGCGCAAGGACGTCTCGCTCTGGCTCGATGGCATGCGGGCCACCGCGTCCTTCCTGGTCTTCGTCGCCCACCTGAGCGTGTTCGGTGTGGCCGGCCCGGAGCTGGCGCGCTTCGTGCCCGAGCTCGGCCACGACGCCGTCGTGCTGTTCTTCGTGCTGTCGGGCTTCGTGATCAGCTACACGACCGAGTCGCGCCACGCCAACCTGACGGACTATCTGGTGGCGCGCGGCGCCAGGCTGTGGTCGGTCGCGCTGCCGGCGCTCGTGCTCACCTACGGCCTCGCCGCGCTCGCCGGGCACCTGGTGGCCGGCCTGCAGCTCGAACGTGATTACCAGCTCGGCAAGCTCTGGCTCTACGTCCCATTCCAGCTCGGCTTCGCCGGCGAACTGTGGACGCTCTCCGAGCCGCCGTGCACGAACGTGCCCTGGTGGTCGCTCGGTTACGAGGCCTGGTACTACCTGCTGTTCGCGGCCTTCGCCTTCTACCGCGGGCCGCGGCGTTGGCTGTTGCTGGGCCTCGGCCTCGCGTTCGTCGGCTTCAAGCTCTGGTTGCTGGCGCCGGTCTGGGCGCTCGGCGCCGTGCTGTGGCAGCTCGGCCCGCGGTGGCCGCTGTCGCGCGGCCTCGCGCGCGGGCTGCTCGTCGCGACGGTGCTCGCCTACGCCGGCTACAAGGCCTCGGGCGCCGAATCCTGGCTCGTCGAGCTCGGCAACCGCCCGTTCGGCGGCGTCGCGCACAGCTCGCTCGGCAGTGCCCGCAACTGGCTGCACGACTGGGTGATCGCGGTGCTGGCGGGCCTGCACCTCTACGCACTCGGCCACGCGCACCTCACCTTCCCGAGCTGGTCGGTGCGGCCGATCCGCTTCGTCGCGTCGTTCACCTTCAGCCTCTACTGCGCCCACGCCCCGCTGCTGATCTTCGCGCGGCATACAATCGGCTACGACCGCAACGCGCCGCTGCAGGTGATCGCCGTCGCGCTCGCCGTGCTCACGTTCATCGTGGTCTTCGGGCTGCTGACCGAGCACAAGAAAGAACCCTACCGCCGCGCGCTCGAGGCGCTGGCGCGTGGCCTCGGCTCGCGGCTGCCCGCCGGCGGGCGGGTGCGCCGCTGGCTCTTGCCCAACAGGTAGCGGGCAGCCTGTGGCTGAGCCCCGGAAGCGGCTCTCGGTCGTGCGATCGTAGGTGATCGCCAAGGCGGCGCTTGCGCCCGAAAGTGATCACGCGTGATCGTTGGGCGGGAACCTCCTGGCTGCGCTAGCTCGGAAGAATGTGCGATCATGAGTGATCGAATACGTGCTAGAATGCCGATGAACCGCTCATTCCTGATCACATGAAGTTCGACCGCCTCACTCCGCCCCCCGCCATGCTGCGGGAACTCGGCGAACGGTTGGCCCGCCTGCGCGAGCAGCAGGGCCTGTCGCAGCAGGTGCTGGCCGCCGCGGCGGGGGTCGGCGTCGCCACCCTGCGGCGCATCGAGGACGGCAAGGACGGCAAGCTCGGTTCCTGGCTGCGGCTCCTGGTCGCGCTGCAGCAGGATGCGGCGATCGAGCAGTTGCTGCCGGCCGAGTTCCGTTCGCCGCTGGTCGAGGTGACCGGCCGGCGCCGGCGGCGGGCGAAGGCGAAGTCGCCGGGTGCTGCCGCCACCGACGGCTTCCAGTGGGGGGATCAACGGCCGTGACGACGGCGACCGTGCGCCTCTGGGGCACCACGATCGGCTACGTGTCGATGGCCGTCGGCGAACGCTTCGCGCGCTTCGAGTACGACCCCGACTTCGCCGCCGCCGGCATCGAATTGGCGCCGCTGCACATGCCGGTGGTGGCGCGCCGCGTCTACCAGTTCCGCGAGCTCGACGTGCGCACGTTCCACGGCCTGCCCGGCCTGCTCGCGGACAGCCTGCCCGACAAGTACGGCAACCGCCTGATCGACGTCTGGCTGGCGCGCACCGGCCGTTCGCCCGAGCAGTTCCAGGCCGTCGACCGCCTGTGCTACACCGGCACGCGCGGCATGGGGGCGCTCGAGTTCGAACCGTCGACCGGCCTGGGCGACGAACAGGATCAGCCGCTCGAAGTGGCGCAGCTCGTCGAGCTGGCGGCGCTGGCGTTCGCCGAGAAGAGCCAGCTCGACACCGTGCTCAGCGGCGAGCGCGGCGACGCAGCGCTGCTCGACATCCTGCGCGTCGGCACCTCGGCCGGCGGCGCGCGCGCCAAGGCCGTGATCGCGTTCGATCCGAAGACCAAGCAGGTGCGTTCGGGACAGATGTCGCTGCCGCCGGGCTTCGAGCACTGGCTGATCAAGTTCGACGGCGTGCTGCGCAGCGGCGACTGGGGCATCGCCGACCCGCAGGGCTACGGGTTGCTCGAATACGCCTACTCCCGGCTCGCCGGGCAGTGTGGCGTGACGATGGCCGAATGCCGCCTGCTGCAGGAGAACGGCCGCAGCCACTTCATGACGCGCCGCTTCGACCGCGACGCCAACGGCGGCAAGCGCTTCGTGCAGACGTTCGGCGCGCTGGCGCACTTCGACTACAACGCGACCGGGCAGTACTCGTACGAGCAGCTGTTCCAGACCATGCGGCAACTGCGGGTGCCGCCGGCGGCGATGGAGCAGCAGTTCCGCCGCGTGGTGTTCAACGTGGTCGGCTGCAACCAGGACGACCACGTCAAGAACTTCGCCTTCGTGATGGACCGCCAAGGCCAGTGGGATCTGGCTCCCGCCTACGACCTGTGCCACGCCGAGGGCAGTGCGTTCACCAGCCGGCACCAGCTCAGCATCGGCGGCAAGACCGGCGGCTTCACGCGCGCGGACCTGAAGGCGCTGGCCGACCACGCCGGCCTGCCGCGCGGCCGCGACCGCCGCGTGCTCGACGAAGTGGTGGCGGCGTTCCGCGGGCTCTTGCCGCTGGCCGAGTCGCTGGGCGTGCCGGCGGGCCTGGTCGCGCACGTGCGGAGCACACTGCGTCTCGACTGGTGAGAGGCCATGGACCGAACTCGAGCCGCCGCCAGGGTCCCGCCTTGCCCCGCAGCGGGGTCACCCACCAGCCGGTGACTGGTCACCGCGCCACCATCGGCGCCACGAACATGCGGCCTTCTGCACCTCCAGGCACCGGCGCAGTGCCACTTCGTGGATCTCGGCGAGTGCCATAGCCACCCCGCCATGAGCCTCCACAGCCACGGTGTCGCTTCCCCGAGCTTCCTGGCCGGCCTGGCCTCGCTGCTCAGCGCAACCAGCATGGTGTCCTCGGGCTCTGCTCAGGTGTACCTCGGCTGGTTGCAGCAGGCGCCGGCTGCATCTCCGTCGCCACGCGCGGCGACCGTCATGGTCTACGATGAAGAGCGCGGGCGCGTCGTGCTCTTCGGCGGCTGGAGCAACGTCGCCGCCAACTGCTGCGCGCTCGACGACACGTGGGAGTGGGACGGCGTGACGTGGCTGCAGCGCCAGCCCGCGACGGTCCCGCCGGCGCGAGCCGGTGCGGTGGCCGTCTACGATCGCCAACGTCAGCGCGTGGTCATGTTCGGCGGCGGCGATTTCAGCACCCTGCTCGCCGACACCTGGCAGTGGGATGGCGACAACTGGACCCAAGCATCACCGGCGGTGTCGCCACCGGCGCGCATGCTGGGAGGGGCTGCCTACGACGCGGTGCGTGGTCAGACCGTGTTGTTCGGCGGCTTCGATGGGGTGAACTACCGTGACGACACCTGGGTGTGGGATGGAGTGTCCTGGGCCGCGATGGCGACGGGGATTCGCCCCGGACCGCGCAAACAGATGGCCATGGTCGCCGATGTCGCGGCAGGGGTGGTCCTGCTGTTCGGCGGGGAGGCCGGCGCAGGTTCCTTCTACAGCGACACCTGGATCTGGAACGGAACGACCTGGAGCCAATCGTCGACCGGGTCTTCGCCGGGGCCGCTCTGGGCCACCGGCGCCGCCTTCGACCCGATGCGCGGACGCAGCGTGCTCTTCGGCGGGTTCGATCCGGGTGGGATCACGAACGAGATGTGGGAGTGGGATGGCGCGACGTGGAGCCTGCGTGGTGCCTTGCTGAGTCCATCGCCGCGACAGAACCCGGGCTTCGTGTTCACTGCCACCGGGGAGGCGGTGATGTACGGTGGCCTCGCCGTCGCCGCCGGCGGGGCCTTCGGCGACACCTGGACCTTCCGCGCCGGGTATCCGCCCCACTTCGGTACGTTCGGCGCTGGCTGTGCGGGCAGTCTCGGCACGCCGCAACTCGGCAAGCACCCCGGCTTCGCCCAGTTGCCGTGGCTGGGCACGGTGTTCGGCCTGCGCATCACGAACGTCCCGACCGGCCTCGTGCCGCCGTTCGTGCTGTTCGGCGTGTCGAACACGAGCCACCAGGGGCTCGCCCTGCCCTTGTCGCTGGCGGCGCTCGGCATGCCTGGTTGCTCCTTGTGGAGCAGCATCGACGTGGTCGCGTCGACTGCGGCAAGCGGCAACCAGGCCAGCCTGCTGATCGGCATCCCGCCGACGACGTCGATCCTCGGCGCTCGACTCTTCGGCCAGGCCCTCCTGTTCGACGTCGGTGCGAACCCGTTCGGGGCGACCGTCAGCAACGGCTGCGAGATGATCATCGGCAGTCGCTGAAGCGCCGCAGTGGCCGGAGGCCCGGGCCTTCGGGACCGAGGAGCCCCCGGCGTCGAGGCGTCCGAAGGCCGCCGGGGCCCGGGCCGCAGAACCCGGATCCGTGAGCCCCCGCCCGCGGCGGCGGGGTGCGTGGACGCCGTGAACATGGCCTTGCACTTCGCCGTGCCCATCCTGGCCGCGGATTCGCTCACGCCCGGGGAAGTGCTTCGGAACCCGCTGGGTCGTCGCTAGCTTGCCGGATTGCGTGCTCAGACCATCCTCCACGGTGGGGGGCGATTGACGTCCTCTTCGGCCACGGCAGCAGCCTCGCGCTGGTCGCCATGGAAGCCGTCCATCCGCCGGGCGGTGTTCGGGCCACT
>JAEUHT010000276.1 GCA_016793265.1 Planctomycetota bacterium
GAGCAGTTGATGCTGAGCACGCTCGACAAGCCTGGGCTCGTGCGTGAGGCGAAGGCGGCCGAGCTGCTCGCCGACACCGGTGCGGCGCTGCGCGTCGTGGTGCCCGGCAACAGCAAGCTGCTGGCGATGGTGGGGTTGCTCGGTCTGCCGCAGGCGAAGGACGTCGAGCTGCGGGTGACCTTCGGCGACCCGGCGACCTTCGCGTTCGTCGTCGGCGTGCGCGACGAAGCCGCCGCCGCAGAGTGGGTGGCGAAGGGCAAGGAGCTGCTGGCGCAGTTGCTGGAGCAGCTCGGCACGGCGCCGGGCCACGTGCAGGAAGTGCCGGCCTGGGGCGAGCTGGTGGCCGCGATCGGCAACGCGGAGTTCACGGCGAAGGAGCTGCAGGCGGTCGCGCGGGTGACCGTGCCCGGCTTCACGGCGGCGAAGTTCGTGGCGTTGGTGAACGCGCTGTCGCCCGGATTCTGACTGGCGCCACTGCGGTCTTCGCCGCTGCCGGCCCGGTGTCTTGTGCGCATTCCCGGTCGACGGGGCGCCGCGACACTGCAGGTTGGCTCGCCCCGTCGTGGGCGGTCGCGGAGTCGTCATGCGCTGCCGGCTGTGCTGTCTCGGCGTCGTGGTCCTGTGGCTCGGATCGGCGATCGGCCAGGGTCCGCCGCTCGCCGCGCCGGTTCCCGACGCGGCGCTGCCGTTCGCGGTGACGACGCCGCCACCGGCGTGGCTGGTGCCCGGCACGCGGCTGACCTTCAAGACGATCGCGGGCACCATCCCGGCCAGCGACCACGACTTCGAGGTCGATCCGGAGGGGCGCTGGGCCGACGCCGAAGGCAACCGCTACCGCCGCATCGAGAACGCCGGCACCGGCTCCGCCGGCTGGCTCTTGGCCAACGTGCTCGCGCTCGACGACAAGCAGGTCGGCGTGCAGCTGCTGTTCTACCTGTGGAACGGCCTCGACCCGACCTCGTCGACCGAGAGCATGGAGCTCGGCTACGTCACCAACGCCGGTTGTGGTGGCGACCTGTGGTTGCACCCCGACGCGCTGCGGCGGCTGCAGCAGGAAGGTGTGCCCGGGCTCGTCGTGCGGCCGATGGACTACACGATCGGTCGCGTCACCTACCACGCGCTGTGGCTGTTCTGGCCGCGGCAGCAGGGCCGTTCGGTGTGGATCTACGATCGCGACAGCGGCGTCTTGCTCTACACGAGCGACATCACCAAGGGTGGTGCTCGCCATACCCAGCAAGGGGTGCAGCTCAGTGAAGGCGCGACGACGCTGCGCTGCACCACGTTCGAGGCCTCGCGGCAGGTCGTGGTGCCCTGGGCGAAGGTGCCAGCGCCGGCCGTGGTGAAGGCGGCGCGCGGCTTCGACTACCGCGCCGAGCTCACGGTGCGGCCGGTGGCGGTCGACACGCCGTTGCCGTTCCGGCTCGACTACGACGTCGTGCAGCGCTCCGGCGATTGGCTGCTGGCGAGGTTGCGCGCGCCCGATCTCATCCCCGGCATGGACCTGCGCGTGCGCAGCGCCCATCAGCTGACCGGCCTCTGGATCCCGCCCGAACACTGTGCGCGGTTGCAGTTGGGCCAGGTGCTCGACCGCGACCCGATCGTGGGCACCACGGTCAGCGTCGGCTACGTCGACGCCGACAGCGTCACGCTGGTGCAGCAGGGGCCGCGCCAGGAGTTCCGCTTCACCTACCGCAAAGGCGACGGCCTGCTCGCGCGCGGTCAGTTCACCGAGCAGTTGCCGATCACGCCCGGCGCGCCGGCGATGAGCCGCGTCGTCAACATCGAACTCAGCAACCTCCGTTGATCGAACCCGGGCCGCCGACACCGGCCCCTACCTGGAGTGACCATGCGCATTGCCTCTCTCGCCCGCGCCGCCGTGGCGGCGTTGTTCGTCGTTGCCGTGTCCGTGGTGGCACAGGCGCCACCGCGGCAGCCGAACGAAGGCAACCAATCCAACCCGCCGGCGCCGACGCCGTCGATCAGCCTGCAGCCGCGCGCCACGACCGCACCGCAGCAGCCGCAGGATGCCGCCCAGCAGATCGAGGCGGCGAAGGCCTTGCTGCAGAAGAAGGAGGCCCAGAAGGCGCTGCAGATCCTGGTGCCGCTCGCCAAGGGCGGCAATGCCGAGGCGCAGTGCCTGCTGGGCCTCATGCTGCAGAAGGGCTACGGCGTCGCCGCCGACGCCGCCGTGGGGTTGCGTTGGTACACGCTCGCGGCGCTGCAGGGCCACGTCGAAGCGCGCTTCATGCTCGGCCAGCTCTACTACAACGGCCAGGGCACCGAGAAGGACCTCGGCAAGGCCGCCGACCTGTTCCTGCTGGTCGCCAGCACAGGGCAGGCCGATGGCCAGTGGGCGTTCGGCCTCTGCGTCGCCGGTGGCGAAGGCCGTCGGCGCGACCCGATCGAGGGCCACGCCTGGTTGACGCTGGCGGCGCGGCAGGGCCATGCCGAGGCCAAACGGGCGCTCGACGGGGCGCGGCTGTCGCCCGGTGACGCCGAGGCCGTGCGCACCGCCGCTGCGACGCTGCAGGAGCTGATCACGCAGCGTGGCTTCGACGAGAACAAGCTGCCGAAGGTGCCGGTGCCGGACGGCATGGTGCGCGACGCCGGGGCGATGCCGGAGCCCGAGGCCGCCGGACCGACGACGATCCAGGCCAGGATGGACATCCAAGGCGAGATGCTGGCGAACGGCGACCTGCGCGGCACCGCGACCGTGGTGCTGCCGGAGGCGGTCTTCCGCGAGATGAAGAAGCTGATCCCCGACGCGCGCCTGTTCCTGCGCGACCTCAGCAGCGCACGTTCCAACCAGGAGATCGCGGCGGACGCCAAGGCCCGCTACGAGGACAACGAGCACAAGGTCGTGCTCGACCTGCACATGCTCGGCGCGGTCGAGAACCGCGGCGACGGCGAGTGGCGCTGGCAGACCGAGAACCACGCCTTCGTCGGCCTCGGCACCGAGGCCGATGGCCGGCAGCTGGCGACGTTCGACTTCACCAGCGATGAGACCGGAGGCATCGAAATGACCGGGCGCGCCGTCTACCGGCTGCCCGCCGGCGCCAGCGACGCGCGCTGGAACGACAACGACAAGAAGCTCTCCTACCAGCTGCCGTACACGGGACCCAAGGGCGCTGGCCGCCTCAAGGTGCAGTTCGACGTGCGCGATCGCATCATGAGCTGCCTCTACAAGGTCTACGGCCTCGACACCGGCTTCGCCGCGCAGTGGGTCGCCAAGGCCGTGTTCACCAACACCGGCGACGGTGTGCTGCGCGACCTGCGCGTGCGCTTCCGCCTCGGCGACTACTCCGAGCTCGACCTGTGGCACAAGGTGCCCGAGCTGATCCCCGGACAGACCGCGGTCGCCGTCTACCACCCGGTGCTCAAGAAGCAGATCGCCGAACTGACCAGCACGACGCCGGTCAACCTCGTCGCCGAGTGGCAGTGGACCGATTCGAGCGGCAAGGAGCGTGACGACTCCGACGGCCGCCGCATCTCGGTGCTCGGCCGCCACGAGTACGTGTTCTCCAACCTGACCGAGAAGGAGAGCACCGGCAGCTACTTCGACGCCTTCAGCAACTCCGACTTCGTCGCCGCCTGGGTGACGCGCGACGACCCGGTGGTCAAGCAGTTCGCGGCGGCGGCCAACAAGGCGGCCAGCGGCGCCGGTGCGCCTTACAGCGACGAGGCGGCGTGGAAGGTGCTCAAGGCCTGCTACGAGCTCTGGCTCGCCAACGACTTCACCTACCAGGGGCCGGTCGGGCTCGCCGACAAGAGCCTCAGCTTCGACAACAAGATCGTGCAGAGCATGAAGTTCCCGCGCGACGTGATCCGCGACCGCTCGGGCACCTGCATCGAGCTGGCGGCGCTCTACTGCGCGATGGCGCACGCGGTCGGCCTGAAGCCCTGCATGGTGCTGATCCCCGGCCACGCCTTCCCCGCGATCCGGTTGCCGTCGGGCAACCTGCTGCCGGTCGAAGCGACCGGCATCGGCGGCGGCAAGCGCCAGGGCAGCGCGCCGTTCGAGAAGTGTGTCGAGGTGGCGACCGCCAACTACCAGAAGCACGGTGAGAGCGGCGACATCATCGTCGTCGACATCGCCGACGCCTGGCTCAAGGGCGTCGCCAATCCCGAACTCGAAGCGCTGCCCGCCGACATCCTGCAGCGGTGGGGCACCGTGTTGGAGTTCCGGCTCAGCCCCGATCAGGGTGGCGGTGGTGGCGCGGCCGACCCGTTCGCCGGGGCCTGGAGCGGCACCGCGCTGCAGCCGCTGCCGACGGGTGGCCACGCCGAGTGGCAGATGGTGATCGGCATCGACCGCGGCCAGAACGGCTACCAGGTCGAGAGTGCCGGCGAGACGCGCGTCGCCAACGGCTGGGGCGGCAGCGACCACTACCAGTTCCGGCAGGTGCTCGAAGGCCAGCTGCAGAACGGCGTGCTCGCGCTGCGCGGCACGCAGAAGACGCTGGTGGTCAACGGCCAGCAGCAGATGGTGCAGACCGACACCATGACGCTGCAGGAGCGAGGCGGGCATCTCGTCGGCGAGCTGCGCCTGCCTACCGGCACCATCGTCACCATCGATGTGCAGCGGCAGCAACAGCAACAGCGGTGACGATCCTGGGGGGGGAAAACCCCTATCCGATTGTGCAGGGTGCCGGGCCGAAACCCGGCCATGCGCATCGTCGCCAAGGTCTGGACCGGCTGCGTGGTGTTCACGTTCCTCGTCGTCGCCGTGAGCGGCGTGGGCATCTGGATGGCGAACGGCGCCCAGCGCACCGGCCGTCAGGTGACCAGCGTCGGGCTGCAGTCGCTGCAGCGTCTGACCCAGGCCGTCGCCAGTTGCGGCGCCGCGACGCACGCCGAGTTCGACTACCAGCAGCAGCGTGGCGACGCCGCGGTGGCGGCGCAGCAGACCGCCCTCACCGATGTTGCCCAGGCGATCGAGGAGCTGGCGGCGATTGCCGGTCACGCCGAGTCGGTGCGCACCTGCCGCGACGCGTTGGCCTCCTACCGCAAGGCGTTCGCCGACGTGATCACCGCCTGGCAGCGGCGGGGCATCAACGAGAAGAGTGGCAGTGAGGGCAAGCTGCGGGAGGCGGCGCACGCGGTCGAGAAGGTGGTGCAGGACCTCGACCGCGTCGACCTGACCGCCGCCTACTTGATGGTGCGGCGCCACGAGAAGGACCTGCTGCTGCGCGGGCGCGAGGAGTACCTCGGCAAGGCCACGGCGGCGATCGAGCGCTTCACGACGCTCGCGGTGGACCTGCCGGCGGCAGCGCGCGAGCGCGCGCAGGCCGAATGGAGCAGCTACCGCGCGGCGCTGACGGACCTCGCCGCCGGGTTGCTGGCGGTGCAGGCGGCGACCGCGGCGTGCGCGCGGGCCAACGACGCGCTGACCGACCAGATCGACGCGCTGGCGACGGCGGCGCGGCAGCAGGTGACGGCGGCGTGCGCGGACTCCGACCAGCAACTCGCGCGCGGCGCGATGATCGTCACCTTCGGCATGTTCGCAGGCCTCGGGGTGGCAGCGGCGATCGGCCTCTGGCTGGTGCGCGCCGTGCGGCGGCCGCTGCACGGCATGCAGGCGACCACCGAGGCTGCGCTCGGCGACGGGCATTGCGACCTGCGGGTGCGCTTCGCCACGGACTCTCACGACGAACTTGCTGATCTCGGCCGGACGTTGAACGTGCTGTTCGAGGGCTTCGCGCTGGGCATGAGCCAGCTGCAACAGGCCAGCGACGCGCTGGAGCGCGGCGCCGGCGACGTGCGCACGAGCTCGGGAGCGCTCGCCAACGCCGCCAGCAGCCAGGCAGCGTCGATCGAGGAGGTCTCGGCCGCGGTCGAGCAGCTGTCGTCGTCGATGCGCCAGAACCACGGCGAGGTGGAACGCGCCAACGGCCTCGCCCAGAGCGCATTCGATGCCGCCGGCCAGGGCACCGCGGCGATGCAGCGACTCGGCGCCGCGATGGAGCGGCTGCGTACGTCGAGTGTCGAGATCGAACGGGTGCTGTCGGTGATCGACGAGATCGCCTTCCAGACCAACCTGCTGGCGCTCAATGCGGCCGTCGAAGCGGCGCGCGCCGGCGACGCCGGCAAGGGCTTCGCCGTGGTCGCCGAGGAGGTGCGCAACCTCGCGCAACGCAGCGCCGAGGCGGCGAAGAACACCAAGCGCATGGTCGACGAGAGCCTCAGGAGCGTGCGCGACAGCGGCGGCGAGGTCGAGCAGGTGCGCACGGTGTTCGCGAGCATCGACGCCGGCATCCGCGACGTGCGGGCGATCCTCGGCAACGTCACCACCGCGAGCGGCGAACAGACGCGCAGCCTCGAGCAGATCGCCGCCGTCACCGGTCAGGTCGACGGCACCGTGCAGGCGACCGCCGCGCAGTCCGAGGAGCTGTCGGCAGCGGCGCAGTGCAGTTCGGACACTTGCCTCGAACTGCGCCGCATCGTCGGCAACTACACGACCTGAGCGGCCCGCCTCACGGCAACCGCACCGCGGTCACCGTCGAGGTGCCGCTGCAGGATTGCGCGGAGCCGTTCCAGTGCCAATCCTCGGTGCCGTCCAGGTGCAGCACGCCGCCGGACGAGTAGACGTCGAGTTCGTAGTGGATCGTGGTGGTGCCGCCGTCCTCTTCGACCTCTCCTTCGAGCACCAGGAAAGCGAGGTCGCCGCCGTGCCGCGGCGGGTAGAGCACGCCGCTCAGCAGGTTCGCCGAGCTGCCCTGGACGCCAGTGAGTTCGACGCCGACCCCGTCCTGCACGACCGCGACCGTGTCGGTGGAGGGCGGGTCGTTCTCGTCACCGGCGCACACGCCCGAGGCGGTCGTCACGTCCACCGTCAGCGACCACGAGCCCGAGAGGTCGAAGCCGACGTCGTCGGCGATCTCGATGTGCACGTGGTAGATCCAGTGCAGCGGGTGGCCACTGATGTCGGTGCCGTCGATGTCGATCTCGACGTTGTGCATGTCGGCGGCCGGGGGGGTGCCGGTGAGTTCGATCGTCGTCGGGTCCGCCATCACGACCGAGAGCCAGGCGGGTGCGTCCTTGACGGTGTTGAGGGTCCAGGGAGCGCCGTCGCTGCCCGCGTGGATCGTGTACTCGAACTCCTGGCCGACGAGGGTCAGCGGCGGGGAGAGGAAGCTGGTGCCGGTGTCTGCCTCGCCGTCGCCGCCGTCGCAGGCAGGGAACAGCAGCGCTGACAACAGCAGCAGGAACGAGGACAGCAGGTGGGAGAACCGGAAGTGGCGGCGCGTCATGGTGGGTCGCGGTGGCACGGGGCTGCAGGAACCGCGCCGGCTGCGCCTCGGGCCCGCCAGGAATCGCCTTGGCCGGCTGCAGCGGACGCGTCGGGCGTGTTGCGGCGGGAGGCGGCGGGGTTAGCGTGCGCGTCGTGAGGACCCTGCGTCTGCTGCTGCCCGTTCTCGCCGTCGTTGGCCTCGGCCTCGGCGTCTCTTGGTGGGGCGCGGCGGGTGCTGGCGAGCCGGCGTCCCCGCCGCCGCTGGCCACGGACGCGCCTGCAGCCGCGGTGCCGGCGACGGTGCCGCCGCCGGTGAGCACCGTGTCCGCGCGCGACGCGGTCGAAGTGGCGACCGTGCGCGGCCGGCTGCGACAGGGTGGATTGGCGCTGGCTGGGCTCGAACTGCGTGTGTTGCGGGCTGGGGCAAGGAACGAGCAGCCGGTCGAGGCCGCGCGCGCGACGACGGCGGCGGACGGCGCGTTCCTCTTCGTAGTGGGCGCGGGGAGGTTCGCGCTGCAAGGTGACGACCCGCGGCTGCCGTGGGGCTTCGAGCTGCGGTTCGCCTGCCGCGACCATGGCCTCGCGCTCGGCGACGTGCACGTGCCGCGCCTCGCCGGGGTCGACGGCGTCGTGCGCGACGCCAGCGGTCGCGCCATCGCCGCGGCGGCGGTGACGTGTGATCTCGTCCCCGGCGAGACCGTGCGCAGCGACACCACCGGGGCCTTCCGTTGGGAACGGCTGCCGCCCGGTTCGCGGCGCCTGCAGGTGACGGCCGCCGGCTTTGCGCCGGAGCAGGTGGCACTGATGCTCGTCGAGGGGCAACGGCACACGGTCGCGATCGAGCTGTCGACGGGCCAGCGCCTCGAAGGTCTCGTTATGGACCATGCAGGCCGGGCTTTGCCCGGCGCG
>JAEUHT010000288.1 GCA_016793265.1 Planctomycetota bacterium
GTCGATACCACCGACATCGTGTCCGGCGCAGGCTGCCGGGCACCGCGCCGCCGTCGCATGGACGCAACGGCCATCATCGCAAGATCGCGACGGCGTCCGATCCGCCCATCAATTCGAGCGGGCCATCAATTCGAGCGGGCCATCAATTCGAGCGGGCCTGCAGGTAGAGCTGGCGGGCCAGCTCATCGAGGCGCTGCAGCGAACCGCGGCCGGCGACCTGGAAGGACACGCCGTCCTCCCAGAAGATCAGCACGCTCATGGCCGGGTCGCGGTAGCGCGCGATCGTATGGCCGAGCGCAGCCGACGGCGCCCCTTTGCCCGACCTGGCTTGCAGCGAGGCGAAGGCGTCGGGTGTGTTCGGCGTCTGCACGATCATGAACTCGTCGATGCCGTCGGTGTAGGTCATCACGAGCTTCTGCCGGCCATTGAGCGGATCGTCGCGCACCTCGACCTGGCCGAGGGCGTACTCGCTGGTGAGCAGCACGTTCGGGTCCACGAGGCCGTTTGGGTGACCGAGATACGACGTCGCAGCCGAGAAATCGGGCAAGGCGACGATGCTGCTCGCGGCGACCGCGACCGTCGGCGTGGAAGGGGTGAAGCTCAGGCCTTCCACCTCGCTCAGCATCCGCATACGCGGGTCGAACTCGGCGCAGTAGAGCGGCACGCTCGTCTGCATGTCGACATCGACCAACCACACCGACTTGTCGAGTTGCTGCGGCCACACGACGAAGCGACGAGCCGAGCGGTTCGCCCGCACGATCGGGCCGAAGTCGTGCAGCTGGTAGTTGACCGCAGCCTTGCCGAGGTCCTTCACGTGGAAGGAACTGTGCAGGAAGAACAGCTTGTCGAAGCGGCTGTAGGTCTGCTGCCACTTCTGCGTCACCGCGGAGCCCGCGAGCTCCCCTTCGACACCGAGGAAGGCGAGCTCGAAGTTCGGCACGTCGCCGCCACAGGCGTCGACCGCGACCTGTTCGCGCACTGTGACCACGCTGCCCTGCGCATCGCGGAAGCGACGCAGCTGGACCATCGTGTAGTCCTGCGTGCGCCAAGCCTGACCGATCGAGGCCAACGTCGGCACCGCAGGCGGTCCCTGGCTCGGACCTGCCGGCGACGAAGCCGACTTCGTGCTGCCGGCTTGGCCGACCGTTGCTTGCGACGGAGCCCCCCCGATGGCAAGCAGCCACGCCGCGCAACTCAGCAGTGCGCTCCTCGAGACCGCTGGCAGGAGTGCTAGTCGAGGCAAGGACATGGCGACGAGGTGCAGGATGCTATGAAAACAAAGCGAATAGGAAAGGGGGACCGGCAGCTATCGCAGGGCCCCATAGCGGAGCACGGTGAACTCGACCCCGGGCGGCTGCTCGAGGTCGGCGAAGACGATGTTGGGGGCCTGACGGGGCTCTTCCCTGGCCAGGAGCAGGAAGACCGCGGCAGCCGCAGCCGCACCCATGCCACCGACCAGCCAACCACCGACGCGGCGACGCGACACCTGGCCGCCCCGGACGGCCGCCGCGAGGTCGGCGCGAATCGCCAGTCCGACGCGCGCCCAGGTCGCCGTCGAAGGCAGCTGTGGGGCTCGAACGAGATGGTCGAGCTCGGTCTCGACGACCGGTTCCGGCCAAGCCTCCGGGGCCGGCACCGCCGCCATCCCAGCGGCCAGGGTCGCGCCGAGCGGGGATGCTTCGGCGAGCTCGACGGCGCGCTCGTGGATGCGCTCCCTCAGGTCGGCGGCACCCAGCGCATCCGGCAGCGCCGGCACCGTCGCGATCAAGCGGGCAAAGTGCAGGCCGCGAGCAAGGCGCTCGGCGCAGGTGGCGCAGGCGGCCCGATGGGCCTCGAGCTCCGGCGACAGGGCGCCGCGCATGGCGAGCGCGCCAGTCAGGAACTCGCGGCAGGCGACTGCAGGGTTGTCGGCCGGGTTCGCGTTCATCCGACACCTCCCACGGAATCAGGGGCCGCTCCGCTCAGGTCCAACTGGGGAAAGCGAGTTCGAACGACGGATTCGAGAGCGAGGTGGGCTCGCGCCAAGCGCGACTTTACTGTTCCCAACGAAAGCCCGAGCGTCGCGGCCAATTCTTCGTACGACATGCCCTCGAGGTACCTGAGGGCGAGGATGATGCGCAGCTTGTCGCTGAGCTGGCTCAGTGCCTGCTGCACCTGATCGCCGAGCTCGTTCGTGGCCGCCTTGTCGCGCGGGTCTGGCGACGGATCCACCGGCTCCCCTTCGCCCTGGTCGTCGCGCACGAGGCCGAACGGGGCCTGCACCTTGACGCGACGGCGAAGGTCGATGCTGCTGTTGACGACGATGCGGAACAGCCAGGTGCTGAACAACGAACCGCCGCGGAAGCTGTCGAGCTTGCGGAAGACCAGCGCGAAGCTCTCCTGCACCACATCGAGCGCGTCGATGGAGTTGCCCAGGATGCGGTAGGAGATGGCGTAGGCGCGATCGCGATAGCGGCGGAAGAGCTCCTCGAAGGCCCGCTCGAAGGTGTCGCTGCCGGGATGGCGGCAAGCGGCGACCAGGTCGGCGTCAGGGTCTCGGAGCAGTTCCACGGGGTTGCAGACGTGTATCGACCGCAGGAAGGTTCCCTCGATTGTGACGGCGGGAGACAAAACCTGCCGTCTGGGCTCGACTTGCGCTGCGTAGGAGGGACCGGCTCGACGGTCTGGCAGCAGCCATGCGCTGGCCGGACTGCGGCTACTTGCCGACCACGACCCCGTCGAGGCCGCCCGGCAGCGTGATGATCCAACCGATCGACTGCGCGCAACCGGGGCCACACTCCATCTCGTTGCAGTCGTCGCAGTAGGCGTCGACGACCTCGTAGATGGTCCCGCCCGGCCCAGATCCAACCTCGGCGAGGTCGAGCAGGCAGACGCGGTTCGTCATGCCCTCGCCGATCGCCGCGACCGGAGCGATGCTCTGCAGCACGTGGCGGCTGCCGAACGGCACGATCGAGCAGATGGTGTCCTGCACTTCGAGCAGGTTGACGGTGCTGGAGACGATGCGGCCACCGACCGTGGCATCGGCGCGAACGCTGCACGGGCTCAGCAGGGCGAGGAAGTCGGTCGGTGCGAAGGGCACCGCGAGATGGACCCAACGCCCCTGCTGCGAGGTGACGCGTTCCCGCAGTTCGGCGCCCGGGAACAGCGTCAGATCGAGCGGGATCTGCACGCCCGGCAGGGCGGCCAACTGCAGCACGATGCTGAAGGCGGTCAGGTTGTCCGCCGGACCGACGAAGCGCAGCAGCACGTGCAGCCAGGAGAAGTTGTCGGGCGCACCGGACTGCGGACCAGTGATGACGATGCGCATCTCCTGGTCCAGGGGCAGCGGCGGGCTCTCGTGGCGCGGCAGCCCGCGCTGCACGACCTCGATGAAGTCGGGAACGGTGTCGCCATCGGTGTCGGCCGACGACGAGCTCGTCATCAGCGCCCATTCCACGCTGTCCGGCAAGAAGTCGCCGTCGCTGTCCAGCAGCATCAGGGCGCCGGCATCGGTGGCCTCGACTTCCTGCAACGGTGCCGTGCCCACCATGGTGGCGGCAGCGAGGAGCAGCAGGGCGGGGCCGAAGCGACGGAACATGGTCAGGGCGGAACCAACTAGCCCACAGTGCATGGGGGGTTGCACCTGCAGGCACGGGGTTCCGAAGGACGCTCCAGAATTGAATCAGATGCGCCGCCCCCCGGCAACCCACGCACAACGGTTTCACGACTCCGCACCGGGTAGGGTTGGCGCAGGTCGCGCCGCGAGGACGGCGCCAACGAGGTTGTGTTCTGCCGGAGCTACCGATAAGACGGCGCGGGTCCAGCGCCCGTAGCTCAGTTGGATAGAGCGACGGTCTCCGAAGCCGTAGGTCAGAGGTTCGACCCCTCTCGGGCGCGCCAGACTTCTCTCCTCCTCAGGCGAGCCGCCACGTCGTTTCGGTCGCCAGAACAGCTGCCAGCACCTTGCCGCCGCTCGTCTACCGCCTCGACGCGACGCAGCCGGCGTCGCACCGCCTCGGCGTCGAGCTCGACCTCGACCTCGATGCGTTGCGGGCCGCAGGGTCGCTGGCCGGAGAGGAGCTGCTGCTGTTCCTGCCGACCTGGACCCCCGGCAGCTACCTGATCCGCGAGTACTCACGCCAGCTCAGTCGGGTCGAAGCGTCCGGCGCGGACGGAGCCATCCTGCCGTGCGTCAAGGTGGCGAAGAACCGCTTCCGGATCGCCACACCGGCGGGCGCCAGGACGGTCCGCATCCGCTACCAGGTCTACGCGCGCGAACTCAGCGTGCGGACCGCCGACGTCACGGCCGAACACGCCTACTGGAATCACGCCTGTGTGCTGTTGTGGCCGGTGGCAGCCCGCCGACTCGCGGTGCAGCTCACGGTGCAGCACCCACCCGAGTGGCGGCTCGCTTGTGCGCTCGGACAACTGCACACACCGCTAGCGACGCCCGGCAGCGTGACCTTGATGGCGCACGATCTCGACGAAGTCCTCGACTCGCCGATCCTGATCGGCGACTTCGAGCAAATCGAGTGGCAGGTCGCCGGCGTGACCCACCGCATCGTTCTCGACGGCCTCGGCGGCGTGCGCCCGCCCGAGACGTTGATCGCCGACCTGACGCGCATCATCGAGCGAGCCGCGGCGGTGTTCGGCGGCGCTCTGCCATACCGCGACTACACGTTCTTGTGTCTGTTCGCCGCGGAGGGACACGGCGGCCTCGAACACGCGGCGTCGACGACCCTGCTGATGGCGCGCACCGCGCTCAGCGATGCGAAGCAGTACCGCGAGTTCCTCGGCCTCGCAGCGCATGAGCACTTTCACGCCTGGAACGTCAAGCGCATGCGGCCGGTCGAGTTCTGGGACTACGACTACGAGAACGAGAACTACTCGTCGCTGCTGTGGCTGGTCGAAGGTTGGACGGCCTACTACGACGACCTGCTCTGCCACCGCGCCGGCCTGCTGACGCGCGAGGACTACCTCGCCGTCATGGCGAAGAACGTCAACACGATGCTCACCGGACCAGGGCGACTCCGCCTGAGCCTCGCCGAATCGAGCTTCGACGCCTGGATCCGCCTCTACCGTCCCGACGAGAACACCCGCAACAGCTCGCAGAACTACTACGGCAACGGCGCCGTGGCAGCGCTGTGCCTCGATCTGATGATCCGGCGCACGACCCGCGGCGCCGCCTCGCTGGACGATGTGCTGCGGCGACTCTACGACCACACGTTCGGGCAAGGCCGTGGCTACACGCGCGAAGACGTCGCCGACGCCGTGCGGTCGGTCGCCGGCGTCGAGGTCGTTCGCGCCCACGCCGCGCTCGTCGACGGCGCACTCGATCCGGATCTGGCGGCGTTGCTCGGCGACTTCGGCATCCGCGTGCGCGCGCTCGAGAACCCGAAGCCCTACTTTGGCGTCAGCTTCAACAGCGGCTCGACGACGGTGGCTTCGGTGACCCTCGATTCCCCCGCCGACCGCGCCGGCATCGCGCCCGGGGATGAGTGCATCGCAGTCGCTGGCCTGCGCGTCGACAGCAGCAACTGGAACGACGTATTCGCCGCGGTAGCACGTTGTGGCGTGGCGATCGAGGTGCTGCTCGCCCGACGCGGGGTCATCACGCGCTTGTTCGTCACGCCCGGCGCGACAATGCCCGGCGTCGCCTTCGAGATCCTCGACGTCGCAACCACCGAGCAACAGCATCTGCGCGACCTCTGGCTGGTACCGCCGACGAAGTGACACCGGCCCGCTCCAGGTGACGCAGGTTCGCCGACAGGTCGTTGCTCAGCCAGTGCCCGCCCCTAGCCGCGCGCGTGGCTGCCGTCGCAGTAAGGCTTGTTGCCGCTCTTGCCGCAGGCGCACCAGGCGACCTTACGATCGCTTTCGAGCACGACCTTGATCGGCGTAACATCAGTGCCCCGGTGCGAGCCGTCACAATAGGGGTAGTTGCTGCTCTTCTCGCAGCGGCACCACGCATACTTGCCGGCGGCACAATCGACGACGTACGGGACCTGCTGCTTCTTGCCTGGGGGATTGCTCATGCGGCCTTGGTACCGCCGCCGGTGCCGCAGGGCAATCGGGCTGGGTGGTCGACGCCCCCCCCTTGGACAGTGTCCCCCCCCTTGGACAGTGTCCCCTGGACTGGGACGCACAGGACAGCGACGCACTCACCGGAACTTGCGGATGACGCCGCGCACGACGCCGCGCAGTTGCACCCGCGTCGTGAAGATCGGTTCCATGCTCGAGTTGGCTGGCTGCAGCCGGATCATGCCGTTGCGCTCACGGTAGAAGCGCTTGAGGGTGGCCTCCTCGTCCTCGAGAATCGCGACCACGATGTCGCCGTCGTTGGCGGTCTCGCGCTTCTCGACCACGACCAGGTCGCCGTCGTCGATGTGGTCCTCGATCATCGACTTGCCGCGCACCCGCAGCAGGTAGACCTGGTCGCCGGTCGGCACCAGCTCATCGAGCCGCATCTCCTGCCGGTCTTCGAAGGCTTCGATCGGCCGGCCGGCAGCGATGACGCCGAGCAGGGGCACACGCGGCATGGCGCCACTCTGGTGCGGGGCGTTCTCCGCGTCTGGGTCGTGCAGAATGGCCACGGCCCGGGCTTTGGCTCGATCGCGGTGGATGGCGCCCTTGATGCTGAGCTGGTTCAGGTGCTCGTGGATCGTGATCTTGCTGACGCCAAGTGCCTGGGCAGCTTCGTCCAGGGTCGGGGCAATCCCCTTCTCACGTCGGTAGTCGCGGAAGTACCGAAGCACGCGGATCTGCTTCTCGGTGAGCATCAGCTTCATTGTTACCTCGGGGGGAACGAGCGCGCAGGGTTTGTGGCGATGAGGCGGGTCAACAGTCTGACCGGTCCAGGCACCGGCGATTCGAATCCGGTGGCCCACTCGAATCAGGTGGCCCACTCGAATCAGGTGACCGGCACCGCCGACGGCCGGTACGGCCCGTTAGGCGAACAAAGCCAAGACGAGCAGGGCGCCCATCATGATACAGGCGCCCACAGTCTCAACCGCATGGAGAAATCTGCCCGTGCGGAAAGCGCTGCCTGGGCTGCCAACCAGGGTCTGGGTCTGCGCCTGCTTCGGCCCCTGGGGCGCCATCACGGGACGGGAACTGTCGGGACGGGAGCCGGCGGCAGCGCGCGTGAGCCTGACAACCTTCGATGGCACGGACCCGACCGCGACCCGCGCGGATGCGACCATGGTGCTGGGGGTCGGGTTCGGCTGCGGCATGGCTACCGCGGCACCTCGGATCGGACTGTGGCGAGGTGCCGGACCACGAAGGCTGCGATGAAGGGCCTCACGGTAGGGAAGGCGCTGCTGGGTGGCGAACTGCATGGTGGTTCCTCGATTCGGCTGTTCAGGTCTTCGTTCGGCTATTGGTTCGGTCCTGGTTCGCCTGATGTTCGTCTCTGGTTCGCCTCAAGTCAAGTGGCCTGTTAGCTTTTCTTTCGGTTTCCCACAGTCGCCCTGCCGGTGCCGGCCGATCGCCATCGAAACTATCGTTCCCGACGGGCTGTTCTGACCCGGGATGCGTGCTCCCCGCCACTCGCACCAGCATCGGATGCTCCGACCCACTGACAACCTGCGCGCGGACCACGCCGTGGTCAGCCGCGGCATCGCCGCGCTGCAGGGCCTGGCCTGTCATGTGCGGCGCGGCGGTGCCTTCCCGGTGGCCGACTGCGCGCGGCTGCTGCGCTTCCTGCGCGAGTTCGTGATCGCAGTGCACATGCGCAAGGAGCAGGAACACGTCTGCCCGGCGGTCGCCATGCGCGGCGACGAGGCGGTGGCGGCGCTGGTCGGCGAGCTGGCGCGGCTGCACGATGAGGTCCGCGAGCTGACGCACGCGCTGGTGCTGTTCTGGGAGCCGGTGGGTGAACTGTCCCCGGAAGAACGCGCCGGCTTCGCCAACACGGTCGATGCCGTGACCAATCGCGCCCGACGCATGCAGCAGCTCGAGGACACCGAGCTCTACCCGACCTGTGATCGGGTCGTGCCCGCCGACGACCAGCTCGACTGGAACCGCGACTGGCGGCAGCTCGAGGTCGAACGAGGTGGGCGCAGCGCCTGGGCCGACGAGGTCCACGCGCTGGCGGACCGCTGGGCGTTGCCGCGCCGACCGTGCGACGGCGGCTGACATCGCCTCGCCGGGGTACCGACTTGTGCCGCGCCGACCCGGCCGCAGAATGGCCGCGCTGGACACGCCGCAACGGTCCCGGGTCGCTTCGACCCGTGCGGCATGTGGAGGCCCACCCTGATGCTGCTCCAACTCGAACGCCCGCTCGTCTTCCTCGACTTCGAAACCACCGGCCTCGACATCCAGAACGACCGCATCGTCGAACTGGCCTTCGTGCGCTTGTCGCCCGACGGCCGGCGCGAAGCCCTGGTGCGGCCGGTCAATCCGGGTGTCACGGCGATGAGCAAGGGCGCGACGAAGGTCACCGGCATCCACACCAACGACGTCTGCGGCCTGTTCGGCGACGGCGGCAAGAAGCCGGCGCAGCCGCTGCGCAAGCTCGGCGACGAACTGCTGGCCTTCCTGGCCGACAGCGACCTCGCCGGCTTCAACCAGATCGCCTACGACGTGCCGCTGTGGCTCGTGGAGTGCAAGCGCCACGGCATCCCGTTCTCGCTCGGTGGCCGCCATCAGGTCGACGTGCGCGTCCTGTTCAACGCCTGCGAGCCGAGCTGGGACCGCTTCCTGATGGGCCCGCGCAACCTCGGCAACGCCGTGCGCCACTACTGCGGCCGCGAGCTCGAGGACGCGCACACCGCCGAGGCCGATACGCAGGCGACGATCGACGTGCTGCTGGCGCAGCTGCACCGGCATCCAAACCTGCCGCGCACGGTGAAGGGCCTCGCCGACTTCTGCTCGCGCAACCTGGATCAGGGGCGCGACGACCAGCCGGCGGCCAAGGCCGGCGGCGCCGGGGCATGAGCTTCCGCACGCGGCTGCGCTATCGCTTCGGCGACATCGACGAAGCCGGCATCGCCTACTACCCGAAGCTGCTGCACTACTGCCACTGCGCGTTCGAGGACTGGTGGAGCGACGCCCTGCAGCATCCGTATCCGCGGCTGTTGCACGACGACAAGCTCGGCCTGCCGGCGGTCAAGCTCGAGGTCGAGTTCTACGCGCCGGTGCGTTATGGCGACGAACCATGGGTGCACGTCGCCGTGTTGCGGCTCGGCACCTCCTCGGTGGAGTTCGCCTTCTGGATGACGCGCGGCGACGATCCGAAGCCGCTGTGCCGAGCCCGCGTGCTGACTGCGGCGGTGGACATGGACACCATGCAGAAGCGCGCGCTGCCCGAAGTCTGGCGCACGAAGTTCCAACAGCACCTGATCCGCGAAGAGGACTTCCCGAGCGGGCGCTGAGTCACGACGGCAGGCGGAAGTCGCGCGGGAAGTAGCCGCTCGCGGCCGTGGCGCGCACGCCGAACACGGTCGCCACGTTGCCGTCGGCGAGCGCTTGTTCGGGGGCGGCGTCGACGAAGACACGACCCTCGTGCAGCACGACGACGCGCGTGCAGTGTGGCGCCAGCAGGTTGATGTCGTGCGATGCGATCAGCACGCCGCGGCCGGCGGCAGCCTCGCGCCGCAGCAGCAACGCCAGCTGCAGGGCGTGCTCGAGGTCGAGGTTGCTGGTGGGCTCGTCGAGCAGCAGCAACGGCGCTTCGGTGGCCAGCGCGCGCGCCACGGCGATGCGGCGCTGCTCGCCGCCCGACAGCGTCGTCACCGCACGATCGGCGAAGCTGCGGCCGTCGACGGCGTCGAGCGCGACCTCGATCGCGCGCCGGTCTTCGTCGCGCAGCGGCTCGCGGCGGCCGCGGTGTGGATGCCGGCCCATCGCCACCAGCTCGCGGCCGGTGAACTCGAACGGCGTCTCGACCTCCTGCGGCACGAACGCGAGCGCGCGCGCGCGCGCCAGCGGCGGCCATTCGCCGAGCGGCCGCTGCCCGAGCTCGACGCGGCCCGCGCGCGGCGGCACGACGCCGAGCAGCGTGCGCAGCAGGGTGCTCTTGCCGGCGCCGTTGCGGCCGCACAGCAGCACCACTTCGCCGGCCCGCAGCTCCATGTCGACGCCGACGAGCACCGTGCGTTCGCCGAGGGCCACCTGCAGCTGCCTCGCGGCCAATACGCTCACAACGCCATCCCGCGCCGTTGCCGCGCCAACAGGAACAGGAAGTAGGGGGCGCCGAGGAACGCGGTGACGACGCCGAGCCGCAGGTTGAGCGACGGCGGCAGCAGTCGACAGCCGAGGTCGCTCGCCACCATCAGCAGCGCGCCGAGCAGCGCCGAGGTCGGCAGCAGCACCCGATGCCCGGGCCCGACCAGGAGCCGGGCCAGGTGCGGCACGACGAGGCCGACGAAGGCGATGCCGCCGGTGTTCGACACGGTCGTCGCGGTCAGGCCGCAGGCGCACCACACCAAGGTGCGACGCGCGCGGGCCGCGTCGATGCCGAGGCTGTGCGCGCTGTCGTCGCGCAGCGTCAGCAGGTCGAGTTCGCGCGCGCGCGGCCAGACCAGGGCGGCGAAGCCGAGGCAGCCGATCGAGGTGATCGCGGCGTGTTCCCAGGTGCGCCCTTCGAGGCCGCCCATCAGGAAGAACAACACGCGCGAACTCGCCGTGTAGTTGTCGAAGCGGAAGGTGACGACGAACGCGGTCAACGCACCGACCAGCGTGTTGAGCGCGATGCCGGCGAGCAGCAGGTTGGCGACCGAGAAGCGCTCGTTGGCGCCGGCGAGCACGAAGACGAGCCAGGTGACGCCGATCGCACCGACCAGCGCGATCGCCGGCGTGTTGACGACGGACAGATCCGACAAGCCGATGACGATGGCGAGCGCGCCGCCGAACGCCGCGCCGGCCGCGGTGCCGATCACGTCGGGCGACGCCAGCGGGTTGCGGAACGAGGCCTGCATCACCGCGCCGGCGATCGCGAGCGAGGCGCCGCCGAAGATGGCGACGAGCAGGCGCGGCAGGCGCAGGTCGCGCAGGATGTAGGCGTCGACGTCGTCGATCGGGGCGCCGAGGCCGCAGCCGGCCGCAAGCCAGGACCACAACGACGCGAGGTCCGGGCCCTGGCGGTAGACGCCGAGGAAGGTGACCGCGACGACGGCGAGCAGCACCGCCAGCACCGGGATCGAACCGCGGCGCGCGATCATGGGTGCCCCCAGGCCAGAAGCGCTTGCTGCACGAAGTCGACGGCGTCGACGAGGTGATGCGAGGTGGTGGCCAACAGCGCGGGTGGCACGAACAGCAGCCGATCGCGCGCCACACACGGCAACAGCCGCAGGCCTGGGTGCTGCAGCAGCCAGTCCTTGTCCTGCGCCGCGCCGCCCGACGTGCCGGACAACACGAGCGCGTCGGGACGCCAACCGAGCACCTCTTCGACATCGAGCCGGCGGAACGCAAAGCCGCCGTTCTCGGCCATCAGGTTGTGTGCGCCAGCGGTGGTGACGACGGCGTCGAACAACGAACCGCGACCGTAGCTGTGCAGGGCGCCGTCGAGACCGCACAGGCGCCACCGGGCGAGCTGTTCGCCGCGCGCGGCGAGCTCGCCTCGGCGTGCGTGCATCGTGGCCACCAGCCGTTCGGCGGCGGTGCCGGCGTGCACCAGTTCGCCGAGCCGGCGGATGTTGGTGGCGATGTCGTCGAAGCTGCTGGCGGCAGCCATGCGCACGATCGGCACGCCGGCGGCGTCGAGCAGCGCCTGGGTCTCGGCGCGTGTGAACGCGTCGATGACGACGAGGTCGGGACGCGCCTGCAACAGCTGCTCGGGCTCGGGTCCGACGCGCGGCAGGTCGGCGACGGCGTCCGCGACCAGCGAGTACTCCGGCATCGCCGCGAGTTCGTGCACGGCGGCGATCCGTCCGCGCGGCACCAGCTCGAGCAACACCTCGGCAGCGAACACCGACCCGGCGACGATGCGCTGCGGCGGGGTCGGCGGGCACCAGCCGGGCTTGCCCCACGGCGCCGCGTCCCGGCAAGCCGCCACACTCGCCGCCAGTGCGGTCAGCGTGAGCAGGGTGTGGCGGCGGAACATCCCGCCATCATGGCCGGCCGGCCCGCGGCGGCAACGCCGAGCCTGCCTCTGCGGCGGGGTCGCGCCCGATCACCTTCCCAGGGCCGCAGCGCCTACCTGCCTTCCGGCTTCTCCGGCAGCGAGAACGACGCCGGTTGCTCCGCGTCCTTCGCCTGCTTCTGCTCCGACCACGGCGCATCGAGCAGCGCGATCGGCCCGACCTGTTCCGGCGCCGCCGCTTCGTCCTTCTTGACGACGAGCGTCACCACGTCGCCGCCGAGCCGCGAGCTGACCAGCATCTGGAAGTGCGGCCCGTTCATCACCTCGACCCCGTCGACGGCGAGGATGACGTCGCCCTTGCGCAGCCCGGCCTTGGCCGCCGCACCGTCCTTCGGCGTCGACACGATCTTGGCGCCGGGGCCGAGATGCGACTGCGCGAGCTGCACACCGAGCCAGCCGCGCTGCAGCACCTGCCCTTCCTTCATGCGGTCGAGCAGGGCGCCGATGTCGGCGATCGTGGTCGCGAAGCCGATGCCCGAGTCGTACCACTCGACGCCGGCGTTGCGGCCGGACGGCGACAGCGGCACGGCGATGCCGAGCACGCGACCACGCACGTCGACGACCGGACCGCCGTAGTTGGCGGGCGACGTGTAGGCGTCGATCTGCAGCGCGCGGCCGAACTGCCGGCGCCTGGCGCTGACGATGCCGATGTGCACGGTCGGTTCGTCGGCGGCGAAGGTGCGGCCGAGCACGAACGCCCACTGCCCGACCCGGGCCTCGTCCGGCGGCACGAACTGCGGTACCGGCAGGTCGGCGGCTTCGATCTTGACCAAGGCGATGCCGCGGCTGGTGTCTTCGCCGGCGCGCAGCGCGTGGAACGTGCCCCGGCCCGGCACCGTGATCAGGATCGTCGTCGGGTCGAAGTTGAGCGCGAAGCGCGACACCAGCACCCAGCCGTCGGCGGTCAGCACGACGCCGGTCGTGCGGCCTTGCGACTGCTGGAAGCCCGGCGCCACCAGCGGCAGCTTCTTCTTCTTGTCTTCCTCGTCCTCGTCGGGGCGCGGCTTCGGCTTCAGGTCCGGCAGTGGCCGCCGCGGCGGCGGCGAACCGTCGATGTCCTCGTCGTTGCCGAGCACGCGCCGCGTGCCACCGAACGTCTCCACCGTGACCACGAACGGCGCCGCCTGCTGCAGCGCCGCCTGCAGCACCGGTTCGAGCCGCACGAACTCGTCGGGGTCGACGCCGCGCTGCGCGCCGGCGTCGGTGGCGGTGCAAGCTGCGAACAGGCAGGCCATGGCCAGCGCCTTCACTTCGGCTCCTCGGCGAACGTCACGTCCGCGGTCAGGATCGTGCTGCCGCGCTTCCAGGTCAGCTTCGCGGTCTGGCCGGGCGCGTATTTGGTGAGCACTTCGCCACATTCCTTGCAGCTGCGCACCGACCAGTCGTCGATGCGCACGATGAGGTCGTCGGGACGCAGGCCGAGCTTGGCGGCCGGCGAGTCCTTGACCACACGCTCGACGTAGGCAGGCGGCGAACGGCGGCCGGCCTGGTCGAACAGCACCGCACCGAGCCACGCCGGCGCGTGCGGCGCCACCGGCGCTTCCCGCACCTTGCCGTGGATCTGCTCGTCGAGGTACGGCAACAGGTCGCGCACCGGCACCGCCGCCGACAGCATGGTGTTGGTCTCCTTGCTGTCGAGCAGGCGCAGGTTGAGGCCGATCCAGCGGCCGTCGAGCGTGAACAAGCCGCCGCCGTAGTGGCCCGGGTTGTTGCACGCATCGGTCAGGATGATGTCGCCGTCGTATTTGCTGTCGGCCATGCGGTAGCGCAGCGCGGTGTTGGCGCGGCCGACGACGACGCCGAAGGTGGCGCTGACCTTCTCGGAGAACTCCGCCAGCCGGAAGCAGTTGCCGAGCGAGACCACGAACTGGCCGGTGCGGAACGAGGCGTCCTCACCGGGCCACAGCGGCCGCAGCTCGCAGTTCACGCCGGCGGGGTCGATCTTGAGCAACCTGACGCCGAGCTTGTCGTCGCTGGGCAGCAGCTTCGCCTGGTGCACCGAGCCGTCGTAGAGCACGACCCGCGTGCGGTCGGGCTGCAGCAGCACCTGGTCGAGCGTCAGGATGTGACCTTCTTCGGTCACCAGGATGCCCGTGGCGTAGGAGTTGATCGTCGCCAGGCCCGAGGCGCCGTGCACCTTGACGATGCTCGGCAGCACGCGGTCGATGACCTTCTCGACGGCGCTCGCGGGCTGCCGTTCGGCGAACGAGTAGGCGCGGCCGAAATCCTGGCTCTGGGCGGCGAGACCGACACCGACACCGAGCACCAGCAGGCAGGACAGGGCGTGCATCAGGGCCTCCGGAACCACGACTCGTCGACCTCGACGACGCGCACGCTGCCGCCGCTCCAGCCGTTCTCGAGCTCGCGGTCGATGACGACGCGCAGGCGTTCGCCGCGCACGAAGCACTCGCTGCGCACGCGCCGCAACGGGTCGCGGCAGGTGAAGCCGGCCGGGGCACCGTCGGCGAACAACCAGGCCTCACACTCGCCGTCGCCGGGGACCACGAAGCGCCACGCCGGCGCCCCGTGCACGTGCACACCGCCATCGAGCAACGCCCCGGCGAGGCGGTTGGTCGCGGTGGTGCGGTCCCACAGCAGCGGGTTGCAGGCGGCCTCGCGGCGCAGCCGTTCGGCTTCTTCGGCGGTCAGCTCGCGGGCGGCGCCGTTCGTGATGGCGAAGCCACCGCGGTCGCCGTCGCGCACCAGCACCAGCTCGCCGAGCTGGAGCCGCAGCCGGTCCCTGTGCGCGATCGCCACCAGCTCGCTGCCGTCGGGGGCGACCCGGCGCCAGACCCTCGCCCCTGCACGGTCGTCGCAGCCGGCCAGCATGCGGGCCAGCAGCGATGCCGTCGCCAGGCGCCGTTCGGCGCGGCTGGCGAGGCGAGCGTCGTCGCCCCCACCGTCGCGGCTCGAACCGGTGTCGAGCTTGGTCAGGCGCACGGTGCCCCGCTGCTCGTCGCCGAAGACGCCGTCGCGCTTCGGCCGGAACCACAACGACACCCAGGTGTCGGCCGGCAGCACGCCGACCATGGTCGCCAGCTGGTTGGCGGAGCGCACCTCGACGTCGTTGAAGCGCGTGATCTCGTCGCCGAGGCCGACGCCGATCTTCGCCACCACCGAGTCCTTGAACAGCTGCTGCACGAAGACGCCGCGGCGCGGGTCCTGTTCGCTGCGCGAGCTCTGGAACCACGCGCTCATGTCGAGCGTGCCATGTTCGGCGTGGCGGCCGGCGATGAGGTCGGCGAGGAAGTTGCGGATCTGGTTGGCGGCGATGGCGAAGCCGACGCCGACGTTGACGCGGCCGCGGTCGCCGATCGAGATGCGGCCGTTGATGCCGACGATCTCGCCCGCCTCGTTGAACAACGGGCCGCCGCTGTTGCCTGGATTGACCGGCGCGTCGACCTGGATGCAGTCCGGGTAGACCAGCATGCGGTTGCCGCCGCCTTCCTGGTAACGATGCGTGCCGGAGACGATGCCGAACGTCACCGTCGGCGTGAAGTCGGTGGCCAGCAGGAACGGATTGCCCATCGCCAGCACGGTCTCGCCGACCAGCAGCTGATCGCTGTCGCCGAGCTCGCAGCACGGCCAACGCTGCCCTTCTTGCTTCGGCAGGAGCCGCAGCACGGCGAGGTCGCTGCCCGGATCGATGCCGAGCACCACCGCCTCGTAGAGCTGGCCGTCGGCGAGGCCGACCTTCTTGTTCTGGTAGCGCTCACTGCCGCGCGCGACGTGCTCGGCGCGCCAGTCGTCCTGCCAACGGGCGACGAACGCGGCCTCGGCGGCGGCATCGTCCGGGTGCTCGGCGCGGAACGCCTGCATGACGTCGGCCGGCGGCGTTGGCGGTTCGGGCGGCTTCTGCTTCGGGTCGGGCTGGCCGACGACGTGGAAGTTGGTCAGCACCAGCCCGATCGGGTCGAAGATCACGCCGCTGCCGCCACCCGGTTCGTCCATCGACATCACCGAGCAAACGGCGCGCGAGCAGCGCTCGACCACGGCGGCGCGGCGCGCTTCGTCGGCGAGCACGCTGGCCAGCGGGTCCTGTGGGACCAGGGCGAGGATGGCGCCGAGCAGCATCATGGCAGGGCCTCGACGCGCCTCACTGCTGCACGACCCGCGCGTCGGCGAAGACGCAGTAGTCGCCGAGGTCGTAGTTCTTGCCGAAGTCCGCCTCGATGGTCAGCGTCTTGGCCTTCTTCAGCTCGATGCGCAGCACCTCGGGTGCGCCACCGAGCGTCTTCGGCGCCGACTCGTAGGCGACGGCGCCGTCGACCAGCACCCGCAGGATCGCGTGCGCTTCGGGGC
>JAEUHT010000289.1 GCA_016793265.1 Planctomycetota bacterium
GCTGCTTGAAGAAGGTGCGGGCGAGGCCGAGCCGCCAGTCGACGGTCGCCGGGTCCATCAGCGCCGCCATGCGGTAGGCGGACTCGGCGGCGATCTGGTCGTCGTTGTTGGCGTGCGCGAAGCCGAGCAGGCCGAAGGTGATGGCGTCGCCGCCGCCGAGCTCGATGACGCGCACCAGCTCGATCGCCGCGGCGCGGAAGTCGCCTTGCCGCACGTGGATCAGCCCGAGGTTCTTCCAGGCGCGGCGGAACCGGGCCTTCTTCTGCACCGCCGCGCGGTAGAGCGGCACGGCCTCGTCGAAGCGCTCGTTCTTGAAGAAGAGCGAGCCGAGCGTGAAGTCGAGCACGGCGCTGGAGCCCGGGCCGACGCGCGGCTGCAGCAGCAGGACCACCTCGTTGTCCTTGCCCTGCCCGATCAGCTCGACGGCCTGCTGCAGCACGTCGCGCTCGGCCTTCGGCACCGCGGGTTCGATGTCGCTCTCGGCACTGAGGCTGTCGGCGAAGCGGCGCTGGAACTCGGCCGAGCCCCAGATCCGGGCCACTTCGTCGGCGACGGGCACCGGCTCCTGGGCCGCGGCGGACCGGCCGGGACCGCCGAACAGGGACAGCACGACGCAGGACAAGGACAGCATTCGGGACATGGGGTCACTCACTGGGTTGCCCTCACTGGAAGGTCATCGGGAGACGCATGCGGAAGCGCACCGGCTGGCCACCCTTCTTGCCGGGCTCGAACTTCCACTGCTTGATCGCGGCGAGCGCCGCACTGTCGAAGTCGGGGTCGACCGGCGTCTGCACGATCGGACTCTCGACGCGGCCGGAAGGGTCGACGGTGAACAGCAGGTTGACGGTGACCTCGCCCTTCTTGATGCGCTTCTTCATCGCCGCGTTGACGTTGGGCGGCTGGCGGTAGACCGGGCGCGGCTGCTGGTCGAGGTCGGCGAGCGAGAACATCTCGTCGCTGCCGGCGCCGTCGCCGCCGCCGAGCGCGTCGAGCTTGATGACGAAGTCGCCGCCGAGCGCCCCGTCGCCGATGCCGCCACCGAGCGCGAGCTCGAGCTGCGACAGGTCGAGCGGCGGCGCGTCCTCGGGGATCTCGGGCGCCTTGGGCGGCTCCTGCTCGGTCGGCGGCTTCTCCTGCTCGAGCGGCGGCGGCGGTGGCGGCGGCAGCGCCGCGGTGTCGACGTCGCGCACCATCAAGTCGGCCTCCGGCCGCTTGCTGATCTCCTTCAGCAGGGGCAACACGAGGAAGCAGAGCAACGTCAAGCCGCCGGCGCCGATGCCGACGAGCAGGTGCTCACCGAAGGCCTGCAGTCGTGACGGTTGCGGCGCCGCGATCACGGTCAGCCCCTCACGTTCTTGGCGGTGGCCAGACTGACCTTCTCGGCGCCACCGAGCTTGGCCTCGTCGATGACGCGCACGATCACCGCATACGGCGCCTGGTTGTCACCCTGCACGATCACCGGCACCTTCTCCTTCTGCAGCATGCGGCGCACCACCGACTGCACGGCGGCGATGCCGATCTCGTGCCCGCCGTAGACCACCTCACCCTTGGCGGTCACGGCGATCAGGATGCTCGACTTCTCCAAGTGCACCGCCGACGCCGCCTGCGGCTTGTCGACCTCGACGCCGGTCTCGTCGACGAACGTCGTCGTGACGATGAAGAAGATCAGCAGGATGAAGACACAGTCGATCATCGGCGACATGTCGATGCCGGTGTCGGCGCCGCTGTCGTCGTTGGAGTCGCGGAAACGTCCCATGGGTGCTCTCGGGGTTCAGGCGGCTTCGCGCCGCGTCGACTGACGGTGCAGGAACTGCGTGCAGACGGTCTCCAGATGGGCGAGGAAGGCCGCGTAGGCCTCCTTCTGCCGCGCGATCTGGTACTGGAAGAAGAGGCCGGGCAGGGCCACGACGAGGCCGGTCTCGGTGGTGATCAGCGCTTCCGAGATGCCCTTGGCGATCGCCGCCATGGTCTGGTCGCCACCGCTGCCGCTGGCCAGCGCGCCGAACGTCGCCAGCATGCCGGTCACGGTGCCGAACAGGCCGAACAGCGGGGCCGCCGCGATGCAGACCTTCATCACCTTGAGGTCGCGCTGGAACGGCGCCAGCTCGGCCTGCTGCAGGCCGCGGAAGGCGGCGGCGGCGAGGTTGAGCGACGGCGCGCCCATCACCGCGTCGATCAGGCGGCCGAGCCGCCCTTCGCGGTGCGTCGGGTGCTCGATCCACAGCCGCCAGACCTGCTCGGGCACGCGGCGGTGGCCCTTGCCCCAGAGCCGCAGGCACATGCGCACGCCGATCGCGAACATCAGGAAGCCGGTGCCGGCGATGGCGATCATCGCCCAGCCACCGTCGATCCAGATGCGCATCGCCGCCTCGAACTGGGCGGCGAACCAGCCGGTGGACGTCGTGGGGTCGGTGAGGGCGAACATGGTCCTGCCTCAGCCCGCCACCGCGGCGACGGGCGCCGCGCCGCGGGCGGCCTGGCTCTTGCCGAGTTCGTTCAGCATCGCCACGGCGGCCTTCTCCATGCCGTCCTGGATGCCGCGGGCGCGCCGCGACAGGAACGCGTGCAACAGCAGCGAAGGGATGGCGACGATCAGGCCGTACTCGGTCGTGATCAGCGCCTCGGAGATGCCGCTCGACAGCGTCTTCGGGTCGCCGGTGCCGTAGACGGTCATCAGCTCGAAGGTGCCCATGATGCCGGTCACCGTGCCGAGCAGGCCGAGCAGCGGCGCCGAGGTGGCGCAGATGGCGACGAACGGCAGCCAGCTGTTGAGCTTGAGGCGGGCCGACAGCGCCTGTTCGAACATCACCTCCTCGACCAGCTCGCGCGGCTCGTGGAGGTGCTCGGCGCCGGCGCGCAGCATGCGACCGACCGGGCCACGCAGGGTGCCGGCCTGCGCCACCGCCGCGTCGCGGTCGGCGGCGCGCACGTAGTCGAGCAGCTCGTCGAGCTGTCGGCGCGAGGGCTGGCGCAGGAATGCCATCGCCAGCCACTTGCCCAGCACGACCAGCAGCGCGAGCCCGGCCAGCACGAAGATCGGCACCATCACCGGGCCGCCCTTCTGCACGTGCGCCAGCCAGGTCTCCTCGATCGCCGCGATCTTGTGCGCGTTGCCGAGCGTCGGGTCGAGCGGGAAGGCGCCGCCGGTGCCGAACACGAGTTGCGCCGCCGCGGCGCGGTCGTCCGGGTCGGTCAGCGGCATCACGTTGGGTTCGAGCGAGCCGAGCACCTGGTCGACGAGGCCGATGTCCTTGCCGTCCGCCGAGCGGAACAGCACCGCCGGCCCGACCTGCACGAAGGTGCCGATCTCCTGCAGACCGTTCTGGTCCAGCGCCTTGCCGTCGAAGCGGGCGCCGCCGATGACGTCGTCGACGCGGTCGATCGAGGCGTCGACGACCGCGAGCTCGCTGAGGAACAGGTCGGCCTCGGGCAGATTCTGGTTCTGCATGGCGAGCTGCGCCTGCTCGATGCGGGCGCCGTACCGCTGCAGCTCGGCGATGTGCAGCCGCGACTCGAAGCCGCGCAGGTAGTCGCCGAGCAGGCCGGACAGGTAGGTCACCTGGCCACGGCGGCGCTCGATGTCGGTGCGCAGGTTGCCGAGGTCGAGCGTCTGCGTATCGAGCTGGCGCGCCAGGTCCTGGTACTCGCCGCGCACCCGCTGCAGCTCGGCCTCCGACTCCCGCAGGCGCTTGTCCATCGGCACCTTCTCGGCGGCGATGCGTTCGCGCACCTTGGCGAGCTCGTCGAGGCTCTGCGCGAGGCGGCGCTGCACGTCGGCAGCGGCCTGCTCGAACGACGGCGGCTCCTGCTTCGCCGCGGCCGGCGCGTTGGTGCCCTGCTGGGCCGGCAGCACCGCCAGCGCCCACAGGCACGGCAGCACGATCAGGAAGGAACGGAACATGGAGCGGAGGTTCATGCGGGTCTCCTTCACTGGATCTGCACCGGCAGGCGCACGAAGCCGGCGACCTGCTCGTTCTTCAGGATGGCGATCGTGCGCTGCACGACCGGGGCGAGTTCATTGCGGGCCTGCCAGCTCCAGCCGGCCGGCGAAGCAGTGCCGACGCCGGCGACCTTGCCACCGGCGCCGACGTAGTAGGCCTGGGCGAGGCCGAGGTAGACCACCGTCACCTCGACGCTCTGGCCGTCGGGCTGCGGCCGCACCTCGCTGGCGACCGTGATCTCGCGGTTCCATTTCTGCACTTCGTTGAGCACGGCGATGACGTTGGCGTAGCGCGCGTCGACGCCGAGCCGGCTGGCCTGCTCGCCGCGCGGGATCTGCTGCGTGAACGGCTCCAACTTGTGCAGCAGCGGCTCCGGCAATCGCGGCAGCAGCTGCGCCACCCGCTGCTCGATGCGCTGCAGGGCGACCTCGAGCGCGGCGAAGGTCGACTTCTGCGCCGCCGCCGCGGCCTCCAGCTCGCCGCGCTTCTGCTGGGCGTCGGTGAGGCTCTGCTGGGCGTCGGCGATGCGCTGCCTGGTCGCCGCGATCTCGCGCTCGACGACGTCGATGCGCGCCGCCGTCGCCTCCTTGCCGACCACCCACTGCCCGGCCTCGTACGAGGCGAGGCGCCGGGCTTCGGTCCACTTCTCGAGCGCCGTGCGCGTGGTCGACACCAGGGCCTCGGCGCCCTGCGCCGGCAGCAGCGTGAGCAGGCTGGCGGCCACCACCGGCCGCACCAGGGTCGTCAGGCGCCAGGGCCGCGCCATCGATCGGTTCGCTTGGGTCTCGTTCATCGGGGGTCTCGTCGGGATAGCGGTCGCAGGACTCAGAAGGTGATCTCGCCGCCGATCGACACCGACCATTCGACGCCGTCGGTGTGGGAGCGGCGCAGGGTGTCGCCCGGCACGAACGGGCTGCGGTAGACCTGGCGGCGCTCGGGGTCGGTCAGGTTCTTGCCGGCGATCGTCAACTTGACGTGGTCGCCGAGCGCCTGGCTGACCGAGGCGGTCAGCGTGTCGAACTCGGTCTGGTAGGTCGCCGGCACGAAGAAGTCGTTGCTCGGGCCCGGCCCCTGCACCAGCGTGTCGCCCTGCACGGTGTAGAACACGCCGAACGCCGTCTTCGTCCAGTCGATCTCGTAGGTGACGAAGAAGTTGTAGAGGTGCTCGGGGGCGTTGGTCATGTCGCGCGACAGCGGCGGCCGCACGCCGTGCAGCGCCTCGAACTGGCCGATCTCCGCGTCCGGCAGGTTCACGCGCCCGTCGATGAGGGTGGCGTTGGCGCCGAGCCCCAGCCCGCGCAGCGCGGCGGCGAAGTGGCCGAGGTCCTGGCGTGTCTCCAGCTCGAAGCCGGACAGCGTGCCGCGCGGGTAGTTGACCGCGGTGGTGAACGAGTAGAGCGCGAGCTTCTCGACGTACTCGATCGGCCGCTCGATGTCCTTCTTGAACCACGACGCCGAGAACAGGCCGCCGTCGTACGGCACCCAGTCGACGCGCAGGTCGTAGTTGCGCACCGAGCTCATCTCGAGGTCGGGGTTGCCGACGAACACCGGACCGCCGAGGTACTCCTGCTGGAAGATCGGCGTCAGCTCCTTGAAGGTCTGCCGCGCCACGGTCTCGTTGTAGGCGACGCGGCAGGTCACCCGCTCGACCGGGTCCCAGACCAGGCTCACCGACGGCAACCTGTCCGCGCTGTGGAAGCTGACGTCACCGTCGCCCGGCAGCAGCTGGGCGACGCCGAACTGGCCCGGCGGCACCCACAACGCATCCGCCTCCGGCGTGTTGGTGGTGCGGATGTCGGTGCTCTCGACGCGCAGGCCGCCGATCAGCCGCAGGCGCTCGTGCAGCGGCAGGTCGAGCATCACGTAGCTGGCCTCGATGACCTGGCGGCCGGCGTAGTCGACGTCGGCATCGCTGGCGGTGACCAGGTGGTCCTGGAACAACCAGGAGTCGGCCCAGTCGAACTCGTCCCACTGGCCGTTGGAGAACTGGTTCGGGTCCGAGAAGTTGCTGAAGGTGTCCTGGTCGAAGGTGCGGTCGACGCTGTCGCGGAACACGCCGAACTTGACGTAGCCCTTGTTGCCGTTCCAGGCTTCGAACGGCAGCTTGAGGTTGGCGCTGACCTCGTCGCTGGTCTCGCGTGTGGTCTCGAACACGCGCTGCATGTTGCCGAGCGTGAACTGTGCCGCCGGCTTGAACGGCAGGTAGACGCCGGTGGGCGCCCAGGCGTCGGCGAACTGGCGCTTGTCGGGCTGGTCGCGCTCGGCCTCGCTGTGGGCGAGCGTCCAGTCGAACTCGATCGCCTGGAAGGGGTCGAGCGCGCTCGTCTCCAGGCGATGGCGGCCGTTGAGCTGCGAGGTCACCGTCGTGCGCTCTTCGTACTCGAGCGTCTGCAGCCGCAACCACGGCGCCGCGAGGTACTGGTCGTAACCCGGCGAGGTCGGCACGTCGGGGTCGTGGCCGGGGAAGAAGTACTGCTTGCCGCGCGTGTCCTCGGCCAGCGTCGCCTTGTCCTGCGCCTTCCGCGTCCACAGGTAGCTGAAGGTCAGCGCGTGGTCGTCGTTGGCGATGCCGGCCGTGGCCAAGGCGCCCCATTGCACCGACTGCTCGCCGCGGGTGATGTCGAGCAGCGAGGTCACGAACTCGCCCGAAGTCGGCGTGCCCTGGCTGGTCTGTGGCGTCAGCGGCTCGTCGTGCTGCAACGCCCACATCGAATCGTCGCGGCCGTGGTCGTAGTAGCCGGCGTCGCGCTTGTAGAAGACGTTGACGAAGCCGCCCGCGCGCCAATCACCACCGAGCTCGACACGACCGCCGAGCGAGCCGCTGAAGTTGTAGTCGATCGGCGCCGCCTGGCGATCGACGCCGACGGCGCCGGCCCAGTTCTCGCCGAGCTCCTGCACGAGACGTTCGTCCCCACCCTTGCCGAAGGCGTGTACGCCGCCGTCGGCGTAGCTCAGGAAGTCGTTGCGGCCGGTGGTCTGCGAGTTGTACGCGGTGCCGGTCTTCCACTTCATGAAGAACGGCTGGTCGGGCACGCCCTTCAACACCAGGTTGACGGCACCACCCGAGGCGTTGCCGACCTGGTCCGGCGTGAACGTCTTGCTGACCTGCAGGCTCTGGATGACCTCGGCCGGGAACTGGTCGAGCTCGACCGCGCGCTTGTCCGAGTCCGCGGTCGGCAGCAGCACGCCGTTCATCTGCGAGCTGACGTAGCGGTCGGGCAGACCGCGGATCACCGCCGACTTGCCGTCCTGGGTCGACGCGCCGGCGACCAACCGCAGCGCACCGACGGCGTCGCCGGCGTTGGCCTTGCTCATCAGCTCGCTGCTGATGCTGTCCATCATCGACGGGCTCTCGAGCCGCAGATCGAGCAGCACCGACTCGGTGGCGCCGCCGACCTGCAGCGCGTCCTGCACCACGTACGGCTCCATGTCGGTGAAGTCCCCGACCAGCTCGATGCGCACCTCGACGAGCTTGCCCGGCTCGACCACGACCGCACGCAGCTGCCGCACGTAGCCGTCCTTGGCGGCGACGACCGTGTACGAGCCCGGCCGCAGGTCGTTGAACACGAAGTTGCCGAAGTCGCTGCTCAGCACCTTGCGGCCGGCCTCGACGAGCTGCACGGTGGCCCCCACCAACGGCACGTCGAAGTCCTTGTCGAACACGACGCCGCGGATGCCGCCGGCCTCTTGCGCGACCACGGCGACGCTGACGGCGGCGACCGCCGTGACGCCCAGCAACCGACGGCGCATCACCACGGTTCGCCCAACCCCTCGACGATCTCGCGCAGGCGGGTCCACATCGCCGCCCTCGGCTCGACGCCGCGGCGCGCCATCAGGCAGCAGGTGGCGACGAAGTCGTCGCAGCGCGGCCGCGAGTTGGGGTTCTCCATGCCCTCCTCGAACACGCTGGCCAGCAGGTCGTGCGCCTTGCCGAGCTCGCCGATGGCGAAGAACGCCAGCGCCACGGCGCGCAGCGTCGCCGCCCGGTAGATGTCGACGATCTCGTCGCGGTGCTCGTGATAGTCGGCCAACGCGGCGTCCAGCTCGGCGCGGCCACGATCCGGCAGTCCGGCGAGGCAGCGCAGCTCGGCGATGCGCGCCAGCTCCGGCACGCGGTCCTCGGCGCGCCACTGGAAGCCCTCGACGACACGCTGCATGTCGGCGACCAGCCGCTGCGCGTTGGCGGCGTCGCTGTTGGCGGCGGCGGTGCGCACGAGGCGCGTGATGGCGTCGAGCCGCAGCTTCGGCGGCAGCTTGTCGAAGACCCTGGTCAACCGGTCCTCGGCAAGCCGGCGCAGCGCCTCGTCGGCGTAGAACCGCGCGTGCAGGCTGGCGATCGTCTCCAGCGCCGTGCCCTGCTGGCCCAGCGTCATCGCCGGGAACTCGCGATCGATGCCGGCGAACGTGGCGCGGCCCTGTTCGATCGTCATGCCGGCGACGCGGTCGGCGGCGGTGCGCGCCCAGTCGGGGTCGACCGCGTGCGTCGAGTCCGGGTCGATGCTCTGCATCGCGGCATCGGCCTTCGCCGCCTCACCGAGCGCGGCCCACGCCCGCGCCTGCTTCAGCACCACGAAGTCGCGCTGCCACTCCTGCGCCGGCTTGCCGACCTGTTCGTCCAGGAGCAGATCGTCGACGAGCTGCAGGTAGCGCAGGGCGCGCGGACGGTCGCCACGGCGGCCGCACCAGGTCGCGAAGTCGGCGTAGGCCGCGCCGCGCCGCCAGTCGGCGATGTCGCGCGCGAACCCGACCGCCAGCTCGGCGGCGTCGAGCTCGAAGCAGGTGTCCACCACCTGCAGCTGCGCGCGCGAGCGGTTCCTGATGTGCGGCTGCAGCGGGAACTTCGACGCCGCGGTGAAGGCGAGCTGCAACAGGTCCCGCTGCCAGGTCGCGAGCGCCGAGGCCGGCGCCGTCGGGCCCGCCGCTTCCTGTTGGGCCGGCGCCCGCGAAGCCACGGCGAAGATGCAGAGAACGACTGCGAAACGTGAGAACAGGGAGCTCTTCATGCGCGATCGGGCGGGCGGGGTCGGTAACGCGAGATGGCAGGCGCGGTCGAGCCGCTGCCTGCCAATGGCGGGTCGCGAAGGACCCGCAGTCGGTGATCAGGGGTGCCGCTGATCAGCGGCTTCGCATCACGGCAGGATGTGACGCTGGCCGTTCGAGAAGGCGAACTCGCCGCTGGGCACGCCGAGGTCGAAGGTCACGAACTGCGTGTAGAACACCGCGCCCGACAGGCCCAACGGCACGTTGATCGGCCCCGAGGCACCGGCACCGCCGGCGCCGCTGACCACGCCGATGAAGTCCGGGGTCGGCACGAGCGTGCCGCCGAAGATCGGGAAGTTGAACGGCAGCGTGCCCCAGATCATGAGGCCAAGGTTGAGGTTCGGGTCCATGTTCTCGACCTGCAGCGTGACCGCGGTGCCGCCGGCCCAGTTGCCGGTCGTGAAGTGCACGGGCGCGCCCACCAGACCACCACGCTCGGCGGCGATGTAGGTGTTCGCCTGGCTCGACGACGTCAGGCCGAAGGCCGAAGCCGCGGTCCAGCCGGTCAGCCAGTTGTTGCCGCGCGGGAAGGCGCCGCGGACGCGCGACTGGGTGAAGAAGCCGTCGTTCGGCGCGAACTCGACCGCCGTGAGGGCGTCGTTCTGCGGCGTCGGGTCGATGAAGGTGACCGGCGAGGTCGTATTGACACCGTTCGGGGTCGCCGCGGCGCCGCGCGTCAGCGAGGTGATCGGGCTCGCCGTCACGATGCTGTTGTTGGCGTTGTTGGTGCCGCTGCCGCCGGTGAAGACACTGCGCGCGTTGGCCTCGGTGTAGCTGTTGGCGCGCAGGTTGTTGTAGAAGAGGTTGTCGCGGAACTCGATCAGGTTGCCGCTGGTCTGCGCCGTGTAGGCCTGCGCCGGCGTGATCTCGGGCGCGGCGAACGGGTTGGTCGGCGAGGTGACCGTGTAGGCGGTCGTCCAACGCTGCGCCCAGGTCAGCGTGCCATTGCAGCCGTAGCCCGTGTTGCCGTTCTCACCGTCGGTGATGTCGTTGTTGATGACGTTGTCACCGGCATCCATGAAGATGCTGTTGTGGAACTGGATGTTGCAGTTGTCGCGCCACGCCGTCAGGTGGTCGCCACCGGTCGAGCCGTTGGTCGGGTGCGGCGAACCGATGACCGTGAAGTTCCAGATCGAGGCCGTGGTGACCGGCTGGTAGTTGCACAGCTCGGCACCGTCCAGCTCGAGGGCGTTGTCGCCGAAGCCCGAGCCCTGCGCACCCGCGCCGCTGAAACCCTGCACGATCAGGCCGAACTGGGCCTTGCCGCGCCAGCCCTGGTCGATGTCGAAGGCATCGTCGCCGACGTTCCAGATGCTCACGTACTTGAAGTTGACCGTGCCGCCCCAGACCTCGATGCCGTCATCGAGGTTGTTGAGGATCTCGACGTGGTCGACCTGCGTGTTGCGGCCGATGCCGCCGAGCGACAAGCCGTTGAGCTCGACGGTCGGCGCCAGCGTCAGGCCGCCGTAACGCAGCGAGACGTAGTTGAGGTTGCCGCTGTCGTCGTTGTCGTTGCCGCCGCCGTAGTCGTTGAGCGACGGCGTGGCGGGCGCGAGGCCCTCCATGTCGGCGTAGTTGGTCGAGCTCGGCGCCGCCGAGTTGGTGCCGACCTGGTTCTCCGAGATGTAGGCGCTGCCCATCAGGGTCAGGTTGCCCCACTCGTTGTTGGCGAGCTGGCGGAAGGTGCCGGTCTTCGGGTTGCCGCCGGTCCAGGTGGCGCGGTCGGCGGTCGAGGTGAAGGTGATCGGCGCGTCGGCGGTGCCGTTGGCGAAGATCTGCGCGCCGCGGCAGACGGCGAGCGTGGCGTCGGCGACGCCGCCGACGACGACCGTGCCGGCCTCGATGGTCAGCGAAGCGCCCGGCAGCACGTAGATCGTGTTGGCGAGCTGGTACACATTGTTGGCGGTCCAGGTCGTCGAGGTCGAGATGTTCGAGCTGACGACGATCTGGGCGGTGCCGAGCGAGGCGAGGCTCAGCCCCGCGAGCAGGCCCTGGGTCAAGCGGATGTTCATGGTTGCGTTCCGGGGGTGGTAGGAGGGAACAGGGCACCCGGTGGGGCCACCCTGCGACGCTGACGCAGGGTAGGAACGCATGTGTGGACTCCGTGAAGGACGTGTGACCCTTCGGCGAACGGCGAGAGCTGGCCGCGCGGCGCTCAGCGGGCCGCGGCGAGGCGGCGGCGGGCCAGTTCGCGCAGCTCTTCTGCCGACCAATGCGTGCTCGCATCGGGCTCTGCGGTCAGCACCGCGCGCCATTGCAGCTCGGCCCCGGCGTCATCTCCGGTCGCCGCCAGCAGGTCGCCGTAGAACAGGTGGTTGATCGGCAACGGCGCCAATTCGACGGCGGTCCTGAGCGAACGGGCAGCCGCCGCGTGGTCCCCATACGGCCACGGCGCACGGGCGCGGAAGCGACCCGACAGCCGCAGCGGCGCGGCACCGTCGAACGCCTGGTCGAGCGCGACCGCGGCGTCGATCGCCTTCACCAGCTTCGGGCCATAGCCACGCAGCAGCGAACGGGTGGCGCCGTTCGCCCATGCCAACAGCGACACGTGCTGCGCCTGCTGCAGGCGCACGGCGACCTCGCCGTGGCCGTTGGCGGCCGCGTGGTCGGCGAGCTCGAGGCCACGCTGGCACAACGAGGCGATCTCGCGGCGCACGTCGTCGTCGATGCGGTCGTCGGCGGCCAACACCTCGGCCCGCGTGGCCTCGGGGTGCGCGGCGAGCCAAGCGACGGTGGCGCGCTGCAGGCGCAGGTCGGCGGCTGCGAACAGGTGCTGGGCGGCGGCGACGGCGAGGCCGGCGTCTTCCGGCGCCGCTTCGGCCGCGGCCAGGGCCTGCCGCGCGAGATCGTCGATCGCCGCGGTGGCGGCCGGCGTCGCCGTCGGCGCCAGCGTCGTCGCCGCCGGTGGCGCACCGAGCGAACAGGCGGTCCCTACCACGAAGAACATCGACGACATCACGCCGCGGCACCGCATGCGCGGCAGTAGACGCCGCCCCGGACCGCCAGGCAACGCACGAACGGACGCAGGCCGCCGTCCACCTTGCTCGCAAAGCCGCGCCAGCCGGACTCGGTCGCAGATCCCCTTCGGCATCGGGCGGCGCCTTGGCGTCGTGTCCCCCTTGCTGCTGGCCACGGTTGGCGCCGAGGTCAGCCCAGCAACCCGCGCGCGCACCATGGCCGACACCGGCCGGTTCCGCTGCGGCGCGGCGACCGGTAGAACGGCGCGAT
>JAEUHT010000006.1 GCA_016793265.1 Planctomycetota bacterium
TGGTGTGGGCGGTGCGCAACGCCTTCTACGACGCCAAGGCCGCGCTGCAGCAGAGCCAGGGCGTGGCACCGACGCCGCCGAACCCTGGCCTCGCCGTGCTGCAGCAGGTGCTGCAGGGCCAACTGACCGCGGTGACCACGGCGCGCTCCGAACAGGACCTGCGCACCGCCCTGCGGCTGGCCGGCGAGTTCGGCTACCAGACGGTGATCGACGAGGCGCAGGACGCCTACATGGTCGCCGACGAGCTCGCCGCGGCGAAGGTCGCGGTGATGCTCGGGGCGCCGAGCGCCGCCTCGATCGCCGGCACCGGCGCGGCCGACAGCGCCGATCCGCGCTTCGCCACCGTGCGCGTGCTGGCGCAGAAGGGCGTGCCCTTCGTCGTCACCACCGGCACCAACCAGCTGGCGCTCGAACTCGTGCGCGAGGCGATGTTCGCCGTGCGCAATGGACTGTCCGCGACGCAGGCACTCGACGCCGTGACGATCGAGCCCGCGAAGCTGCTCGGCATCGCCGATCGTGTCGGCAGCCTCACCGCCGGCCGCGACGCCGACTTCGTCATCTGGTCCCGCGACCCCCTCGACCCGGCCGCCGTCGCCGAGTCGGTGCACATCGACGGCCACACCGTGACCCCCGCTCCCCGATGAACCAGAAGCTCCTCATCGCCGCCGTTGCCTCGCTCGTTGCGGTCCCCGCCACGTGCCAGGACGTGCTCGCCGTCAAGGCCAAGAAGATCGTGACCATCACCGGCCCGACCATCGAAGACGGCGTCGTGCTGATGCAGAACGGCCGCATCAGCAAGGTCGCCAAGGCCAGCGAGGTCGAGATCCCGTGGTCGGCCAAGGTCATCGACGCCAGCGACAAGGTCGTCTTGCCGACGTGGGTCGTCGCCCACTCGCAAGGTGGCCAGCGCGGCTTCAACGAGAACATGCAGAACGTGCCGTGGCTGACGGTCGCCGACGCGATCGACCCGGCCGCGACCTACTTCGAGGACATGCTGCGCAACGGCGTCGGCACGATCCACGTGCTGCCCGGCAACCAGACCCTGCTCGGCGGCTTCGGCATGGTGGTGCGCCCGTGCGGTCGCACCGTCGAGGACATGGCCGTCGCCGCCAACACCGGCATCAAGATGTCGCTGGCGGCGCCGAACGGCGGCCGCCTGCAGCAGATCCGCAAGCTGCGCCGCGCGCTGCAGGACGCCCGCGAGTACCTCGCCGACTTCGAGCGCCGCAAGGCCGAGTTCGCCAAGGAGAAGGCCGCCTCGGCCATCGCCGCCGACAAGCAGTGGACGGAGGAGATCGACCGCACCAAGAAGGGCGTCGTCGACCTGGTCGAGAAGAAGGTCAAGGGCTGGCTCTACGTGCCGAGCTACGCCGAGGTGGCGGAGGCCCTGCGCCTGTCCCAGGAGCTCGACCTGCAGCTGGTGCTCGGCGCGAACATCGACCAGGCCATCCCGCAGCTGCAGCGCCTCGGCAAGCCGGTCGTGCTCGACGAGGCGCTCGAGTACTTCCGCAGCGACGAGGAGACCCGCAAGGAGACCAAGTACTGCACCGCCCGCATGCTCGCCGACGCCGGCGTGCCGTTCGTGCTGACGCTCGGCGCCGGCGGCCCGACCAGCTACGCGTGGTGGCAGATCGGCACCTGCGTGCGCAATGGCGTCGACCAGCAGAAGGCGCTCGAAGCGCTGACGATCGCGCCGGCGCAGCTGCTCGGTCTCGGCGACCAGATCGGCTCGCTCAGCGAGGGCAAGCTCGGCAACCTGCAGATCCTGACCGACGACCCGACGCAGGCGACGGCCTGGGTCGACACCGTCGTGCTCGAGGGCGAAGTCGTCTACGAACGCAAGCACGACCCGCGGCTGCAGTACCTGTTCGCCGAGAAGAAGCCGGCGGCCGCCAAGGCCGAAGGGCCAGACCAGAACGCGCCGGAAGCGCCGAAGCCGGAAGCGCCGAAGGCCGAGGCCCCGAAGACAGACGCCCCCAAGGCCTCCGGCTCGCAGCCGCAGGGTGAGGGTCGCTGATGGGCACCACCATGTTCCGCCGGCCCCAACGCTGGTTCGCCGGCGCCGTCGCCACGGCCGCGCTCGCGGCGGCGGCGGCGGCCCAGGCCCCGGCGCCAGGCCCGGTTCCTGCGCGCAACTTCGCCGTGCGCTGCGGCACGCTGCTGGTCGGCGACGGCAGCACCGTGCTGCACGACGCCTGGCTCGTGGTCGTCGACGGCAAGATCCGGAGCGTCGGCAAGGACACGCCCCCCGCCGACCTGCCCATCGTCGACGCCGCCGACAAGGTCGTGATGCCCGGCATCGTCGCGGTCGACAGCGACCTCGCCGCCGCCGCCGACTCCGACTACCAGCTCACGCCCGACGCGCTCGCCATCGACTCGTTCGCCTTCGATCGCAAGTGGCTCAGCGCGCTCGAAGGCGGCGTCACCACCGCCTATCTGTCGCCCGGCCGCGAACGCCTCGTCTCCGGCCAGGGCGCCGTGGTCAAGCTCGCCGGCACCGACCTCGTCGCGCGCATCCTCGACGAGAACGCCTGCCTGCGCGTGAACTTCGCCGACGGCGCCATGCTGGCGCCGCGCGTGTTCGAGCCCACCGCGCATCCCACCGACGACGACCCGCTGCTGCCGGCGCGCATCCAGACGCCGACGTCGCGCATCTCGGTGCTCGCCGAGCTGCGGGCCGCGTTCGCCGCCGCGACCGACGCCGATCGCCGCCCCGGCGGCCAGGGCCAGGCCGAGAACCGCTACGACGAAGCGCCGCTCGCCGCCGTGGTCGCCGGCAAGCTGGCCGTGCGCGCTGGCGCCGCCCGCGCCCAGGACATCCGCCGTGCGCTCGAGCTGCAGCAGGAGCTCGGCCTGCACATGGTGCTGGAGGACCCGCAGCAGATCGAGGAGCTGGCGGCGCTCGCCGCGCAGCAGAAGGTCGCGGCCACGTTCCGCGTGCCGGTGTTGCTCGGCCGCTCCAACCCGGGTGGTGAGGACCGCCTGCAGGAGACGCTGCCGCCGCGCTTCGACGCGCCCGCCAAGGCCGCCGCCGCCGGCGTCTTGATCGGCGTCGGCCCCGCCGCCGGCGTGCCGCTGCGCGACTACCTGATGAGCGTCGCCGTCGCGGTCGGCAACGGCCTGCCCGGCACCACCGCGCTGCGTGCGATCGGCCTCGACGCCGCCCGCATCCTCGGCGTCGACCACCGCGTCGGCACGCTGGCCGCCGGCAAGGACGCCGACTTCCTCGTGCTCAGCGGCGAACCGCTCGCCGTCGGCACCATGGTCGAAGCGACCTGGATCGACGGCGAACGCGCCTTCGCCCGCAAGACCGCGAGCCGGGTGCTGGCGGTGCGCGTCGGCCGCGTACACGACGGCCACGGCCGCGTGTTCCGGCACGGCGTCGTGCTGATGCAGGACGGCCGCATCAAGGCGGTCGGCGAAGACCTCGCCATCCCCTACGGCGCCGAGGTCATCGACCTGCCGGACGCCGTCGCCACCCCTGGCCTGATCGACGCCTTCTCGCACCTCGGCCTCGCCGGCGAAGGCACGCCGGTGCCGTTCGGCCAGCCGGGCCAGCAGCTCGACGCCGCGATCGCGCACGACGACCCGATGTTCGCGGCGGCGCTCGCCGAGGGCATCACGACGTTGTTCGTCAGTGGCAAGGACGGCGGCACCATGAACGGCCGCGTCACCGCGGTGAAGACCGGCGCGCGCGACCACGATGCGATGGTGGTGCGCCCGATCGTCGCCCTGCGCCTCGCCCACGACACGATCGGCCCCGACGCGATCAAGTCCTTCGTCGACACGTTGAACCGCGGCAAGCAGTACGTCGAGACGTGGCGCAAGTTCGAGAAGGAACTCGCCGAGTTCGAGCAGGGCAAGAAGCCGACCGCGGCACCGACCGCCGAGGCACCGAAGTCCGAGCCAGCGTCGCCCGAGGCCGCGGCCAAGGAGGACCCGATCGGCGGCGTCTGGGAGGCCGAGCTCGACGTGCAGGGCCAGATCCGGCTCAAGGTCACGCTCGAGCTGCAGCTCGAGGGCACCAAGGTCACCGGCACCATCACCATCGCCTTCGGCGAACGGCAGCTGCCGGCGCAGCCGATCGCGTCGGGCAGCTTCGAGAATGGCACGCTCAAGCTCGAGTTCCGCGGCATGGGCGGCTCGGCCACGCTCGAAGCCAAGGTCACCGGCGACCGCCTCGAGGGCAAGCTCTCGCTCGGTCGCATGGGCGACCAGGACGTCACCGGCACCCGCACGAGCAAGACGGCCGGCGCGCCGGCGAAGAAGCCGACGGCGCGCAAGACCGCCGACGAGTCCGGCCGGCCGAAGGCGCCGAAGGTGGACCAGAACCTCGAACCGCTGCGCGCGGCCATCGAGAAGCGCGCCGCGCTGGTGGTGCGCAGCAACCGCGCCACCGCCATCCGCGACGTCGTCGAGCTGCTGGAGAAGGAGCAGATCCCGTACGTGCTGCAGGGCGTCGAGGACCTGCTCGACGATGCCAGCCTCTTGCAGGGCAAGAAGCCGCCGGTGCTGCTCGGCCCCGACGTGGTGCGCGACGACGACGGCGAGCTGATCGACGTCGCCGCCGTGCTCGCCGACCAGGACCTGCCGGTGGTGCTCGGCTCCGGCGACTGCGCCGGCGCGCGCTTCCTGCCGCTGCACGCGGCCTACGCGGTGCGCTACGGCTTCAGTCCGCAGGACGCGCTGGCGGCGCTGACCTCAGCGTCGGCGAAGGCGTTCCGCGTCGACGACCGCGTCGGCTCGCTCGCCAAGGGCAAGGACGCCGACCTGGTGGTGTTCTCGGGCAACCCGTTCGAGCCGCAGAGCCGCGTGCTGCTCGTCGTCTGCAACGGCGAGATCGTGGTCGATCATCGCGAGGGCAAGAAGTGATGTCGAAGCAGCTCCTCCTCGTCGCCGCCGCCGCGGGCCTCGCGGCCGCGGCCTCCGCTCAGGATCCCGCGCCTGCCCCGACGCCGGCGCCGGCCACGGCGGCCCCCGCTGCCGCGGCCACCACCCCACCGCCGATCCAGTTCGAGACCTGGCACCCGAACCGCCCGGCCAAAGAAGCCGACTACCAGGTGGCGAAGTGGGGCCCGCGCGATCTGCCGAGCCCCGGCTACGCGTTCCGCGCCGCCAAGGTGCTGCCGATCACGGCGCCGCCGATCATCGACGGCGTCGTCGTCACCAAGAACGGCCGCATCGAAGCGATCGGCCCCGCCAAGGACGTCGTCGTGCCGGCCGGCTACGAACGTGTCGACTGCGGCGACGCGGTGATCGTGCCCGGTTTCGTCGAGGCCCACTGCCACATCGCCAGCGAGACCTTCGACCTCAACGACACCGTGCACCCGACCAACCCGGAGTTCCGCACGCTGGACCTGATCAGCATGGAGCACGATCAGATCCGCATGGCGCGCGCCGGCGGCATCAGCACGACGCTCTACATCCCGGGCTCGGGCTCCAACATGGGCGGGTTCGGCACGCTGACCAAGACCTGGGCCAAGAGCCCCGACGAGGCGCTGGTGCGCTTCCCGGGCAGCCTCAAGATCGCGCAGGCCGGCAACCCCGAACGCGGCAGCGGCGACCTCGGCACCGACATGATGGGCATGAGCGAGGGCCTGCGCATGACCCTGCTCGACGGCAAGCGCTACCACGAACGGGTCGCCGCCTGGCAGGCCGGCAAGGGGGAGAAGCCGGCCTTCGATGCGACGCTCGACCTGCTGCGCGGCCTGTTCCTGCACGAGTACCCGGTCTCCGTGCACACGCAGATCTACCAGGTCGTGCTGCAGACGCTGCAGGAGCTGCGGCTCGAGCTCGGCCTCTGGACCGTGGTCGTGCACGGCACCTTCGACGGCTACCGCCTCAGCGGCGACCTCGGCCCGGCCGGCGTGCCGGTCGCCGGCGGCCCGCGCCAGTACTACCATGACCGCGCCACCAACCGCATGCACGGCCTGCTCGGCAACTGGTCGCTCGGCGGCCAGCACGGCTGGCGCGACGCCGTGCCCGGCCTCGGCCGCGACGGCGTCGGCGTCAACACCGACTCTCCCGTGATCGCCCAGGAGCAGCTGCCGCTGCAGGCGGCGATGGGCGTGCGCATGGGCTGGCCGCACGAATGGGCGCTGCGGGGCCTGACGATCAACCCGGCGCGCTTCCTCGGCATCGACCATCGCGTCGGTTCGCTCGAAGTCGGCAAGGACGCCGACCTCGGCATCTGGAGCGGCGACCCGATCGACCCGCGTTCGTACGTCGAGCAGATGGTGATCAACGGCACCATCTGCTACCGCCGCGACGCCAAACGCCCGCGCTGGTGATGCCGATGGCCCGCCGTGTCCCGCTGTCGAAGGGCCTGCTCGGCCTCGCCGGTGCGCTGCTGAACACACCCGTGTTCGCCCAGCAGCCGGTGCGCCCCGAGGCGGCCCCGGCGGCGACCACCGCGCACCTCGCCGCCCGCATCCTGCCGTGCGACGGCGAGCCGATCGACGGCGGCGTGCTGGTCGAACGCGGCGGCCGCATCCTGGCGATCGGGCCGCGCGCGACGACGGCGATCCCGCAGGGCGCCCGCGTCGTCGACCACGGCGCGCGCTGGCTGTGCCCGGGCTACGTCGACCTGCACCATCACGTCAGCGGCGGCGGCGGTGACATCAACGACATGGTGATGCCGCTCAACGCCGAGCTGCGCACGCTCGACGTCGTCAAGCCGTCGGAGGAGATGATCCGCCGGGCCGGCCAGGGCGGCGTCACCACGACGCTGTTCATCCCCGGCTCGGGCACCAACATCGGCGGCTTCGGCGTGATGCTGAAGATGCGCGGCGACGGCCCGTTCGAGCGCATGGTGGTCAAGGAGCTCGGCGCCATGAAGGTCGCCCAGGGCTTCAACCCCGAGCGCGGCAGCGGCGACCTCGGCCTCACCCGCATGGGCAGCAGCGAGCTGCTGATGGAGCTGCTGCAGCGCGGCGCCGACTACGCGGCAGCCTGGCGTGCGCACCAGCGGGACGGCGGCCCGCAGCCGAAGCTCGTGCCCGAGCTCGAACAGCTGCGCCGCGTCTTCGACCGCGAGGTGCCGGTGTTGATCCACACTGCCGGCGCGCGCGACTGCATTGCCACGGCGCGCATGTTCCAGGACGTGTTCCACGTGCGCATGGTGCTGTCGCACGGCTGCTTCGACGGCTGGGTCGCCGCGCACGCGCTGGCCAAGCGCCAGACGCCGGTCAACCTCGGGCCGCGCATGTACCAGTTCGACCGCTACGGCCGCATGCAGGGCACCTGCCAGGCCTACTGGGACGCCGGCTGCACCGACATGTCGATCAACACCGACGCCCCGGTCGTCAACGCCGAGGAACTGCAGCTGCAGGCGGCGATGGCCGTGCGGCTCGGCCTCGACTACCAGGTCGCGCTGCGCGCGCTCACCATCCAACCGGCCCGGCAGATCGGCATCGACGATCGTGTGGGCTCGCTCACCGTCGGCAAGGACGCCGACTTCCAGGTCACCGCCGGGGATCCGCTCGACCCCCGCAACCCTCCCCTCGAGGTCTACATCGAGGGCACGCTGATCCACCGCCTCGGAGACGTCTGATGAAATCGCTCGCACTCGCCACCACGCTGGCGCTGTTCCCCATGGCGCTCGCGGCCCAAGACGGCCGCGCCGTCGCGTTCACCAACGCGCGCCTGCTGACGCTCGCCGGGTCGCCGATCGAACGCGGCACGCTGGTGATCCGCGATGGCAAGATCGAAGCCGTCGGCGCCAACGCCGTGGTGCCGGCCGGGGCGCGCGTCATCGACGCCAAGGGGCAGACCATCATGCCGGGCCTCGTCAGCGCCTGGTCGCGCGCCGGCATGGTGGCCCCGCCGCCGGACCCGGAAGGACAACCGGGTGGCGGCCGCCGCGGCCGCGGCCAACCGATGGTGATGCCGTCGAGCGGCGGCAGCGCGCAGAATCGCGCCGCGACCAAGGTGGCTGACGGGCTCTACCCGAAGCAGGATGTGTTCGCGGAGCTGCTGCGCCTCGGTGTCACGACGCTGGCCCTGACGCCGGCCGGCAACGGCTTCCCGGGCCTCGGCGCGCGGCTGAGCCCGGACGGCAAGACGCTCGACAAGCTGGTCGCCGACGACGAGGCGTTCGTGATGATCGGCATGCAGCGCGAGCAGGCGACCAAGAAGCTCTTGACGGAGATGTTCGACAAGGCCAGGAAGGCGGTCGAAGAGCGCAAGAAGCCGCCGACGCCGCCAGCCGCGCCAGCGACCGCCGAGGCCAAGCCGGAGGCGAAGCCCGCCGAAACGCCGAAGCCGAGTGAACCGCCGAAGGGCAACGAGCCGCCGAAGCCGGAGCCCAAGCCGGAGCCCAAGCCGGAGCCGAAGCCGGAACCGAAGCCGGAACCGAAGCCGGAAGAGAAGAAGGACGCCGCCCAGCAGCCGGCCGCCCAGGCCCAGGCCAAGGCAGCGCCGCCGAAGGACCCGAACGTCGAAGTGCTGGCCGACCTGCTCGAAGGCAAGCGCCGCGCCGTCGTCGAGGTCGATTCGGCCACCGACATGCTGCACTGGCTCGCCGCGGTGCCGAAGGACATCACCTTCCCGCGCACGCTCGTGGTCACCCGGCACGATCCCAACAGCGGCACCGTCGACCTCGTGCTCGAACAGGTCAAGGCGATGCAGTGCCCGGTGCTGCTGCCGCCCGACCTCAGCACGCTGCCGCGGTCGCGCCACCTGATCGACCCGGCGCGCCTGCTGCACGACGCCGGCGTCGAGGTCGGCTTCGTGGTCGGCGAGAACGCGCCGACGCTGCGGGCCCTGTTCTTCCGGCTGATGGAGCTCGTGCGCGCCGGCCTGCCCGCCGACGTCGCCTTGCGCGGCGTCACGCTGGTGCCGGCCAAGGCCCTCGGCGTCGACAAGACCTGCGGCACGCTCGAGGTCGGCAAACGCGCCGACCTGTTGCTGCTCTCCGGCGACCCGCTGGCGCCGGCGAGCGAACTGAAGGCCGTCTGGCTCGGCGGCGTGGAAGTGCCGCTGCAACCGTGAGCCCGGCAGCCCCAACCGCCCCCACCACACCGCATCCCGATCGAAGGACCTTCGCCATGCGCACCCAAGCCCTGCTCGCCACTGCCGTCGCGCTGATCGCCGCGCTCGAACTGCCCGCCCAACGCGGCCGCCGCGGCGGGCGCTCCGAGGCTGGTGGCCCGCCGGCGACGACGCCGACGGCCGCACCCGCCGACACCGCACCGAAGAAGGCCAGCCGCTACGTCGCCGTCGTCGGCGGCGACGTCTACCTCGGCACCGGCCAACGCATCACCGGCGGCACCGTGCTGATCGGCGACGACAAGATCGAGGCGGTCGGGCTCAACCTGACGCTGCCCGAAGGCACCGAGATCATCGACGCCAAGGGCAAGTGCGTGAGCCCGGGCTTCGTCTGCGTGCTCGGCAACGGCATGGGCGCGCCGCGCACCGGCCCGTTCGCAGATGGCGTCAACCCGTTCGACCCGGAGATCAAGCAGGGCCTGGCGGCCGGCATCACCTCGTTCTTCGCCGGCTCGACCTCGGGCAGCGGTCCGACGCCCGGTGGCAACAACGCCGTCATCAAGCTGGCCTACGGCAACCTCGAAGGCATGGTGCTGCGCGAAAACGCGGTCGTCGGCCTGTCGGTGCCGCTGAGCCTCGCCGACCGCGAGAAGTTCCAGGAGTTGGTCAAGAAGGCGCGGGAGTACATCAAGGCCGTTGAGGAGTTCCCGGCCAAGAAAGCCGCCGACAACAACCTGAAGGAGCCGCCGATGCCGCCAGGCGCCGACAAGATCGTCGCCGTGATGCGCGGCGAAGCTCGCTTGTGGATCAGCCTCGGCGGCGGCTTCAATCCGTTCGGCCTGCGCCGCGGCGGCGCCGCCCGCAGCAACGATGTCGACCAGATCCGCGCGGCGCTGGAGGTCGCGCAGTGGCTTGGCGAGGGCGTCGTGTTGCAGAAGCCGATGAGCGCCTGGATGCTGCCCGAGGCGATCGCGGCCACCGGCTCGATGGTGTTCTTGTGCCCGCGCGACCACGTGCCGGCCGACCCGGCGGACCCTGACCACACCGGCAGCAACATCGCCTCGGCGGCCCTGCTGGCAGCGGCCGGCGTGCCGGTCGCGGTGACCTGCCCGAGCGGCCCATATGCCGGCGCCGGCGTCGGCACCGGCGGCCTGCTCGGTCAGGACCTCAACACCCCCAACGTCGACGCGGCCTACGCCGTGCGCGGCGGCCTGGACAACCGCAAGGCCCTACGAACACTGACTTTGGACGCGGCGCGAATGCTCGGCGTCGACGCCCGGATCGGCTCGCTGGAGCCGCACAAGGACGCCGATCTCTTGATTCTTGACGGCGACCCGTTGCACTATGCCACCTTCGTCGAGACCGCCATCGTCAACGGCAAGGTCGTCTACGAGAAGGCCAAAGAGCCGCTCTACCAACACATCCAGCGACGGAACCAGTGAGCGCCGCTTGGCGCCTGCGAATCGTCGCCCACGAGCCGCCCAGGCGTCGTGGCATTCCGAACCACACGCCGCCTGAACCCCAAGCCCGGGAGTGCTCCCCCGGCGCCGCCCCGAGGATCCGAGTTTCGCAATGAGCGTCGAGAGCCTGAAGGAACTGGACGACTTCTTCCGCAGCATGCGGCAGGCGTTCAACAGTCGAGATCTCAAGACCTTCCGTTCCCACTTCTGGACCGACAAGCGGTTCCAGAACCTCGACGCCTCCGGGCGCCGCGACCGTGGCTGGGGCGAGTTCGAAGAAGTGCTCGACCAGGAATTCCGCTACCTGGAGTCGGTCAAACTCGAGCTCAAGGACATCGACTTCCAGATCTTCGAGGACCAGTTCGCCACGGTCGTCGCCGGTTGGCGGCTGAGCCAGGTCGACCCCGAGGGACGCGCCCACGACCAGTACGGTCGCTGCACGTTTGCCTTGGCGCGCATGAGCGACGACTGGAAGATCGTGGCCCAGCACTACTCACCGCTCTCGGCCGAAGAAGCGGCGGCGGAATAGGCGACTGGCGACGCGTCCGCGGATAGGCAAACTGCCGCAACTGGTGCATCGGCCGCAGGCGGTGCGCCGGCGGTCGGCGCCACACCCCGCTCCAGCCCCGCGTGGCCAACCCCCTGCAGGGCGCCCGGATGGGCAAACGGCACGCAGGCGACGCGCGGCGAGCGATGGTCGATCGGCCCCCCGGCGCGGCGCCCCTGCGCCTTGCGCACCACGGACTTCGGCCGCTGCACGCATGGCACAGCCCCCTTCGTCCGATAGATTGACGCTTTGCCCCGACACCCCGCAACGCCTGTGACCCCCGCGGCATCTGCTCCAGGTAGCGCACCTGCCCCCGCGATCGCCGACGGCGGCAGCCGCCCGTTCCACGCCAAGCACAAGATCCGCTTGGTCACCGCGACCAGTCTGTTCGACGGTCACGACGCCTCGATCCACATCTTCCGGCGCATCGCGCAAGCGACCGGCGCCGAGGTGATCCACCTGGGCCACAACCGGTCCGTGCAGGAGATCGTCGACGCCGCCATCGAGGAGGACGCGCAAGGCATCGCCGTGACGTCCTACCAGGGCGGCCACAACGAGTTCTTCCGCTACATGCACGACATGCTGCAGGAACGCGGCGCCGGGCACGTGCGCATCTTCGGCGGCGGCGGCGGCGTGATCCTGCCCGAGGAGATCCAGGCGCTGCACGCCTACGGCATCGCCCGCATCTACTCGCCCGACGACGGCCGCGCCATGGGCCTGCAGGGCATGATCGACGACATGCTGTCGCGCTGCGACTTCGCCACCGGCGCGGCCAGCGACGAGCTGCCGGCGCTGGCGGCGAACGACCACCGCGCCGTGGCGCGCGCGATCACGCTGGTCGAGGGCCACCCCGAACGGCACCGGCAGCAGCTCCAGCGGCGGGTCGCCGACCTGGCCTCGCCGCCGCTCGTGCTCGGCATCACCGGCACCGGCGGCGCCGGCAAGAGCAGCCTGATCGACGAGCTGCTGCGCCGCTTCCTGCTCGACTTCCCGCAGCACCGCATCGCCGTCTTGTGCGTCGACCCCACCCGCCGCAAGACCGGCGGCGCCCTGCTCGGCGACCGCATCCGCATGAACGCCGCCGTCGATGCGCGCGTGTTCGTGCGGTCGATGGCGACCCGCCGCGCCAACCTGTCGCTCGCCGAAGGTGTGCACGACGCGCTGAACGTGCTCAAGCTCGCCGGCTTCGACCTGATCGTGCTGGAGTCGAGCGGCATCGGCCAGAGTGACAGCGAGATCGCCGACCACGCCGACGCGTCGCTCTACGTGATGACGCCGGAGTTCGGCGCGCAGAGCCAGCTCGAGAAGATCGACATGCTGGACTACGCCGACCTCGTCGCGATCAACAAGTTCGATCGCCGCGGCGCCCGCGACGCCCTGCGCGACGTCAAGAAGCAGTACCAGCGCAACAAGAAGCAGTTCGACCGCGACGTCGACACGATGCCGGTCTACGGCACCATGGCGGCGACGTTCGCCGACCCCGGCACCAACCGCCTCTACCGCGCCGTGGCGCACACGCTCGACGCGCACCGCCCCGGCCGCTTCGTCAGCACGCTGGCGCTGCAGGAAGGCGAACCGCGCACCACGCACGTGATCCCCGGCGAACGGGTGCGCTACCTCGCCGAGATCGTCGACAACAACCGCCGCTACGACCGCTGGGCGCGCGACCAGGCCGACCTCGCCGAACGCTGCTACGTGCTCGAAGCCGCGCTGCAGGCGCTGCCCGCGGCGGCGGACCTCGCCCGCAACACGCTGCAGCAGGAGCTGACCCTTGCGCGCGACAAGCTGGCGCCCGAATGCCGGCGACTGCTCGAAGGCTGGGACACGCTGCGGGCGCAACTCAGCGGCGAGCACTTCGTCTTCCAGGTGCGCGGCCGCGAGGTGAAGGTGCAGAACAGCACGCGCTCGCTGTCGGGGCTGTCGATTCCGAAGGTGGCGCTGCCGCGCTTCCGCAGCCACGGTCAACGGCTGCTCTGGCAGCTCAGCGAGAATCTGCCGGGTCACTTCCCGTTCGCCGCCGGCGTCTACCCCTTCAAGCGCACCGCCGAGGACCCGACGCGCATGTTCGCCGGCGAAGGCGGCCCCGAACGCACCAACCGGCGCTTCCACTACCTGTCCTTCGGCCAGCCCTACAAGCGCCTGTCGACGGCCTTCGACAGCGTCACGCTCTACGGCGAAGACCCGGCGCGGCGGCCCGACGTGTTCGGCAAGGTCGGCAACGCCGGCGTCTCGATCTGCACGCTCGACGACGCCAAGCGCCTCTACTCCGGCTTCGATCTCTGCGACCCGGTGACCTCGGTGTCGATGACCATCAACGGTCCGGCGCCGATGCTGCTCGCGTTCTTCCTCAACGCGGCGATCGACCAGCAGTGTGAACGCTGGCTGCACGAACACGGCAAGGTCGATGCCGCGAACGCGCACATCGACGAGCTGTTCCGCACGCGTGGCCTGCCGCGGCCGCGCTACCGCGCCGAGCTGCCCCCCGGCCACAACGGCCTCGGCACGCTGCTGCTCGGCGTCACCGGCGACGAGGTCGTGCCCGCCGAGGTCTACGCGCAGATCCGCCAGGAGACGCTGTCGACCGTGCGCGGCACCGTGCAAGCCGACATCCTCAAGGAGGATCAGGCGCAGAACACCTGCATCTTCTCGACCGAGTTCGCCCTGCGCATGATGGGCGACGTGCAGCAGTTCTTCACCGAGAACCGCGTGCGCAACTTCTACTCGGTGTCGATCTCGGGCTACCACATCGCCGAGGCCGGCGCCAACCCGATCACACAGCTCGCCTTCACGCTCGCCAACGGCTTCACCTTCGTCGAGTACTACCTGTCGCGCGGGCTCTGCATCGACGACTTCGCGCCGAACCTCAGCTTCTTCTTCAGCAACGGCACCGACCCCGAGTACGCCGTCATCGGCCGCGTCGCGCGGCGCATCTGGGCCAAGGCGATCAAGCATCGTTACGGCGGCAACGAGCGCAGCCAGATGCTCAAGTACCACATCCAGACGTCGGGTCGTTCGCTGCACGCGCAGGAGATCGACTTCAACGACATCCGCACCACCCTGCAGGCGCTCTACGCGGTGTACGACAACTGCAACTCGCTGCACACGAACGCCTACGACGAGGCCATCACGACGCCGACCGAGGAGTCGGTGCGGCGGGCGATGGCGATCCAGCTCATCATCAACAAGGAGCTGGGCCTGGCGAAGAACGAGAACCCGCTGCAGGGCTCGTTCGTCATCGAGCAGCTGACCGACCTGGTCGAGGAGGCGGTCTACGCCGAGTTCGAACGGCTGTCGGAGCGCGGCGGCGTGCTCGGCGCGATGGAGACGATGTACCAGCGCGGCCGCATCCAGGACGAGTCGATGCTCTACGAGTCGCAGAAGGCCTCGGGCGAGCTGCCGATCATCGGCGTCAACACGTTCCTCGGCCGCGACGGGTCGCCGATCCAGGTCGTGCGCGAGGTCATGCGCAGCACCGACGCCGAGAAGCAGCAGCAGATCGAAGGCCTCGAAGCGCTGCATCGCGCCGCCGGCGACCGCGCCCGCACGGCGCTGTCGCACCTGCAGCAGGACGCGCTGGCCGGCCGCAACGTGTTCGCGCGGCTGATGGACGCCGCCAAACACTGCTCCCTCGGCCAGATGTCGGCGGCGCTGTATCAGGTCGGCGGGCAGTACCGGCGCAACATGTGACCGGGCAGGCGCCGCGCCCGCGCCGCGGCGAAGCTCCGCGATCGGCACCCGCGGCCGCCGGCCGGCCGCTGGCCCCGATACGCTGACGGCATGCTGCTCGCATTCGCCCTGTCGCTGCCGGCGCCGTGCCCGCAAGAGCCGCCCGCCGAACACCTGCCGCTGCGTGTGCTCTACGCCGGCAACGCCGGCACGCCCTACAGCAAGGCGTGGACGACCTTCCTGGCCGCCCACACCGACACCGTCCGCGCCGTCGCCGGCCGCACGCTGCAACCTGCGGACCTCGTGGACGTCGACGTCCTGATCCTCGACGGCGAAGTCGAAGACCACACGCCGGGGGGCGAGATGCAGCTCGTCAGCGAACACGTGCCGCTGCAGCTGCGCGACCTGCAGGGCGTGCCGGTCCTGCTGATGGGAGGGGAAGGTGGCTTCTTCAGCGACGACAACCAGCTCAAGACGAGCTGGCGCCACGGTTGACTGTGCCTCTTCAACCGGGCCGTCGTGCTGCGGCCTGACCACCCCATCTTCCGGCAACCGTTCGTGGTGACGCCGTCGTTCGAGCGCATCCCGTCGCCGGACAACTTCGAGCGCTGGCAGCCGGGCTTCCCCGACACGGTGGAGACGTTCGCCATCTTCACGCCGCGTGGGGACAAGGAGGAGCCGGGGCTCGTCACCAGCGACGCCGGCTTCGAGTCGCTGCCGGATGCCGAGCTCGTGCTCGGCGGCATCAACATGAAGGGCCCACGCTACGCCGCCGTCGCGCGGCACGGCTCGTTCGTGATGTGGGGCTTTCACTGCCTGCCGGAGCAACTGACCGACAGCGGCCGCCGCCTCTTCCTGAACAGCCTCGCTTATGCCGTGGCCCATCGGGGTGCCCAGGTCGAGACCCTGCGGCAGCGGCCGACGCGGGACGAACTCGACCGCGCCTTCGAGGTCTTCGTCGACCAGTATCCGGCCGAGCAGCGGCTCGGCGTGCTCACCCGCCACCTCGGCGGCGAGGCCCTGCCGCCCGCACTCGCCGCCGACGCCGCCGCGCGCCGCAGCTGGCTCGCGGCCCGCCGGCCGTTCCTGCACCCGGTCGACGACGGCAGCAACTGGTCGACGGCGCACCAACTCGCGGTCGACCCGCAACTGCAGCAGCTCGGCGTCGGCAACGCCTCGCTCGACTTGCTCGATCGCCTAGCCGCCCGCCTCGCCGCCGACGCCGACGACCAGCTCGCCACCACCCTGCTGCAGCGATACGTGCCGGACGTGCCGCCCGCCGCGTTCGCCGACTGGCTGCGCACCGAGCGCGAACGGCTCTACTTCACCGAGGCCGGCGGCTGGGTATGGCGTGTGCGCGGCACGCCGGCGAGTTCGCCGCGGCTGCGGCGCGTCGACGGCGAGGCCGACCAGCTGCTGCGGCTCGATGCCAGCAGCACGGAGTCGACGCTCACGATCACGCTGCGGGTCCAGCAGGGCTGGCACGCGTGGTCCCCGAAGGCCAAGGACCAGTCGCCGGTCAAGGTCGCCGTGCTGCCAGGGTCCAGCTTCGTGGCAGCCGGCGAACCGAGCTTCACCGACGACGAGCACGGCATGCTGACGGGGTACTCGGAGATCCAACTGCCGATCCGCCGCACCGACCAGGGCCGTCGCCTGCGCGTCGCCGTGACCTACACCCTCTGTGACGAAGCGACCTGCAAGCCGCCGCGCACCGTGGTGCTCGAACGGTGACGCGCGGCGGCGCAAGCGCCCTTCAGTCCTGCCAGCCCTGGATCTGCTTCGCCAGCTCGTCGATCTGGCGGCCGAGGCACTCGCGGATCTGGTCGCGCGCGCGCATGTAGTGGCTGCGCAGCGTCGCCTCCTTGATGCCGCCGAGCTGCTCGCTGATCTCGGCGAACGAAAGGTCCTGCTGCCGCCGCATCAGGTAGACGTCGCGCGCGTGCTTGGCGAGCTTGGCGACACACTGCTGCTCGGCGCGTTCGAGCTCGCGGAAGCGCACGATCTGCGTCGGCGACTGCTCGGCCGAAGGCGCGATGTCGGTCAGCGCGGGAGGCCGATCCTCGCCGGCGCCGGCGTCGCCGCGCGCCAGCAGGCCGAGCCGGCGGTCGCGTTCGTGGCGGCGCCAGAGGTCGCGCCAGAGGTTGCCGGCGACCGTCTGCACCCACTTCCAGAACGAGTCCTTGCCGCGGTACTCGAAGCTCTCGATCGACGTCAGGATCTTGATCATGGCGTCGCTGACGAAGTCACCGAACTCGACCCCCTGCGGGAACGAGCTGTGGCCGAAGCGGGTCTGCAGGTAGTGCAGGCACTTCGCCGACAGGGCCCCCCAGGCCGCGGCCTGCTGTTCGCCGTGTACGACCTCGCGCACCAGGAACTCGGTCGCACCGACGTCCGGGGCCGGCCGCGGCGCGGCGGGTGGCGGCTGTTTCGGGTCTTTGGGCTGCATCGCGGTAGCGCGGGGAAGGCTACATCATGCCATGCCCCGGAGCCCAGCAGATCGCGCCGCGGCGGATTCGGCCAGCGGCGGCGGCGGCGCGGCCGGAATCGCCCGTGCCACCGCACCGCGGCTGCCTCAGCGACCGTCGCCGCGCAGCGCCTTCTGCAGCGCGGCTTCGCCGCCGACGACCGGCAGCGTGAGCGAGGTGGCGCCGAGATCGACGGTCAGCTCGGTGCCCGCCGGCGGCCACAGCGTGAACTCCCGGTCACTGGCGAAGATCATCAGCGCCAGTCGCTGCCCGGCCGGGATCACCTGATCGTCGGGCTCGAGGTCGAAGCCGAGTTCCACCGGCTGCCCGGGCACCAGCGGCGTGCTCTCGCGCAGCGACTTCGTGTTCTGCGGGTCGGCCCAGCCGCGCGTCACCACCGACGTGTACGGTTTGCGCGGGTTGTCGACGTACGGCAGCGTCACCAGCCACACCGACAGGTTGGTGGCCGGCTTGTTGGCGGCGAGGCGCAGCGTCACGCGCGGCGCGCCGGAGATGTGCAGCGGCGCCTTCAGCTCGGCGGTGGCGAACAACAGCCGGTGCGGCGACTTCTCGGCCGCGGCCAACTTGCCGCCGGCGAAGGCCACGTCGTCGACGAACGTCAGCGAGCCGGTGCCGGCGTCGCCGGGCCCCAGTTCGCCGAGGCCGAGGCCATCCCCGCGCGGCCGCAGCAGCACCGGCTTCGCCTCCGGGTTGGGGTAGTCGGCATAGGCGGTCGCGTCGGTGCGCTTGTCGCCCTCGCGCACGACCCAGGCCCGCGCCTCCTGCTCGATGCCGTTCTCGACGTCGAACAGGTAGCGCGTGAACCAGCGGTTCATCAGCGACATCGGCGGCTCGCCACCGTGCTCACCCTGGTGCATGTAGATCATGCACGGCACGCCCTTCTGCTTGAGGCGCGTGTAGAGCTCGACCGAGTGCTCGGGCATCACGTTCCAGTCGTTGAAGCCGTGCACGGCCAGCGTCGGGCAGGTGTAGGCGTCGAGGTGCGCGAGGTAGTCCCGCACTTCCCAGAAGGCGTTGTAGTCGCCGTGCACCCGATCGAAGCCCTGCACGAGCTCCTGTTCGCGCACGTGCTCGATGCACCAGTCGCGGCGCTTGGGCTCGCAGCTGGCGACGAAGTCGAACAGCACGTCCATGTCCTCGCCGAGGTAACCGCCGGGGCTGCGCACGAGGCCGTGGCTGCGGTAGTAGAGGTACCACGACGCCGGCGGTGAGATCGGGATGATCGCGGCGAGGCCGGACACGCCGGTGGTCGCCGCCGCGATCGGCAGGGCGCCGTTGTAGGAGGTGCCGGTCATGCCGACCTTGCCGCTGCACCAGTCGGCGACGACCTGGTCGGTGCCGTCGAGCGTCTTCCAGGCCTTGGCGCGGCCACACAGCCAGTCGATCACGGCCCGCGGCGCCAGCGACTCGTTGGGGCCGCCGACGCTCGGACAACCTTGCGACCAGCCGGTGCCGGGCGAGCACGAGTGCACCACCGCGTAGCCGCGCTGCACCCACCGCGCGACGCCGGGGTGCAGCGGCACGATCATGCCGGGCTCCCCACCCGGCCACGGGATCGGCTGCATCACCGGCCGCGCCGGCGTCGGCGCGCCGAGTTCCTGTTCGACGCGATGGTAGTAGCTGAGGTTCATCGGCCCGGTGCCGGCGAAGTACGGGCTGGTCTCGTAGATCACCGGCACCTTCAGCCCCTCGCTCGCCGTCTGCCGCGGCCGCGTGATGTCGACGTGCAGACGATCCGGCCGACCGTCGCCGTCGCTGTCGAACGGCGCTTCGACGAACACCCACTCGCGGATCCACTGCTTGGTGTTCTTGAACTCCGGCACCACCTGCGCCTCACCGTTCTCGAACACCGGCGCGGCCTTGGCCGGGGCGGCAGCGTCCTGCGCCGCGGCGGAGCCGACGAGCAAGAGGCAGGTGAACGGAACGGAACGTGGCGACAGGATCCTCATGCGGGGCACCTCGGGGCGGGGCTGATACGGTAGGGACCACGGCCGCGCGAGAAACGCGGATTCTGGCGCGCGGCGGGCGCCCTTCATCGCCGCACCTCGACCAGCGCCGCCTCGATCGCCGCCCGCAGCGTCGCGTCGTCGGGCGCGACCTTCGACGGGTAGAACCCGCGCACGGCGCCGTCGGCGCCGATCAGGTACTTGCAGAAGTTCCAGTTCGGCAGCTTGCCGCTCTCGCCGAGCCATCGGTAGACGTCGCTCTGCCCCTCGCCGGCCTTGGTGCCGACCTTCTCGAACAGCGGGAAGTCGACCGCGTAGCGGCTGCTGCAGAAGGCCTGGATCTGCGCCGGCGAGCCCGGTTCCTGGCCGCCGAAGTCGTTGCTCGGGAAGCCGAGCACCACGAAGCCGCGCCCCTTCAGTTCGTCGTGCAGCCGCTGCAGGCCCGCATACTGCGGCGTGTAGCCACATTCGCTGGCGACATTGACGACCAGCAGGACCTTGCCGGCGTAGGTGGCGAGGTCGACTGGCTGGCCGGCGAGCGAACGGGTCTTCAGGCGGTGGAAGTTCATGGCTGGTTCCAGGGTCGGCGTCGGGGTCGGGGTCGAGCAGGCGTTGGCGACGAGCATCACGAGCGGGAGCCGCAGCGGTTTCATCGCCCCCATGCTAGCTGCCGCGCGCCGCCGCGACCGCGGGTCGTTAGAGTGCCGCACCGATGTCCGCCGACCCTGCCGTGCCCACCGACCCGGCCCCGCCGCCGCTCGTCAGCATCCGCCACCTGCACAAGACGTTCGGCAGCTTCGCCGCGGTGCAGGACCTGACGCTCGACGTGCAGCGCGGCGAGATCCTGGCGCTGCTCGGCCCCAACGGCGCCGGCAAGACGACGACGATCCGCATGTTGATGGGCATCCTGTCGCCCACCTCCGGCGCGGCGACGATCGCCGGCCACGCCTGCTTCGCCGAACGCGCCGCGGTGATGCAGCACGTCGGCTACCTGCCCGACGAGCCGATGTTCCACGACCACCTGCGCGGCGGCGAGATCGTGCGCTTCTGCGGCACCATGCGCGGCATGCCGGCCGCAGCGGTGCGTTCGCGGCTCGACGAGCTGGCCACCCGGCTCGACCTCGACGACGCGCTCGACGAGTACGCGGTCAACTACTCGATGGGCATGAAGAAGAAGCTGGCGCTGGTCTGCGCGATGCTGCACCGGCCGGCCGTGCTGATCCTCGACGAACCGACCAACGGCCTCGATCCGGTCGTCACCCGCGCCCTGCTCGACCTCGTGCGCGAGACCGCCGCCGGCGGCACCGCGGTGTTCTACAGCACGCATCTGCTCGAACAGGCCGAACGGCTCTGCCATCGTGTCGCCATCCTGCATCGTGGCCAGCTCGCGGCGCTCGGCACGCCGGCGGCGCTGCGCTCGACGCTGGCGCCCGGCGGTTCGCTCGAGGACGTGTTCTTCCAGGTCGCCACCGGCCAGACGGGCGCCGCACCGGCGCCGGAGTCCGGCTCGTGACGTGGCGACCACCGGGCACGCTGCGCGTGCTGCGGGTGCTGGCGTGGACCGCCGTGCTGCGCCTGGTGCGCGCGGCGACGATCCGGCGCGGCAAGCGCAAGGCGGCGCCGGGGCCGCGCCAGGCGACCGCGCAGAAGGGCGGCAACGGCCTCGTGCTGCTGATGCTGCTGATGCTGCCGCTGTTCGGCTTCCAGGCGCTGGTGACGTCGAGCCAGGCGGTGGCGCGGCTCGCGGACGCCGTGCAGCGGCCGGTGGTCGAGGTCGAAGACGACGAAGTGCAGGTGTCGCAGTGGCGCCCGGCGCGCCACCGCCGCGTCGAGGAGCTGCTGCTGCTGTCGGCAGCGGACTGGAGCGCGCCGGAGCAGCGGCAGCACTTCGTCGGCTGCGCCACGGCGCTGTTGCTGGCGGTGTTGACCATGCTGCTCGCGGTCGCCTTCGGCGGCGCCAACGCCAGCCTCGCCGGCGGCGGCTGGGCCCAGGCGTGGCTGTTGACGTTCCCGGTGCCGACCCGCTCGCTGGTGATCGCGCGCGCGCTCGAGTACTCGCTGGTGCAGGTGTTCCCCTGGCTGGTGATGCTGCCGCTGGCGTGGCAGTTCCTGCGCGTGCTGGGCGCCGACCACGCGCTGCTGCTCGCCGCGCTCGGCACGCTGTCGGTGACGGTGCTGGTCGGTTCGCTGCGGCTGTGGCTGGAGACGTGGCTCCGGCAGCGCTTCTCGCTCGGCACGCTGCGCAACCTGCAGGCGACGGCGACCCTGTTCTCGCTCGGCCTGATGGCGGTGGTGTTCGCCGTGTGCCTCGGCCGCTCGACCCCGGGCTGGTTCCTGCGCCTCGGCGAGGCCATGCCGGGGTGGTGCTCGGCGCTGCCGGCGGCGTGGCCGTTGGCAGCCGCCACGGCCGGCTGGAGCGGAGCGGCGGCCGGCGTCGCCGCCAGCGCGCTGATGTTCGCGTCCGCCTGTGTGATGACGGCGCGGCTGCTGCAGCGCGGCACCATGCGCACCGGCGGGGTCGATCCCGGCCGCCGCGGCAAGCGCCTCTGGCGCCGGGGCGAACGCCCGCTCGGCATCGTCGGCAAGGACGTGGCGCTGCTGCTGCGCGACCGCACGTTCCTGGTGCAGACGGTCGTCGTGCCGGTGTTCGTCATCGGCCTGCAGCTCGTCGTCAACCCCGGCCTCGGCGACGCCAAGGACAGCGGCCTCGCGGTGCTCGCCTACGGCATCGGCGCCTACTCGCTGCTCGGTGGTGGCTTCCAGGTGCTGAGCGCCGAGGGCCGCGCGCTGTGGATGCTCTACACGCTGCCGGTGCCGCTCGCGCAGATGGTGCGGCGCAAGGTCATGATCTGGGCCGCGACCGGCACCACCTTCGCGACCGCCGCTCTGCTCATCTTCGCGCTGCGCGCCGGGGTCACCAGGCCATCGTTGCTGCTCGACCTCGGCTTCGTCGCCGCCGGCGTCTGGTGCGCCGCCTACATCGCCGCCGGCATCGGCATCGTCGGCTGCAACCCGATCGCCGACCACGTGCCGCGCCAGCCGAAGGCGCGCCACGTCTACCTGTACTTCTTCTGCGCCGCCTGCTACGGCACCGGGCTGGCCGCCGCGCTGCCGGTGCGCGCCGCCGCCCTCCTGGTCTTCGCCACCGTCGCCTACGCGATCTGGCAACGCGCCAGCGATCGCCTGCCGTGGCTGCTCGATCCCGTCGACGACGCCGCCCCGCGCATCGGCGTGCACGACGGCGCCCTCGCCGTGCTGGTGTTCTTCGTGCTGCAGGCGGTGACGCTGTTGTTGCTGATCACCTTCGCCAAGAACCCAGAGGTCGATTCGCGCACGCTGCTGATCACCTTCGTCGTCAGCGGTTCGGTCACCGTGCTGTTGTGGATCACCATGCTGCTGCTGCGCGGCATCGACGCGGCGCGCGAGCTCGGCTGCCGTCCCGACGGTGCGGTGAAGGCGATCGGTGGCACCTTGCTCGGCGCGGCGCTCGGCCTCGGCCTCGGCTTCGCCGGTCGCGGCTACGTGCAATGGCTGCGCGAGAGCGAGCTGCTGGCGCTGCCACCCGTGCCCACCGTGGACCTCGGCCTGACGCTGCTCGCCGTCGTCGCCGCGCCGCTGATCGAGGAGACGTTGTTCCGCGGCCTGTTGCTGCGCGGGCTCGAACGCAGCGTCCGCCCCACCATCGCCGTGTTGTGGAGCGCCGCGCTGTTCGCCGTCGTGCACCCGCTGCCGGCGTGGATCCCGGTGTTCGTGCTCGGCGTCGTCGCCGCCCTGCTGCGACAGCGGGTCGGCTTCCTGCCGGCGGCGATGGCCGCGCACGCGGCCTACAACTTCGTCGTGCTCGGCGCCTGAGGACCGCGGCAGTTTGGCCGTTCACCGCCTGGGCGGCAGGTCGCCGTGCAGGCGATGACCGGCCGCGGTGAGTGCTTCGCGCGCGGCGGCGAAACGATCGGCCGAGACCAGCAGGTAGTCGGTGTCGTAGGTCGAGATCACGAACACCGGCACCGCCGCCTGGGCCAGCGCGCCACACAACGCGGCCAGCACGCCGATCGTCGTCATCGGCACCACGCCGGCGATGCCGAAGGCGACCTTGTCGCGCTCGCACGGGAGCGCGGCCGGCACGTGGCGCTGGGCGCAGACGATCGACAGCTCGCTGCGCGTGCGCGACACCGTGACGAACTCACCGCTGGCCCACGGCGGCACCGCTGCGTCGGCTGCCAGCCGCACGATCGCGAGCCGCTCGCGCAGCACTTCGAACTCGAACGTCGCCGTCATCGCCGCATCATGCCGCAGGACGGGCACGACTGCGCGCCGGTTACGCCGAAGCCCCAGTCGGCTAGTGCCGCCCTGCAACCACGCAGAACGCGGAGTCCAACAGAGACCGTGCACACCCTCCAACTCCTGTCATCCATCTCGTGCGCGACCGCACTCGCAGTGTGCGATATCGCTGCCCAATGCGGCCCCATTCGGACCGCACAATCCGCCATCGGTGGCAACGTCGCCTCACTCGCTGCCCTGACCGACGGCCGTGTTGCGGTCGGCGGCTGGTTCGTCAACAACCCTCCCGGCGCCAGCCGCGTCGCCATCTTCGACCCGACGACGCAGAGTTGGGACCTGCTCGCCGGTGGTTGCAATGGCCCGGTGCAGGCGGTGGCGCAGATGCCGAACGGTGACCTCATCGCCGCCGGCCGATTCTCGGTGGCTGGCGGCGTCGCCGTCGACAACATCGCCCGCTGGAACGGTTCCACCTGGACACCTCTCGCCGGAGGTGGTCCCCCGAGCGGCGTGCCGGCCACGATCTACTCG
>JAEUHT010000057.1 GCA_016793265.1 Planctomycetota bacterium
TTCCTGCTCGATCGGGTTCTGCGTCGCCAGCACGAAGAACGGCTTCTTCAGCTCGTGGCGCTGGCCACCGACCGTGACCTGGTACTCCTGCATCGCCTCCAGCAGCGCCGCCTGCGTCTTCGGCGGCGTGCGGTTGATCTCGTCGGCGAGGATCACGTTCGCGAAGATCGGCCCCGGCAGGAACTTGAACTCGCGGCGGCCGCTGGCGCGGTCCTCCTGGATGATCTCGGTGCCGGTGATGTCGCTCGGCATCAGGTCGGGCGTGAACTGGATGCGGTTGAAGCTCAGCGACAACACGCGCGACAAGGTCGAGATCAGCAGGGTCTTGGCCAGACCCGGCACGCCGATCAGCAGGCAGTGGCCGCGGCAGAACAGCGCCATGAACAGCTCGTCGACGACATGATCCTGGCCGACGATGACCTTGCGGATCTCCTCCTTCATCGCGGCGTAGGCCTTGCGGAGCTTCTCGACCTGCTCGAGGTCCTTCGGGGTGGCTTCGTTGCTCATGGTCTGGTTCGGTGGCGGACGCCGCGCTCGGCGGCGGGGATCAGTCGGCGCCTCGGGGCGCGGGTTCGGGACGCTGGGTATCGGGAAGCGGGAGGATCGGCGGCGCCGGCTCTACGTGCCGGCGCGGGTCGGTGCGAACGGCGGCTAAGGAAAGTCGGGGCCTCGGGGCGATCTGGGACGAGGCACGGCCCGGAAACTTCACTGCCTGCCTCCGGAGACGGGGCCATCCGGTGCCGCGGCCGCCGGCGGCTCGACCAGGGGGAACGCGGCGCACAACTCGGCGGGCGTGTAACCCTGCTGGTCGATCGCGACCAGCACCGCCTGCAGGTCGAAGCGGTTGTTCTCCCCGACTGCCAGCCGGGTCTGCTGGATCGCCTCGTCGTACTGGCGGCGCAGCGTCATCAGGTCGCCGGCCAGGTCGCGCAGCGCCTGGCCTTCGCGCACGGCCGGCAGCGTATTGGTGAAGAACTGCCAGGTGCCGAACGCGAGGCAGGCCAACACGACCCACTTCGGGAACGACGACGGAGCCTCTTCGGGGGAGCGACCCATGGCAGGGCGCGCATGCTAACCAGGAAGCAGGGCGAGGGATAGTAGCGGCCCGCGGTCGCCGTCGCGGCGTTTGGCTGCTGGCGACCGCGCTTTGGCGCTGCTTCCCGGCGGGCCGGATCAGACGCCGTAGATGGCGGCGTCGCCGAGCATCTCCTCGATGCGCAGCAGCTGGTTGTACTTCGCCACGCGGTCGCTGCGGCACGGCGCGCCGGTCTTGATCTGGCCGGTGCCACAGGCCACGGCGAGGTCGGCGATCGTGCTGTCCTCGGACTCGCCCGAGCGGTGGGACATCACCGTGCGCATGCCGGCGCGGTGGGCCATGTCGATCGCTTCGAGCGTCTCGGTCAGCGTGCCGATCTGGTTCACCTTGATCAGGATCGCGTTGGCGGCCTTCTGCTCGATGCCCTTCTGCAGCCGCTCGGTGTTGGTGACGAACAGGTCGTCGCCGACGATCTGGGTCTTGCCGCCGATGGCCGCGGTCAGCGCCTGCCAGCCCTTCCAGTCGTCCTCGGCCATGCCGTCCTCGATCGAGAAGATCGGGAACTGCCTGGTCCAGCCGCTCAGGAACTCGACCATGCCCTTCGAATCGAAGGTCTTGCCTTCGCCTTCGAGCGTGTACTTGCCCTTCTGGAACAGCTCGGTGACGGCGGCGTCGAGCGCCAGCACGATGTCGCTGCCGGCCTTGTAGCCTGCCTTCTTGATCGCCTGCAGGATGATCTCGAACGCGGCCGCGTTCGACTCCAGGTTGGGGGCGAAACCGCCCTCGTCACCGACCGCGGTCATCAGCTTCTTCTGCTTGAGCTCGGCCTTGAGCGCGTGGAACACCTCGACGCCCATGCGCAGGCCGTCGCGGAAGCTCTTGGCGCCGATCGGCATGACCATGAACTCCTGGAAGTCGACGTTGTTGTCGGCGTGGGCGCCGCCGTTGAGGATGTTCATCATCGGCACCGGCAGGCGCCGCGCCTGGCTGCCGCCGACGTAGCGGAACAATGGCATGCCGAGCTCGTTGGCGATCGCCTTGGCCACCGCGAGGGAGGCGCCGAGCATGGCGTTGGCGCCGAGCTTCTGCTTGTTCTTGGTGCCGTCGACCTCACGCAGCAGGGTGTCGACCTGATGCTGGTCCTCGGCCGGCTGTCCCAGCAGCGCCTCGGCGATCGTCGTGTTGACGTTGGCGACCGCCTTCTGCACGCCCTTGCCGAGGAAGCGCTTCTTGTCGCCATCACGCAGTTCGATGGCTTCGTGGGCGCCGGTCGAGGCGCCCGACGGGACGATGGCGCTGCCGAAGGCGCCCGATTCGAGCTCGACTTCGACTTCGACGGTGGGGTTGCCGCGCGAATCGAGCACTTCGCGGCCGTGCACGTTGACGATGGTGGACATGGGTCGCCTAGGGATAGCGGGCGACCCGGCCGCGGAGAAACGTCAGCTCGGCTTTCGCCGCGCGGGTTCGTGCCGTTGGTGAGGCGGACGCGGGCCACACTGGGCAGGGCTCGTGCTGCCGTGCGCGCGGCCGCCGGCGGCGAACTCCTCATCGGTCAGGCAGCTGGAACAGCCGCAGTCGGCGCAGTCGAGGAGCAGGCTGGAGTCGCTGTCGGTGTCGAGCAGGGGGATCGGGAAAACGCGAAAGGGTCTGGGGTGCATGACTCTCCACAATCGTCGCGGATCCAGCCCCCCGATGCAGGGGGTGCGATCGCGTTCTTTGTGGCGATTCGTGCCCGAATTCGGGCTCGAATCCGCGGTTTTTCCGGCGGCGCCAAAGCCGGGTTCGGCCGGCCGCGCGGCGCCATGCGGTGCACCTTCGATCGGCTACGGTCAGGCCGGTTGCGGTTGGCCGTATGCAGGGAGTGCGGGCGCTGGCTACCGCGGCGGCCCGGTCGCCTCAGACCCAGCTGTTGGTCAGCAGTTCGCCCAAGCCGCCGGCGCCGGGCACGATGTACTGCACGTCGTTGAGGCCACGTTCTTCGTCGGGCCAGGTGCCGGGGGCGCTGGCCAGCGCGCGCGGCGACGACAGGCCGCGATCGAGGCGGCCGGCATAGAGGCGAACGCCCGGCGCCGCGTTGGTGACGCGGTGCACGGCTTCGGGCGTGACCATCAGGTGGGCGGCGACGAAGCCGCGCGGCGTGCCGCCGAGCTCGCGATAGACGTCGACGGCGCGGCACACCGTGGCGCCGGTGGCGCCCATCGGATCGGGGATCAGCACCAGCGCACCGTCGATCGCACCGCCGAGCTTGCTGCCGTCGAGGCGCACACCGGTGACCTGGTGGTGCTCGTCGACGACGCGCGACATGTTGAGGAAGTCGAGCCGCACGTTGGCCGGCGGCAGCACCTCGGTCGCCGCTTCGTAGCAGGCTTGTGCCGGCAGGATGCCGGCGCGGATCACGGCGCAGATGACGAGGCGGGTCTCGTGGCAGAGCTGTTCGCCGTGCAGGAAGGCCTTCGGCTCGTTCGCGGTCATGCGCGTCGGCGAGCGCACGGTGCGACGGGGGAATTCGCGGCTCAGCACGTCCTGCAGCAGGCGGCGGTAGGCGGTGCGCACCAACGCCGGCAGGCCGGCCGTGCCGGTGTCGGGACTGCTGATGCGCGCCAGCAGCGTGGTCAAGTACGGGTCGTCGAACAGATGAACGTCGGGTCCGTAGTGGTGGGCGAGCATCGAGTGCCTCGGCGCGCAGAGTAGCGGTCGGCGCGCGCGCCGCAGCGCCGAGGTCTGAAACCGCGCCTGCCTCTGGTATCTTCCGCCGATGCTCGCCGCACTGTTCTCCAGCCTGCTGGTGTCCGCGCTGCCCCAGGGTGGCGGCATGGCCGCGGCCCCGGTCGGCATGACCGTGGTGGTCGTCGACGTCGGCCAGGGCGACGGCATCTTGCTGCGCGCGCCGGACGGCACCGTGCACTGCATCGACGCAGGCGTCAGCGGCCAGGGCACGCTGACGATGTTGCCGGTGCTCGACGGTCTGCTGCCGACCGGCTACGGCTTCACCTTCGTCTCGCACCATCACAGTGACCACCTGGGTGGCCTCGACGAAGTGCTGGCGCGGCCGTTCGCGGCGGCGTTCGACCGCGGCGACGTCAATCGACCGAGCACCAGCGACGTCACCAACTACCTGAACGCGGCCGGGTCGCGGCGGCAGCAGATCACGCTCGGTGGGGTCTACGCGCTCGGCGGCGGCGCCACGCTGACCTGCATCGCCGAGAACGGCAACATCGTCGGCGGCGGCTTCGTCAATCCGACCGCCAGCTCGCAGGAAGAGAACTCGCGTTCGATCGTGCTGCGGCTCGACTACGGCCAGTTCTCGATGTGGATCGGCGGCGATCTGACCGGCGGCGGCAACAGCACCGCCGACGTCGAGAGCGCGGCATCGCTCGCCTGCGGCGACGTCGACGTCTACAAGCTGAACCACCACGGCTCGTCGACTTCGACCAGCACCAACCTGGTGACGCGGCTGTCGCCCGAGTTGGCGGTGGTGAGCTGCGGCTACCAGAACAGCTACGGCCACCCCAACGCGACGCCGGTCAACCGGCTCAACCAGGCACTGGCGGCGCGGGCGCTGCTGTCGACCACCTCGGGCAGCGCCAATACCATCGGCTTCGGCGTCGCCGGGCACATCCGCATCGACACCGACGGCCGCCGCTACCGCGCCACCGCCGAGAACGGCGACCACCTCGACTTCTGGTGCGACGAGGTGGCGACTCCCGTGCTCGCCGCCGGGGACGTGCGGCTCAGCGAGCTGCACCGCGATCCCGGCGTGGTGCCGGACACCAACGGCGAGTACGTCGAGGTCGTCAACCTCGGCAGTCAGCCGGTCGGTCTGCGCGGGCTGCAGCTCGCCACCAACACGTCGACGATCACGATCGCCAGCAACTACCTCTTGGTGCCGGGCCGGCCGCTCGTCCTGCAGACCGATGGCGCGCCGTCGCGCAACGGCGGCCAGCCGCTCGGCGTGCCGCTGCCGTACGCGACGACTTCGCTCGGCAACAGCAACGACACGGTGGTGCTGCGGCAGAACGGCCTCACGCTCGACAGCCTGAGCTACACGGCCGGGCAGCCCGGTGGCCCTGGCATCGCCAGCGAACGGCGCGATCTGTTCGGCGCGCAGAACGCCGGCAACTATGCGGCGGCGCCGAACCAGTTCGGCGATGGCGACCGCGGCTCGCCTGGGGCCATGAACCCGAGCGATACGAGCGTGCACCCGGTGCAGGCGGCGGTGACCGTGTCGAGTGACCGCTTCACCGTGCACGGCACGGCGATCGGCCACCCGTTCCACTTCAGCGTCTTCGCGCTGGCCTACGGCACGGCCGGCTTCCCGTTCGGCGGCGCCACGATCCCGCTCAGCTTCGACAGCCTGTTCGAGGTGTCGCTCAGCGCACCGGACTTCCTGTCGCTGGTGCCGCCCGGCGGCTACCGCTCGGTCGACGTGGCGCTGCCGGTGCCGAACCCGCTCGCCGGCTTCACCCTCTACGCGTCGCACATCGTACTCGACTGGTCCTTGACCGTGCCCGGTGTGTCGCCCGCCATCAGCTTCGTGTTGCCCTGACACCGCCCCCGACGACATGCCGCCCGCCTTTCCGATCCTGTTCTCGAACGATCAGATCCTGCGCCGCACCAAGGAGCTCGCGCGCCGCATCGCCGACGACCTGCGCGGCGCGCCGCCGCTGTTGGTCGCGGTGATCGAAGGGGCGCGGCCGTTCGCGCGGCTGGTGCAGCAGGCGCTGCCGGGCCACCTGCCGGTGCACGAGGTGCGGGCGTCGTCGTACGGCAGCGGCACGGTCAGCTCGGGCGAGGTGAAGATCACCACCGGCTCCGACCTGCCGGTGGCGGGCCAGCACGTGCTGCTGCTCGAGGACATCGTCGACACCGGCCGCACGATCGCGGCGCTGCAGCGGCACTTCCTGGCCAAGGGCGCCCTGTCGTGCCGCGTCGCCTCTCTGCTGTCGAAGCCGTCGCGCCGCGTCGTCGCGGTGACGATCGACTACTGCGGCTTCGAGATCCCGGACGAGTTCGTGCTCGGCTTCGGCATGGACCTCGACGGGCGTTATCGCGAACTGCCGGACGTGGTCGTCTACGACCGCGAGATCGAACGCCGCCACGGGCTGAGCCGCGTCACCGGGTCGTAGGCGCCCACCCGCAGCAGCCCGGCTTCAGCACCCCAGTTCCTGCAGCAGCCGCGGGCACGGGCACACCGACTCGATGACCCACAGCACGTAGCGGATGTCGCAGACGACGTTGCGGGAGCGCGCCGGGTGCCAGCCGAAGTCGCCGGCGACGGCTTCGAACACACGATCGAAGTTGAGTCCGATCAGCTCGCCGCGGCCGTTGATCACCGGCGAGCCCGAGTTGCCGCCGGTGGTGTCGCCGTTGGTCAGGAAGCAGACCGGCACGTCGCCGAGCTTCGGGTCGAAGAAGCGCGACTGCTGGCGCGCCGCCGCCGCGGCCAGCAGCGCCTTCGGGTTGGCGAACGGCTCCTTGCCGGTCTCCTTGTCGAGCAGGCCCTGCACCGTCGTGCGCGAGGTGTAGACGATGCCGTCGCGCGGCGCGTAGCCGGAGACCTCGGCGATCGACACCCGCAGTGTGCTGTTGGCGTCGGGGTAGAACGACTTGCCGCGGAACGCCTCCTGCGCCTCGATCCAGCGCTGCCCGGTCGCGATCATGCGGCCGGCGCGGGCGCGCGCGCGCTGGTTGCTCGCCTGCGACTCGGTGGCGATGGCGCGCGCCAGCACGACCAGCGGGTCCTGGCTCTGCTGGATGGCGTCGCGGCCGCCCTCGAACAGCTCGCGCCGGGCTTGGCTGTCGAGCATCCGGCTCTGCTGCAGCAGCGCGCCGGCGTCGGTCGCGAAGTCCTCGGTGCCGGGCAGCCGCTGCGCCTTGGACATCGCCAGCGCTTCGCCGAGCAGCACGCCGAGCATCGGTCGCTGCAGGATGTCGAGGTCGGCGCTGGTCGCCGGGTCCCCGAGCATCTTCAGCAGCCGCGCCGGCACCTTGCCGTCGGCGTTGGCCGAGCTGGCCGCAGCCGCCATCGCCATCGTCGTCAAGAGCGTCAGGTCGTCGCCGAGCACGCGCGTGAACCAGACCAGCGTGTCCTTCTCGATCGTGGCCGCCTCTTCTTCGTCGAGCGCCACCATCTCGGCGAGCACCGTGCCCCAGCGCTGCTGGCGTTCGGCATCGGCGGCGAGCCACTCGCTGAACTGCGCCTCCTCACGGCGCTTTTGCTCGACGGTCTGGTTGTGGCCGAGGCCGAAGATCATGCCGGCCGCGTTCTTCTGCACGTTGGCGAGCGACTTGATGCGGTCGGCGACCGCCAGCGCCATCGTCTCGCTGGTCTTGCCGGCGGCCTCGAGCACGGCGATGGCCTGGGTCAGCACGTCGAGCCGGCGCGGGAAGACGTAGCCCTGCTGCGTGGCGACGCCGCGGCTGGTCTTGTAGCGCTGGGTGCGGCCGGGGTAGCCCATGATGATGGCGAGGTCGCCGTCCTGCACGTTCTGCCGCGCGACCTTGAGCACGTGCTCGGGGCGGAACGGCACGTTGTCGGGCGCGTAGTCCTTGACGTCGCCGTTCGGCGCCACGTAGCAGCGGAAGAAGGTGAAGTCGCCGGTGTGCCGCGGCCACTCCCAGTTGTCGGTCTCGCCGCCGAACTCGCCGATCGCGCGCGGCGGCGCGTAGACCAGCCGCACGTCGCGGATCTGCGTGCGGTAGTAGAGGTGGTACTCCTTGCCTTCGAGGAACGCGGCGACGGAGCACTTCGTATTCGGCTCCTTGGCCTCGCCGTCGGCGATCAGCTTGCCGGTCACGCGCTGGGTGATGCTCCAGCGGTCGAGGTCGTCCTTGGCCTTGGCCTGCGCCTCGTGCACGACCGCGGTGACGTCCTCGATGCGCTTCAGCACCGAGGCGACGACGCCGGGGGCGGGCAGCTCGGCGGCGAGGTCCTGGGCGGCGAAACCGTCGCGCAGGTAGTTGTGCTCAGGCGTGCTGAGCTCGCTGACGGCGCCGAAGCCGCAGTGGTGGTTGGTGACGAGCAGGCCGGTGGGGGAGACGAACGACGCCGTGCAGCCGTTGATCTGCACGGTGGCCGACAGCACCCCGCCGCGCTCGGGGTGCCAGAACTCGTCGCGGGTCATCACCATGCCGCGCTTCTTGAGCGCGTCCCAGTCCATCTCGCGGACCTGGGTGGGGAGCCATTGCCCTTCGTCGGGCAGGATGCAGACGGCGGCGAGGAGGAGGAGGGCGGAGCGCAACATGGTGCCTGCTATACGCAATCGCCGCGGGCGGCGCGAACAGGACCGGCCGGTTCAAGCGAGCTGCTGCATGGTTCCGGCCAGGGCGCCGAGCTCGGCGGCCAGGCGGCGCGGGCCGCGGCGGGCGAAGATGGCGGCGAGCTCGCGGTAGTACCACAGCGTGCCGTCGCGGCCGCCGGTGAAGAGCTGCCAGACGGCGGCGCCGTGCTCCTGGTGATCGCCGAGGATGGCGCGGGCGTTGTGGATCTTGTCACAACACGACACCAGCAGCACCTCGTCGGCGGCCGCGGCGAGGTGGCGCAGATAGTGCTCTTTGCGCTGCCGCCACGGCGGCTTCGGCGTGACTTCGCTGTCGGTGAGGCCGTGCACGATGCGGGCGACGCGCGGGCCGAACGCCGCCTCGATGCGGGCCAGCGTCGGCAGGCCGCCCTGGTCCTCGACGGCGTCGTGCAGCAGCGCGGCGATGGCCTGGTCCTCGTCGGCGCCGTGTTCGATGGCGAGCCCGGCGACGGCCAGCAGGTGGGCGACGTAGGGGCAGCCGGAGCCCTTGCGCACCTGTTGGCGGTGGAGTTCGCAGGCGAACAGGAGGGCCTGGTCGAAGCGCGGGCCGAGCATCGTGGCATCGGACCGCCGCCGGGCGCCGGGCGCAACCGCGGGGGTGCCGGCGGGGTCAGGGCTGCTGGCCCAGCAGCGAACACAACCAGGACGACAGCGGGTGGCCGGTGGTGGCGGCGGCGCGGGCGAAGCGCGCCGCGGCGTCGTCGCCGAGCTGCATCACGAACGCGGCCAGGCTCAGCAGCTCGTCGCGCGTGGCGTCGTGCAGCCGGCGCTGCAGCCAGGCGGCGTCGACGTGCTGCTGCGCCAGCGTGGTCAGGTGCGGCAGCACCGTCGGCGGCAGCACCGGGTGGTTGGCGACCTCGGTCAGCAGCCAGGCGGCGCTCGGCACGTCCTCGCGCAGCATGCGCGCGAACAACGATCGCAGCAGGTCCTCGACGGCGAGCCCGCCCGGGGTCAGGTCATCGAGCAGCTGGCGCGCCGCCACCGCGGTGAGGTTGGCGCCGAGTTCGCGGTCGATGCGGGCGGCGAGCCTGGCGGCGCGCGGGCTCGGCGGCGGCGCCGCGGACCAGTCGATCGCGGCCGGATCGTCGCGGTCCTCACTGTTGGTGGCGACCCGGAGCTGCACGCCGGGCAGCCCGGCGGTGGTGGCGAGCGCGGCGAGGTCCGACTCGCCGTTGGCCAGGGCCGCCAGCCGGCGCACCAGGGTCTCGATGGTGGTCGCCGCCACGCCGCGCTGCAGCACGAGCTCGCCGATGCCGGCGGCGCGCAACGGCCCGAACGGCGCCTCGTGCTGGCCGAACGACAGCACCGGCACGCCGCCGACCTGCACCGCCCCGTCCTTGAGGGCGAGGGCGAGCGGGGCTTCGCCGGTCGCCGCGCCGACGGCGACGAGGCACTGCCGCAGCGCCGTCTGGAACAGCTTCGGCTCGCCCGGGCGCAGCCGCAGCGCGCGCTCGGCATGGTGCAGCGCCAGCACGGCATCGCGCGCGTTCGGCAGCACGGGCATGGCATCGACCGGGAGCACGTTCCCGTATCGGCAGCCGGCGACAGGTTTCTTCCGCCCTCGCCTACAGGCGGCCGCCGTCCGTTCGGGCGTCGCTGCCACCGCCGAAATCCGCGTGGCGACCGAGGCTTTTCCGGGTCGGCAGCCTAAAACCATGCGCGTGTTGACGACGACCCTTCGAGGCCTGTGGTGGAAGTTGTGCCTGGTGCTGCTGGTGGCCTGCGGCGGCCCGCTGCAGCGCGTCGACCTGCAACAGGACCAGGGTGGCCGCGCCGCCGGCGAGGTGCAGCCCACCGTGCTGTTGGCGAAGGTCACCGGTCGGCTCGGCACCGTCGAATTGGCTCGTTGCCATCGCACCTTGCGCGAAGCGGAGGCCCGCAACTGCACGCACGTGATCTTCCTGCTGCAGGACGCCGGCTCGTTCACCGAGGACCCCGACGAAGTGCAGAGCCTGCTCGACCGTCTGCAGGCGAGTCCGGTGCTGACCGTCGCCGTGCTCGGTGGCCGCGTCACCGGCGGCGCCGCCGCGATCGCGCTGTGCACCAAGCGCACCCTGTGCCTGCCGTCGGCGCAGTGGGGCGAGCTGATGAAGCCCGAGAAGGAGATCGCCGACTACTTCACCAGCTCGGCCGATGACGCGGTGGCGCAGCGAATCGAGGCGCTGCGCACGGCAATGAGCATGCGGCTCGACCGCCGCGAGCCGAAGCTGCGCCCCGAGGCGGTGAAGCTGGCGTTGGCGATGGCGGACCCGCGGGTGCAGTTGGTCGAGGCGACCGTGCGGCAGGGCGGCGTGGAGCGCACGCAGCTGCTCGAACAGTCCGAACTGGTGGCGCTGCAGGGCAGCGGCGCCAAGGTGTTTGGTGACCGGCCGCTGGTGAAGCCGCTCTACGTGTCGGCGGCGGAGGCTGAGCAGTACGGACTCAGCTTCGGCACCCTGCAACAGCTCGACCAGCTCGCCGACGTGCTGACCATCGACCGCGCCACCATCGGCGAGCTCAGCGGCAACTGGGCCGAGGGCATGGTGGGCTGGTTGGAGATGCTGCAGCCGTTCCTGCTGGTGGTCGGCATGCTGCTGCTGCTGATCGAGATCAAGACGCCCGGTGTCGGCCTGCCCGGCCTGCTCGGCGTCGCCTTCCTCGGCCTGGCGATGTTCTACAGCTACCTCGTCGGCCTCGCCGAGGTGACCGAGATCCTCGTCTTCTTCCTCGGCCTCGCCGCCATCGCCGTCGAGATCTTCGTGTTGCCGGGAATGGTCGTGTTCGGCGCCGTCGGCTTCTTGTGCCTCGTGCTGTCGCTGATCCTGAGCCGGCAGTCGTTCGTGCTGCCCGGCAACGCGATCGAAGAGGGCATCCTGCTGCACAACCTCACCAACCTGACCCTGATGTTCGTGTTGGTGATCGTGCTCGGGGCGGTGTTGTGGCGGCTGCTGCCGAAGGTGCCGTACTTCAACCGGGTGCTGCTGCCGGCGCCGTCGCCGGGTGGCGGCAGCGGCGGCACCGCGAGCGGCCTCGGCCTCGGCGACGCACGCCTCACCGCCCTGCAAGGCCAGGTCGGCACCGCGGTCACCGTGCTGCGGCCGACCGGGGCGATGGAGATCGCCGGCGAACGCTACGACGTGGTCACCGAAGGTGAGTTCGTCGAAGCCGGCACCACCGTGCGGGTGGTGCAGGTGCAAGGCACGCGCGTGGTCGTCGCCGCGGTGCGCGCCGGCGAGACCGGCAACGTCGGCGTCGTGCTGCTGCTGCTCGTGCTCGGCTTGGCCCTGCTGGTCGCCGAGGTGGTCTTCGTCTCCTTCGGCGTGATCGGCACCATCGCCGGCGCGACGCTGATCAGCGCCGTGTTCATGGCCTTCCAGGAGTCGATGGCGCTCGGCGTCGGCACGTTGATCGTCGAGGCGATCGCGGCGCCGGTCGTGCTGGCGATGTCGTTCCGCATGCTGCCGAAGACCAAGCTCGGCAAGCAGCTGATCCTGGAGGCGCCGAACAACGCCAACGCCTCGGCGCCGCCGCCGCCCGAGGTTGCTCTGCTGCTGCACAAGACCGGTGTCGCGCTGACGCCGCTGCGGCCGTCGGGCACCGTGCGCATCGATGGCCACAAGGTCGACGTGGTCACCCGCGGCGACCTGATCGACGCCGGCGCCACCGTCGTCGTACTCGAAGTGAGCGGCAACCGCGTCGTCGTCGGCCGCCGCTGAAATCCCCTTACCCCTGATCGCTGCAATCCTGCTCATGCTCGCATACGCATCCGAAACCAGTCTCCTGACCTACATGCTCTGGGGCGCGCTCGCCCTGCTGCTGCTGCTCGTCATCGTGCTGCTCAAGTTCCTGAACCTGTGGGTGCAGGCCTACATGTCCGACACGCGCATCAGCCTGTTCCAGCTCGTCGGCATGTCGCTGCGCAAGGTCAACCCGAGCGTCATCGTGCGCGGCGCCATCTCGGCGACCCAGGCCGGCCTGCCGCTCAGCACAAAGGACCTCGAGGCCCACTACCTCGCCGGTGGCAACGTCACCCGCGTCGTCAACGCGCTGATCGCCGCCGACCGCGCCAACCTCGGCCTCGACTTCCGCCAGGCGGCGGCGATCGATCTCGCCGGTCGCGACGTGCTCGACGCCGTGCAGACCTCGGTCAAGCCGAAGGTGATCGACTGCCCGGTCGACGGCAAGGTGGCGGCGATGGCCAAGAACGGCATCCAGGTGCTGGCCAAGGCGCGCGTGACGGTGCGCACCAACATCAAGCGGCTGGTCGGCGGCGCCACCGAGGAGACCATCATCGCCCGCGTCGGCGAGGGCATCGTCTCGACGATCGGCAGCTCGGAGACGCACAAGGACGTGTTGGAGAACCCCGACCGCATCAGCAAGGGCGTGCTGGCCAAGGGCCTCGACGCCGGCACCGCGTTCGAGATCCTGTCGATCGACATCGCCGACGTCGACATCGGCGACAACATCGGCGCCCGCTTGCAGGCCGACCAGGCCGAAGCCGACAAGCGCGTCGCGCAGGCCGCCGCCGAGAGCCGCCGCGCGATGGCCGTCGCCGCCGAACAGGAGAACATCGCCGAGATCGCGGCCAACCGCGCCAAGCTCGTGCTCGCCGAGGCGGAGGTGCCGCAGGCGATGGCCGACGCGTTCCGCTCGGGCAACCTCGGTGTGCTCGACTACCAGCGGCTGCGCAACATCGAAGCCGATACGCGCATGCGCACGCAGATCGCCGCCGGTGAGGAAGCCCACCTGTCGAGCGAGAACCAGAAGAAGAAGATGCCCGGGCAGGAGTGAGCGGCGATGGACCGTCTGCTGCGATTCCTGCTCGACAACCCGATCATCGCCGTCGTGGTGGTGTTCTGGATCTTCGGCGCCATCAACAACGCGCGCACGGCGGCGAAGCGGCGCG
>JAEUHT010000089.1 GCA_016793265.1 Planctomycetota bacterium
ACGGGGCGATCGGGCGCTGGTCCTCGCGGTAGAACGCGAGGAAGCGGCCATCGGCGCTCCAGAACAGGCCGCCGGTGATGCCGAACTCGGCGCGATGCGCGGCGCCGCCGTAGACGATGTCGGGGCTGCCGTCGAAGGTGAGTTGGCGCACGCGGCCATCGGCCGCCGCGAGCCAGAGCTGGTGGTGGCGCAGGTAGGCGACGTGCTGGTCGCCGGGCGCCATCGCCGACGCGGCGGTGGCGTCGTTCTCGTCGCTGGCCCAGCGCAGCACGTCGGTGGCCTGCTCGGCGCCGAGCGTCCAGCGGGCGACGCGGTGGTCGAGTTCGCAGCGCAGCGTGGTGGCGTCGACCCAACTCATCGCCGGGAAGCGCGCGGGTCCGGCGATCTCCTCGCCGAGCGCCTTCTGCACATCGGCCGCGGCGAGCAGCACTTCGTCGGCGAGCTTGCCGTCGGCGAGGCGGTGCAGGGTCTGGTTGCCGTCGTCGGCGGTCACGATCACGGTGGCGTCGTGGCCGCCCGGCAGCCACAGCACCTGCGGCAGCGGCGCCAGCAGCGAAGCGCCGCGCTTGAGCACGGTTTCGAGCGTCAGTTGGGTGACCGCTTGTGCCGAAACGAAGCTCGGCAGCAGCAACAGGGCGGCGAGGACAGCGACGCGGCGGAACACGGCCATGGCGGGCCGGGATCATCGCGTCGAAGGTCCACGAACGCCACGGTTGCACCGCCGCCCGCCGTCCCCCAGTATCCGCGCTCCCCGTTCGCCGCGTGTCCGCCTTGCCCGTCGCCCCATCCGGTTCCCGTGTCCAAGGTCGCGCCACGCGCGTCGCGCTGATCGGCAGCGGCTTCATCGCCGACGTGCACCTGCAGGTGCTGCGCCACGTGCCCAGGGTGCAGGTGGTGGCGGTCTGCGACCCGGTGCGCACGCGCGCCGAGAAGCTGGCGAAGAAGCACGGCATCGCCGCCGCGTTCGGTTCGCTCGCCGAGATGCTCGCCGCCGGCGGCTTCGACGCCGTGCACGTGCTGGTGCCGCCGAGCTTGCACCACGACATCGCCGCGACCTGCCTCTCGGCCGGCGTGCACGTGCTGGTCGAGAAGCCGATGGTGCTCGACCCGGCGCACCTCGACGACCTGCGCGCGTTGGCGGCACCGCGCGGCCTCGTGCTGGCGGTCAATCACAACCAGACCCGGCACCCGGCGCTGGCCCGGCTCGACCGGCACCTCGCCGCCGGCCGCCTCGGCCGCCTCGAACACCTGACGCTGCAGCACCACGTGCCGCTGCGCCAGCTGCAGACCGGCGACGTCTCGCACTTCATGTTCCAGAGCCAGGGCAACATCCTGTTCGAGCAGGGCGTGCACCTGTTCTCGATGGTGTTCCACCTGCTCGGCGCGATGCGGGCGTGTGAGGTGATCGCGGGCAGCCGGCGGCGGCTGCCGAACGGCGTCGACTTCGTCGGCGAATGGCACGTCGTGATGCAGTGTGAACGTGGCTCGGCGACCGTGCGCATGGCGTTCGGCAAGCCGTGGCTCGAGACCACCGTGCAGGCGATCGGCAGCGACGGCGCGGCGTTGCTCGACCTGCAGCGCGGCACCTGCTGGTTGCGGCGCAAGACGCGCTGGCTCGACTTCCTCGACAGTGGCCTCAACCTCGCCCGCGGCGCCCGGCACCTCGCCGCGCGCGCCGTCGGCAGCGTCGCCGGCTACGGCCTCGGGCTGTTCAAGCTGGGCTTCCCCGACGATCCCTTCCTGCGCGGCATGCGCGGTTCGTTGTCGGCCTTCCACGCCGCCGTGCGTGGCCAGGACCTGCCAATCGCGCTCGGCGTCGAAGGTGCTGCCGCCGTGCTGCGCATGTGCGAGGCCACCGCCGAAGCGGCCAAGGTGTCGTTCGCGCCGCCGCCGGCGCCGCCGCCGTTGCCGGCGCCGGGGCCCGCGCGCCGGGGCGAGGTCGTCGTGCTCGGCGGCACCGGCTTCCTCGGCCGCCGCTGCGTCGCCTTGCTGCACGAGGCCGACCGGCCGGTGACGCTGCTGGTGCGCAAGCCGCACCTGCTGCCGGCGGAGCTGCGGGCGGGGGACGTGCGCGTATTCCAGGGGGATGCCGCCGATGCCGAGGCGCTGCGCATGGCGCTTGCCGGCGCCAGTTGCGTCTTGCACCTCGCCACCGCTGCCGGCGACGACGCCTCACGCGTCGAAGCGGTGATGGCCGCGGCCGTGCGCACCGCCGGGGAAGTCGCGCTAGCGGCGCGCGTGCAGCGGTTCGTCTACGTCAGCAGCACGGCGGCGCTCTACCTCGGCGCTGCCGGCCGCATCGACGGCAGCGCGGCGCCGGATGCGCTGCCGCAGGCCCGTTCGGCCTATGCGCGCGGCAAGATCGCCGCCGAACGTGAACTGCAGGTGCTGGCCAAGGGCGGGCTGCCGCTGACGATCGTGCGGCCGGCCATCGTCGTCGGCCACGACGGCATCGCCGAACACTCGGGCGTCGGCCTGTGGGTGCGCGACAACCACTGCGTCGGTTGGGGCAGCGGCCGGCACGGCCTGCCGTTCGTGCTGGCCGACGACTGTGCGGTCGCCCTGGTGAACGCGCTCACGGCGCCGGCGGCGGTCGGCCGCAGCTACAACCTCGCCGGCGACGTGCGGCTGTCGGCGCGCGACTACATCGAGGCGATGGCGCACCGCACCGGCCGCGACCTGCACTTCCACGGCACACCGTTGTGGTGGATGTGGCTGCAGGAGGTAGGCAAGTACGTGGTCAAGATGCTGGCGCGGCGGCCGCGCGAATGGCCGGCGTTCCGCGACTTCGCCTCCCGCAGCTTCCGCACCGAGCTCGACTGCAGCGACGCCCGCCGCGACCTCGGCTTCCAGCCCGAAGGCGACCGCGTGCGCTTCCTCGAACGGGTCTTCGACGGACCGCGGCGATGAGCGCGCGGCGGCGCTTCGTGCACGTGTTCGCCACCTTCGGCCGGGGCGGGCCGCAGGTGCGCGCGGTGCAGCTGATGCAGCGGCTCGGGCCGGACCACGAACACGTCGTCATGGCGATGAACGGCGACACCGCGGCGCGCGAGCTGCTGCCGGCCGGCGTGGTGGTGGAGTTCGTGGCCGCGCCGCAGGAGCGCGGCTTCCTGGCGACGCGGCGCTGGTTCGGCCGGTGGCTCGCGGCGCAGCGGCCGGACCTGGTGCTGACCTACAACTGGGGCGCGATCGAGGCGGTGGCGGCGGCGCGTTCGCGGCGCCTGCCGCTCGTGCATCACGAGGATGGGTTCGGCCCCGAAGAGAGTGAACGGCGGCTCGGGCGGCGGTCGTGGCTGCGGCGCTGGCTCTTGCGCCCGCTGCCGGTCATCGTGCCGTCGACGGTGCTGCTCGACATCACGCGGCGCGAGTGGTGGCTGCCAAGGGCCAAGGTGCACCACCTGCCCAACGGCGTCGATCTCGCGCGCTTCACGCCGGGGTCGCCGGTCGTGTCGCCGGTGCTCGGCACCGTCGGCGGTCTGCGCGCCGAGAAGGACCACCAGACGCTGCTGCGCGCGTTGGCGACGCTCGATCCGGCGGTCACCGCGACGATCGTCGGCGGCGGGCCGCTCGAAGCGGCGCTGCGCGAACAGGTGGCGAGCCTCGGGCTCGGCCCGCGTGTGGAATTCGTCGGGCCGGTCACCGATACGGCGCCGTGGTACCGCCGGTTCCTGGTGTTCGTCTTGTCGTCACGCACCGAGCAGATGCCGATCGCCATGCTCGAAGCGATGGCCAGCGGGTTGCCGGTGGTGGCGACCGACGTCGGCGACGTGCGCCGGCTGTTGCCGCCCGAGGCCGCGGCCTGCATCGTGCCGCCGGGGGACGCCGCGGCGCTGGCGGCGGCGCTGCGCAGGCTGCTGGCCGATGCCGCGCTGCGGGCGCGGCTCGGGGCCGCGAACCGCCGGGTCGCCGAGCAGCACTACGAGGCCGGCCGTTGCCTGGACCGCTTCCTCGCCGTCTACGCCGCCGCTGCCCGCCCGCTGACGCCGCCGGGTTGATCGCGTCGGCGAGCCCGGCGCCGGGCCGATCGTCGGGGCAGCCGGCTCAGAAGTTCGCGCGATGGGCGTCCCACATCGCCGCCTGCCACGGCTCCCAACTGCGCGTCCACTCGCCGACCGCCTCGGTCTGCATGAAGATGTCCATGTAGTCGAAGTAGGCCGGGTGGTTCCAGGTCTGGCGCAGCCCCATGATGCGCGCGGCGAGGGTCTGGCCGACCCAAGCATTGCCGGTGCAGCAGCGGCGATACGGGTCGTGCATCCAGTCCGAGTTGTCGTTGGTCGGATAGGTGGTATGGCTATGACCCCACTCGGCGCGGTTGTTCCACGCCGACGTGTAGCCGCCGTAGCCCCAGTTGTAGACGCCGGGCGAAGTCTGCTGCACGTAGAAGGTCTGGCAGTCCTCGCCGAACACGCTGGCGTTGCTGGCATGGCCGGCGCCGTAGTAGCCCGACGGATGCGTCGTGCCGATCGCCAGCATCGGCGCGTCGTGCAGCACGGCGCCGGCGAGCAGGATCGGGAACTTGCGGCCGCTGCACTGACCACCGACGCCGGACCAGGTGGCCCCGGCCTGTACGTTGGCGAAGAAGTCGATGCCGATCTGCACCAGGCGCACGAGCAGGTCGCGCTTCTGGCTGTCGGGCAGGTCGAGGTGCAGCATCAACGCGCCGGTGCCGTAGAGCGACGTGAAGTCGCGGCCGTAGTCCGGCATGTTCTCGATCGGGTGCAGGAAGCGGCTGGTCCAGCCGGCGCAGTGGTCGAGCCAGACCCGCTGGAAGCCGGCGGCGATGGTGCTCAGGTTCGGCATGCCGCTGGCCGGCGTCAGGCTGGCGAGCGTGGTGTAGTCGAGGTCGGCCTCCCGGTGGCGGATCGTCTTGTCGGTGCCGGTGTACGGCGGCCGGAAGGCGTCGGCGGCCGGTTCGGTGTCGAGCACGGTCAGCACCGCGGCGGTGCGCAGCTGCGAGAACGAGCCGCTGGCAGGCGGGTTGCTGTCGACCCAGCTGATCGTCGAGATCAGGCTGCTGCCGGCGGTCAGGCTGAGGGGCGATGACGGGCCGACGCCGATGGCGACGTTGAGGTAGTTCTTGTAGCGGTCGTTCTCGTACGGATGGTAGAGCGTGCTGTCGTAGCCATGCTCGCCTTCGGCGACGGTCACCGGGTTGACCATCGAGCCGTTGATCGTGCGGCCGGCCACGACCTGCGTCGGCGGGTTGATCGCGACGATGTCGACCGGGCCGACCACCCACCAGTCGCCGTTGCAGAACTGGCCGACCGACTTCGGGGCCGAGAACGACCAGGTGACGCCCCACTGGGTGACCGACGAGGCCAGCGTCGCCGGCGGTGGACCGCCGCCGCCGCCGCCCGAACCCGCGGTCGCGGTGACGCCGTCGCTGGTGGCGATCACGCTGGCGTTGCCGGCGGCGTCGTAGGCGCGCACGGCGACGTAGTAGGTGGTGCCGGTTCCGAGCGCGAGCGTGCTGTTGCTGGCGCTCGTCGCGCTGCCGACCGTGGTCCAGTCCTGCACCTGCGTGCCACCCGGGGCGGTGCCGATCGCCCAGCGATACTCGGCGATGCTGCCGCTGTCGTCGCTGAAGCCGGTCCAGTTGGCGGCGATCGAGGTCAGCGAGGTCTGCGTATCGACGTCGGCGCCGGCGCCGTCGTTCACCTGGCCGGCCTGCGGCGGGATGGTGTCGGTCAGCGCCGAGCCGCCGGTGCCGCCGCCGCTGCCACAACCGGCGAGCAGGGCCAACGGGAGGCTCAGGACAGGAGCAAGACGGGCATGCTGCATGGTGCGATCTCCGCGGCTCCTATCGGCGTCGGCTGGTGGGGTTCCGCGCCCTGCTGTCTCCGGCCGGGACGGCGCCCGGGTCCGGCTTCTGGACGGCGCCGATGCCGTCGGCGCAACGGCGACACCTCGGCGCCCCGGGAATCCGGCACGGCCCGCCGCCGCGACGTGGTCCGGCGACCGTGCGGTCGCTATCGTGCCTTGCCCTCCGATGTCGCTCAACGATCTCGCAATCGCCCGTTCCATCCCGCTCCGTCCCCTGTCCGAGGTCGCCCGTGTGATGGGGTTGACCGCCGACGACCTCGAACCGTACGGCAACAGCAAGGCCAAGGTCCGCCTCGACATGCTGGCGCAGCCGGCCAAGAAGAAGGCGAAGTACGTGGTCGTCACCGCCATCACGCCGACGCCGCTCGGCGAAGGCAAGACCGTGCACACGGTCGGCATCTCGCAGGCCCTGAACCGCATCGGCCAGCGCGCCTGCTGCGTGATCCGGCAGCCGTCGATGGGCCCGGTGTTCGGCATCAAGGGCGGCGCCGCCGGCGGCGGCTACTCCCAGGTCGTGCCGCCCGAGGAGCTCAACCTGCACCTGACCGGCGACTTCCACGCCGTCACCGCCGCGCACAACCTGTGCGCCGCGTTCCTCGACGCGCACCTGTTCCACGGCAACGAGCTCGGCCTCGACGAGGCGCAGATCACCTGGCGCCGCGTGCTCGACATGAACGACCGCGCGCTGCGCGAGATCGAGGTCGCGCACGGCGGGGCGAAGAACGGCGTGCCGCGCCGCACCGGCTTCGACATCACCTCGGCGAGCGAGATCATGGCGATCCTCGGCCTCGCCAAGGACATCCACGACCTGCGCCAGCGCCTCGGCAACATCGTCGTCGGCTACACCAAGGACGGCCGCGCCGTCACCGCCGAGGACCTCAAGGCCGCCGGCGCCATGACCGCGATCCTCAAGGACGCGCTGAAGCCGACGCTGATGCAGACGCTCGAAGGCACGCCCGCCCTCGTGCACACCGGCCCGTTCGCCAACATCGCCCACGGCAACAGCTCGATCGTCGCCGACTACGTGGCGATGCGCTGCCTCGACTTCGTCGTCACCGAAGCCGGCTTCGGCGCCGACATGGGCGCCGAGAAGTTCTTCGACATCAAGTGCCGGGCGTCCGGCCTGGTGCCCGACGCCGCGCTGCTGGTCGCCACCGTGCGCGCGCTCAAGATGCACAGCGGCCGCTTCGAGATCAAAGCCGGCAAGCCGCTGCCCGAGGGCCTGCAGAAGGAGGACCTCGACGCGCTCGCGGCCGGCATCGGCAACCTGCAGAAGCAGATCGAGAACGTGCGCCTGTTCGGCATCCCGGTGGTGGTCGCCATCAACCAGTTCCCGACCGACAGCGAGGCCGAGATCGCGTTCGTGCGCGACGCCGCGCTGCAGGCCGGCGCCGCGGCGGCGCACGTGTCGACGCTGTTCGCCGACGGCGGCAAGGGTGGTGAAGACCTCGCCCACGCGCTGGTCGCGGCCTGTGAGCAGCCGAGCTCGTTCCGGCTGCTCTATGCCGACGACGCGTCGCTCAAGGAGAAGATCGAGACCCTGGCCACCCGCATCTACGGCGCCGACGGCGTCGACTACGAACCCGAGGCCGAACGGCAGCTCGCGCTGTTCGAGGAGCGCGGCTACGGGCGCTTCCCGATCTGCATGGCGAAGACGCAGTACTCGCTGAGCCACGACGCGAACCTGAAGGGCCGGCCGACCGGCTATCGCTTCAAGGTGCGTGACGCGCGCGTCGCGGTCGGCGCCGGCTTCGTCTATCCGCTCGCCGGCGAGATCATTACCATGCCCGGCCTCGGCAAGGTGCCGGGCGGCGCGCGCATGGACATCGATCAGGACGGCAACGTCGTCGGTATGCTGTGACGCCGGCGGCGGCGCCGATGCCCAGGGCCCCCGTTCACCGCACCAGGGCCCAATCGAGTTCGCTGCGCCACGGTTCGCCGTGCCAGTCGCGCGGCGTCTGCCAGAACCAGTAGATGGTCAGCGGCGCGAGCAGGTTGGTGGCGTAGGCGATGTGCTCCTGCAGCGTCGCCGGCAGCGGTTCGGCCGCGGTCGTGATCGCGGAACGCGCGCCGGTCGGCAGCAGCACGTAGAGCAGCAGCGGGCCGTCGTGTGGCGGCGGCTGCAGCCGGGTCGGCAGCTCGGCCGAGGCGATGGCGCGGCCGCGCTGCGGCGACGGCAGCGCCCGCTGCGACAGGCTCGCGTGCAGCGTGGCCTCGAGCAAAGCGGGCGCCGCGGCGCCGTCCACCTCGATGGCGAAGCCGCGGAACGGCAGGCCGAGGTTGGCGAACAGCACCGGCGCCAGCGCGTGGGTGGTGTCGAACCAGAGCTCGCCGGTCGGCGCCGCGGCCGACAGCTCTCCGAACGCGCGGCCGTCGGGGAAGTCGTCGAGCAGGCGCAGGCGCACGTTCTCGGCCGGCGCCGCCAGCTGCAGGTGCAAGGCGGCGAAGCCGCTGCCAGGCCAAGGTGCCGCCGGCGCGAACTCCCCGACCACGCTGCCCGGCACGAGTGGCTGCGCGGGACCCGGCGGCGCCGGCATCGGCCGCAGCACCGGGTTGGCCCAGGTCGCCACCGTGCCACCCGCGGCGAACAGCGCGTGCACCGGCGCCGCATCGCCGAAGCTCGTCGGCGCCGCGTCGTCCGGGTACATCAGCTCGGGCAGCCCGATCACCGGCAGGTCGCGGCTGGTGACCGGCACGAGGCCGAGCACGCCCCACAGCTTGGCGTGGAACAGCGGCAGCAGCGGCAGTGCCGTGCAGGCGAACGGCGCCACCGGCGTGGTCGCGGCGGCGGCGGTGGCGAGCGCCTTCGTGATCGCCTGCACCTCCCGGTCCTCGTGCTCGTAGCGCACGAGCCAGCCGGCGCTCGTGCCAGCCCAGGCCAACATGGTGGCGGCGGCGCCGAGTGGTGCGAGCGGCGGCAGCCCGCGAGGCGCGTTCGTGGCCAGCGCCAGGCCGACCAGCAGCGCGATCAGCGGCACCCCATCGAAGACGAGCCGGCCGTCGAGCGTGCCGGACTCGGCCATGTGGCTGGTCGGCAGCAGCAGCAGCGCGGCGGCGAACGGCAGCAGCAGCGTGCGCGCGCGCCAG
>JAEUHT010000097.1 GCA_016793265.1 Planctomycetota bacterium
GGCGCATGGCGTGGATGAGAGAAGGAGCGGGAGTGGGCTGCTGCGGTCGCGGGTTCATCGGTTGTTCACCTCGACCCGAACAGGGGCGGCGCCGCGCACAGCGGAGCGGCGGCGCCGCGCGAGCTCACGCCGCGGCGGCGACGGCCTGCAGCCGGCCCTCGCGGTAGACGATGTCGATACGCTCGACGCGGTCATTGGCGAGGTGGGCGAGGTCGTTGCCGAGGCGCGCGGTCGCCGTCTGCTCGAGCATGCGGATGCCAGAGCCTTGGATCGCCTCGATCAGCTTGAAGGCAGCCAGCGGCTCGATGCGGTTCGGCACCATGTGGTAGTCCTGCACGAGGCGGATCAGCTTCTGCACCGCCACCTCGGCCATCACTTCGGTCGCCAGCGGCGCGAAGTAGACCACGTCGGGGATGCGATCGAGGATCTCTGGCCGCGCGAAGCCGCGGGCGTTGAAGTGCTCCTTGTAGGCGCGCGTGCGGGCCTCGGGATCTTCGAACGCCGCCGCGATCTCGCCGCACTTCTCGTGGTCGAGGTTGCTGGTCAGGATGACGACCGCGTGCGTGAAGTCGGCGGCCTTGCCGTTGCCCTGCTCCTTGACGTAGCCGTCCTGCAGCATGGTCAGGAAGACGTCGTAGATCTCAGGGTTGGCCTTCTCGATCTCGTCGAACAGCACGACGCGCTGCTTCTTGCCGAACATCGGCCGCGTCAGCATGCCGCCCTGTTCGCTGCCCTTGTAGGCGGCGCCCGAGCCGATCAGCTTGGTCATCGCCTCGCCCGGGTTCTTGAAGTCGGCGCACGACAGCGTGACGAGGTCCTTCTCCGACTTGAACAGGTACTCCGCGAGCGCCTTCGCCGACTCGGTCTTGCCGGTGCCCGGGGGGCCGACCAGCATGAAGGTCGCGACCGGCTGCCGCCGCTCCTGTTTGGCATAGCCTGCGAAGACGCGGTTCGCCATCTGCGTGATCGCCGGGTCCTGCCCCTTGATGCGGTACTTCATGCTCGCGATCAGGTCGTCGCGATCGACCCTGATGCCCTTGCCTCCCGTCGGTTCAAGGAGCCGTTGGAGCTCGGCCATGTCGGTGATGGTGGCGGGATCGATCTTCTGTCGGGGTTTCATTGGGGACCTCGGGACGTGCAGGGGCGCGGGCCGGCCGAGCGGAGGCTCAGGACTTCTTGGGCCCCTCCGGTTGCTCCGGCCGGGCGCCGGCCTCGAAACGCGCCCGGGCCTGGATGGCGTTCTTGCGCTGCTCGCGCAACGAACGGTCGCGGTCGCTCTCGACGGCCTGCGGCCGCCGCCCCTCGAGCTTGCCGGCGCTCGGGTGCCGGGCCTCGATCTCGCGCACCCGCCGCTGCAGCTCCGGCGAGTGTACCGACCAGGTCTCGGTGCGCCGCACGGACGCCCGCTCGAGGTAGGTCTGCTGGCCCGAGCCCATGAAGGCGACCTTGCTGCCCTTCTCGCGATCCTGCGCCGACGCCAGCCCCGAATGGGCGACCACCGGCTTGTCCCGGTCGACGTGGATCACGTGCACCTCGGCGGCTTTGCCCTGCCACTCGGGGCGCACGGCTGCCCACGCGCGCCACTTCTTCTCGTCGAAGCGGCCGTCGGTCGTGAACTGCGCGAACTCTCGCTCGGTGAAGCACCACGGACTCTCGGCGCTGCCACCGCGCGCGGTGACGCGGTAGTAGGTCGTCTCTGGAGCTCCGTTCCCGAACTGGGTCCGGTCGGCGCTGCCCTTGCCGAAGCCGAAGGCCTCGCGCGCCCCAGCCGCCCGCCGGTCGTTCTGATCCCGCAGCGGCGCATTGTGCACTTCTCGCGCGCCCGAACGGGCGACCGGCCCATGCTCGCCTCGCTGCGCCGACAGCCGGGATTCGCGCGCCCGTTCGCGACAACGGGTCGCCCGCTCCTCGATCTCGCGGGCTTTCCTCTCGCACGTCTCCCGATGCTTCGGGTCGTCCGCAGTGGTCGCCCAGCGACGGTGCTCCTTCGCTTCGCCATCCAGGCGCTTCGCCTCCAGGTCATAGGTCGCGCAGATGCGTTCGTGGCGATTGCCGGGACCGGAACTCGTCATGCGCAGGGAGGGGAAGCGCCACCCGTGCCGGAAACCCGCGTCTGCGCCCTCCGCCGCCTTCTCGGCTGCCCCTGACTGGGCACCTGAGAAGACCCATGACGAACCTGTTCCGAGCCCTTCCTGTGCTCAGTGCCCTCGCGGCGCTCGCGCTTCCCACCATCACTGCCGCGCAGGCCTACGACGGCGTCGGCGGCCGCATCGAGCAGCAGCTCAACGCCATCCAGCGCAACATCCCGCTCACGCAGAACGGCACCACGCTGGTCCCGTGGGCCTCGACCAACCGCCGCATCTTCGTGCGGTTCCAGGCCGACGCCGATCGCGACGTGACCGGTTTCCAGATCAACATGCGAGTCACCTTCTTGCCGGAGATCGTCCCGGCGTGGCTCTACACGGCCGACGCACAGGGCAATCCCGCGACCGTGGTCGCCAGCGGCTACATCGGCGTCGGCACGGGACTGCGCTACTGCCGCGCCAGCTTCGGCGATGCCTACCGCATCGAAGCCGGCAAGCAGTACTTCATGGCCTTCAAACTGACCATCGGCCAGGACCTGCGGTTCGGCACCGCGAGTTCGGGGCTCAACGTCACCTACTTCGTCACACCGACCGGTGCAGCCCAGACCGCCAAGATCCAGTACGGAGTCGACACCGACGGCTACTCGCCGAAGATCACGATGCAGCAGCCGTACGTCGGCCAGAGCTACGACGTCACGTGCACGCAGGCGAGCGCCAACCAGCCCGGCTTCCTGTACTGGTGCCCTGGCGGCTATGGCGAACTGGACCTCCACAACAGCGGCGCGCCCGGCGCGTTCTTGTGGCTCGATCTGCCGAGTGCCCAGCTGGTGGCGATCGCACCAGCAGGTCCGGGCCGCACGCGCCAGGTCACGCTGCCGATGCCGAACATCCCCGGCCTCGTCGGCCTGCCGATCCGCATGCAGTGGGTGATCCCGACCAACAGCCTGCCGCTCGGTCTGACGACCTCGGACTACGCGTTCGCCACCGTCTACTGAGGCGCCAGCATCCAGTGCCGGCCTGGTTGGCTCCGTATCACGGACCATTGCCTGCCCACAGACGGACTACCGCGCGCCGCGCGCTGCTGTGGGTGCTCACGCAGTGGGAGCTCGAAGAGCCGGGCAAGGGCCATGGTGACCAGGCGGCGGCAGTGCGCCAGGAGCTCGGCCTGCAACCGCGCTGAACGGTCATTGCAGCCGCAGCGCGAACCCCTTGATGCCCTCGCCTTCCCACGCTTCACCTGCGATCACCTTGGCGACGTCGACGTGGGCACTCGGCGTGCTGCCGCGCGTGGCGCCGGTGCGGTGGAACACCGTTCTGAACTCCTCGGCGGTGAGCCCGTCTTCCCGGCCGCGCAGCATCTCCAGCGCGCGCCGGGTGTCGGCGGCCAGACCCTCGGCTTCCTTGCGGTTGTCGAGGCTGACGAAGATGCCCTGATAACGCAGCCGATCGAGGTCGCCGCTGGTCGGGTGCACGAGCCGCGTGACGCCGAGGTCGACCTTGCCCACCTCGAAGTCCCGGCAGGGGCCATCGGGCCGGAACCGTGGTTCGCCGTTCGTCTCGGTGCGCACGATGACCACGGCCCGGATGCGGTCCTTGGTGAACACGGCGCCGTTCTCGTCCGCGTAGACACGCGGCGCACCGGCACCCGACAGCATGAACCCCGCGACGGCCGCGACGGTCGCCGCCGCCGCCGTGCCGAGCGTGACCCGGTGCTTGCGCACGAACCGGCGCAGGTTCCACATCGCACCTTCGATGTCGATCGGGCGCGCCCGCCGCGTGCCGTCGAGGTGACGCTGCACGTCGACCCGGAACGACTCGGCGGTCTGGTAGCGGCGATCGGGACGGACCTCCATCGCCTTCAGCGCGCAGGACTCGAGCACCCGGTCGACCTCGGGGTCGATCTCGCGCGGCCGCAGGTAGGCCCCCGTGCGCGACGCCGTCATCACCGCGCCGGTGTTGTCGTCGGGAAAGCACCGCCGGAAGACCAACAGCTCGTAGAGCATCAGGCCCGCCTGGTAGACATCGGTGCGGAAGTCGACCCGCAGCGTGCTGTCCCACTGCTCCGGGGCGAAGTACTGCAGCGTGCCGCACATCGCCTTGGTAAGCGCGCCTGGCACCTTGCTCAGCGTGAAGCTGATGCCGAAGTCCAGCAACACGGGCCAGCCGCCGCCGGTGATGCGCACGTTGGCGGGCTTGAGGTCGCGGTGCACCACGCTGACGCCGTGGGCGGCTTCGAGCGTGCGCAGCAGCTCGACCATGATCTTGGCGGCCACAGTCGGCCAGGCATCGTGCGCCTCGACCAGCGGGGCCCGCCCCGGCGCCGCCGCGCCGACGAGCTGGAGCAGATCGGCACCGGTCAGTGGCGCGCGGTGTTTGCGTTCGCCGAGCTCGGCGAGCACCTCGTCGAGCGACCGGCCACCCGCCAGGTCCATGACGAGGTAGCGGTGCTCGCCATCGGTGCCGGTGTCCTGCACGCGCACGATGCCGGGGTGCGACAACCTGGCGAGCAGTTTGCTCTCGCGTTCGACCATGCGATCGACGTCGTAGGACGCCGTCGCGGCGAGGTTGAGCACCTTGATGGCGACCTCGTGCTGCAGCTTCTGGTCGCGCGCCTTCCAGACCTGCCCCATGCCGCCGCTGCCGATCGCCTCGATCAGGAGGTATCGACCGCCGAGCACGAGGTCGGGCTGCAGGCGAAGCGGCAGCCGTTGCTCGGCGTACGACATCTGCTGCACGAGGTCGACGAACGCCTCGCGGTCGACGACCGCCGCCAACCTGGCCAGGTAGTGCTGCAGCGGCGGCGGCGCATCCCCCTCCCGATCGAACAGGTACTCGGCGAGCAGGGCCTCGAAGTCGGCTGGCCTCCCGTGCGTCACCGGGTCATCACCCTGCCTGGCCGGTTGCGAGTTCATGACGTTGCCTCCGGGCGGCGCAGGGCCCGCTCAATCCTGCTGGCCGCCGTCGTGCTGGCGCCGCAGCCGCTGGATCTCGATCGCCAGGCGCGCCCGCGCCGTGGCGCCGCGCTTGCGCGCCGCGTCGGCTGCGTCCTTGCGGGTCTTCTCGCTCGGCTCGTCGGCCTCGACCATGCCGAGGTGCTCGGCGATCTGCTCCCACGACATCTCGTAGAAGTAGTAACAGAGCAGGATCTCCCGATCGTCGGGCTCGAGGTTCTCGAGGGCACGATCGACGACCTCCTTGTCTTCGCGCACACCGAGGTCGCGGCTGATACGCGCGCCGGGATCCGGCAGCTGCAGTTCGGCATTCGAACCGTCCGGCCGATCGACTTGCATCGGCACAGCGCGGCCATGATCCCGTCGCTGGGCGGTGAGCTGGTCCTTGACATCACGCACCATCCCACAGCCGATCGTCACCAACCACTTGAGCAACGACGCATCGCCGCGCCATTCGAAGGCGTCGAACTTCTCGAGCGCTTTCATGAACGTGCGCGCCATGATGTCGCCCGACTCGGCCCACGACCGCACCTGCGGCCCCATGCGGATGCCGATGGCGCGCTTCACGCGGTCGTAGTAGCGCTCGAAGATGCGCTCGAGCGCGGCGCGATCGCCGGCTTGTGCCTGGCGAACGAGTTCCATCGTGATGGGCGGGTTCGTCATGGTCGGCGCGGAGTCTATCCGCACCGACCAAGGCCCGGTCCAGCCCGGCGGCGAGGTTCATTGCACGCGCCACCCGAAGGTGTCCTGGTCCGCGATCGGGGTCGGGGCCTGGCCCACGAGCCACGCGAGCTGCTGATTGAGTTCGTGTTCGAGCCAATCCCGGGTCGCCGGGCAGCGGAAGCGCCACACCTTCTCGGTGCATCCCGGGGGCAAGGCCACGCCGGCGAAGGTCGGCGGTGCGCCGGCGGCGGCTGCGGTCAGGGTCTCGAGCTCCGCGACCCCGGGCTTGGGCAGGCTGCGCAGCAGCTCCGCGAGCTTGTCGAAGAGGTCGGCGCGGTTCTCCGGCGCGATCAGCACGAGGTCGTGCCAACGCCCGACCGTTCGCAGGTCGTCGTGGGCGTGCTGCAGGCTGGAGCCCACACGCTGGGCGAAGTCACTCGCCATGGCCGCGCACGCCGCCGCGACCGACTCGTCCAGGCTCGCCGCGGCGACGCCCTGCTGGTGGAACTGCATCGTGTCGCGCACGTCGCGGGCAGGCCGCGACACCAGACGCACGACGAGGTCGACGTCCGCCCGCACCTTGCGGTCCTTGGCGCCGCCGTCGTAGGTCGGCTTGCGTTTGCCGATGCCCTGTTGTTCCACGACCACGTCGCGCACGAGGCCGTCGATGGTGAGGACGAAGTCCTCGCTCGCCGCACCGAGCACGGCCTTGGCGTCGAACGCCGCCGATTCGGGTCCGAAGCGGTCGGGTGCCTTGCGGAAGGTGATCGTGGCGAAGTCGGCGCACTGCTGACGCAGCGCCGCCAGCAGGCTCGCCTCGACGTCGGCGCCGAGCGCGGCCTGGTCCTGGAGGCCACGGCCGAACAGCACGACGACGGTGTCCTTCTCGGGCAGGGCCGGCAGTTGCTGCGGCCAGGCAGGCCGCGGCGCTGGTTGGATTGCGATCGGCAGCGGCAGGTTCGCCGGGGGCGGGAGGTGCGGCGAGCCGGCAGTGGGCACGGCCGCCCCCCCCGGAACGGGCACGACTGGCTCGGCAGCGGCCGCGAACCCACGCAGCCCGACCATGCCGAGCGTGATGCCGCAGGCGACCGCACTGCCCCACCAGACTGCCCCCGCCCGCGGCGGTGGCACGGTCGCCGCCGCGGACGAAGCCACCTCCGCCGCCGGCTGCGGCGCCTCGGGCCCCCCGATCGAACCCGTCGCCAACGCGGCATCGAAGGCCTGCAGCATCTCCGCCGCCGACGCAAACCGCTGCGCCGGGGCCTTCGCCAGCGCGCGCTGCAGCATCGTGATCAGCGCAGTCGACACGGCGGGCGAATAGCCGGGCACGCCATCGTCCGGGAAGCTCGGCGCCATGTGGATGTGCTTGCACTGCACCGCGTGCGCCGACTCCGCCTGGAACGGCACCTCGCCGAGCAGCAGGCGATAGGCCATCACCCCGAGGCTGTAGAGGTCCGCCGCACCGGTGACCTTGTCGCCGCGACATTGTTCGGGACTCATGAACTCGGCGGTGCCGACGGTGTGCCCGTCGAGCGTCATCTCGGTGCCGCCGCTGACGATCTTGGCGATGCCGAAGTCCGCCAGCAGGAAGTCGCCCTGCTCATTGCACAGCACGTTCGCCGGCTTGACGTCGCGGTGCACGACGTCGCGGGCGTGCGCGTAGTCGAGCGCCTCGCCGACGTGCTCGAGCACGCGACGGATCTCGGCGGGTGGCAACGGCCCGCGCTCGATGCGGCGGGCGAGCGACTCGCCGTCGACGAAGCGCATGGCCATGTAGAAGTCGCCCCCGTCGCTGCCGAAGTCGTAGACCGGCACGATGTTCCTGTGCTCCAGGTTGGCGCAGGTGCGCGCTTCGAGCTGGAAGCGATCGAGGAACCGGGGATCGCCAGCGAGATCGCGCCGCAGCACCTTGAGGGCGACCCATCGATGCGGGCCGGGCTGCCAGGCTTTGTAGACCTCCCCCTGGGCGCCGCCACCGAGGCGTTCGTGCAGTTCGAACGGACCGAGCTTCTTCTGAGTGGTGTTCATGGCTGGTGCCAGCAGGGGCATCGGCGGTGCCGGCGGATCACGGGTTGCGCGCGACGCGGAAACCGACGTGGGGGTTGTCGGCACGTTCGTGCAGCGACCACCGGTCCCCGTACCGGCAATGCGCCCCGTTGTCGTCGAAGCCATTGCCGCGCACGACGCGGTGATCGCCCTCGATCGGCCCGGCCGGATCGCCGAGCGGCGAGAGCTGCGCACACTCGAAGTAGTACTTCGGGTCGTAGCGATCGGCGCACCACTCGCGCACGTTGCCGAACATGCCCACCAGCCCCCACGGGTTGGCGCCATCCCGCTTCAGGTCTACCGGCTTCGGGCCGGTGCAGTTCTCGTTGAACCAACCCTGGGGGTTGGCAGGGCCGTCCCCGACATCCCCGGCCCGGGCTGCGTACTCCCATTCGGCCTCGGTCGGCAGACGCATGCCGACTTCATGCAGGAACCCCTGCACGTCGGCCCAGGTCACGTTCTCCACCGGCTGGCGCAGGTCGCCGCGCGACCGGCTCGGGTCGGCCTTCATGGCCGGGTTGCCGGCGACGGCCTGCTGCCACTCGGCCCGCGTCACCTCGTAGCGCCCCAGATAGAAGGCACTGGTGATCACGACCTCGTGAACCGGACGCTCATCGTGATTGCCGCGGCCCAGGGAGTCACCACGCTGGAAGCGGCCGGGCGGGATCAGCACGAGCTCGATGTGCGACTTCTTGTCGCGAACGAAGCGCGGCAGGCCCGTCGCGGCGTCGACCTCGTTGCCGATCATCTCGGCCCAGGCAGGCACAGAACGCTGCGGGCGGCGAGTGCGTTGGGCCGGCGCCAGCGGCGACGACTCGGCGCCGCCGGCCGCATACACCGGCACACCCACCTCACTGCCGGCGCCCGCGAGCGAGCGGCCGACCACCACCGTCGCCAGCGCAGAGCCGGCACACACCACGAACCAGGAAGCCGTCTTGTTCATCGTCGAGTCCTCACCCGGAGAGGGGGCGCCACCGCGCCTGCGGAGTCAGTTCCGCTGCAGCGGCGCCTTCAGGAAGTCGCCCAGGGACGGCACGGCGCGATCGGTGGCCTGCTGGGTGAGCTGCGGTGCGATCAGCGCCGTCAACCGCGGTGCGAACACCACGCTCTTCTGCGCCAGGCGCGTCGACTGCCCGTT
>JAEUHT010000123.1 GCA_016793265.1 Planctomycetota bacterium
TCGGGGCCCTGCTCAATCACGGCGGGGCACCGGCCGTGTTCGACATCGCGGCGTGTGTGCCGGCGTGCGCTTCCACCAAGGAAGTGGCGGCGATGCTGCCGACCGCGCCGATCGAAGGTGAGCCGCTGCTGCTGATCGTCGACGCCAGCCACTTCGGTGCGGCGGCGAACGAGCCGGCGAAGGTGACGCGCGTCGAGCACGAACTCGGCTCGTTGGCGCCGACGCCGAACGAAGAGTACGAGCAGCGCCTGCGGCGCATGCAGAAGGGCGTGGCGGCGATCGCCGAGGCGCTGAAGCGCGGGCTCGACCGACACGGCGCCAACCTCGCTTCGCTCGCTGCGGCGGCCAAGGCCAAGCTCGAGGACGCGGATCGTTCGAGCCTCGAGCGTTGGCTCGATGGTGGGGATCCGGTCGCCGATCGCCTGATGGTGCGTATGGTCGCCGAGGTGCGCCGCGCCGCCGGGGCGCGGCCCGACGCCGAGCGCCGCCGCCTGCTGGCCCAGCTCGAAGCGGCGGTCGATCACGAGGTCGTCAAGCAGCCGATCGCGGGGGCGCGCTGGTTCCGGCCGGGTGGTTGTGGTTCCGCGCCCGAACAGCCGACCGCCGAGGAGAAGCAGATGGGCGGCATGATCGCCTGTGGCATGGCGATGATGCCGCCCTTGTGTGAGCGCTTCCTGAGCCTCTACGTCCAGAAGTGAGCCGCGGCGCGTTTGCCCTGGCGGAGGCCCTGGCCGATAACCGCGGCATGAACATCACGATCGTGCACTGCACCAGTTGAGGCTTTGCGCCTCGCGCGGCGGGTCTCGCCGCCTACGTCGAAGATCGCCTGGACGTGAAGGTGAGCACGCAGACCGGAGCGCTCGGCCAGTTCGACGTCGTCGTCGACGGCGAGACCATCGCCAGCCGCGGCGGCAACGTCTTCCAACGTATCCTGGGCGGTGGCTGGCCGGACCCCGAAGCCGTCGTGCGCGCGCTCGAAGAGCGCCTGCAGGCCAGGAAGTGAGCGGGTGAGCCTCGTCGAGGTCGGCTTCTCGCTGCAGCCGGATGCCGAGTTCCTCGACCTGCTGGCGCCGGTGCTGCCCGAGGTCGACTACTTCGAGGTGGCGCCGGAGACGACGTGGCGCCGCGACGAGGCGGGGCGCTGGGCGCCGAACGGCTTCCACCGGGAGTTCCTGCGGCTCGGGCAGGTGCTGCGGAAGCCGTTCGTCGGCCACGCCGTCGCCGGTAGCTTCGGCACCGTCGGCGAGGGCGATCGTGCGCGCCAGCAGGAGTGGCAGCAGCGCCTCGTGCTGGATCAGCGGGCGTTCGCGTTCCGCTGGCTCACCGATCACCTCGGCGCCGCCGTGCTCGACGGGCGTGCGGTGGCGCTGCCGATCGCGCTGCCGATGAACGAGTCGATGGCCGCGGTCGTGCGCGCGCGGCTGGTCGCGCTGCAGCAGGTCGTCGCCGACGTCGGCATCGAGAACAGCGTGTTCTACTTCCTGCTCGGCGATTGGCTCGACGAGCCGGCGTTCCTCACCCGCATCCTGCAGCCGAAGCACACGCACCTGCTGCTCGACCTGCACAACGTGTTCACCATGGCCGAGAACGTCGGCGTGGACGCCGAGCGTTACCTCGCCGCGCTCGATTGCGATCGGGTGATCGAGATCCATCTGTCCGGCGGTTCGCACAGCGACGCGCGCTGGTTGCCCGACGGCCGGGTGCTGCGGCTCGACAGCCACGACCACGCCGTGCCGGAGCCGGTGTGGCGGTTGTTCGAACGGGTGCTGCCGCGCTGCCGGCGGCTGCGTGGCGTCACCCTCGAACGCATGGAGGGAACGGTGCACGGCGCGGCCGACGTCGACGAACTGCGTTCCGAGCTGCGGCGCATCCGGGAGGTGCTGCGTGGGCGAAGCTGAGCGGAACGCGCGGCTGCAGGCGCTGCTCGCCGATGCGCTGCTGGCGCCGGATCCGGTCGCGCTCCTGCGTGGGCATCCGGAACCGGAGTTGGCGGCGATCGACGCCGCTGGCCTGCGCCTCGCGGCGCTGCTGGTCGTCAAGCTGCGTTTCCAACGGCTGCTCAACGCCTCGCGCGAGGCGGCGGCGTGGTTCGAACGGGATGCCGAGGGCTTCACCAGGGCGTTCCGCGACTACCACCAGACGGTGCCGCCGGTGGCGCTCGACCCGTGGGGCGAGGCGGCGGCGTTCGCTCGGCGGTCGCAGCGCTGAGCGATGGCCCGGGTGATCGTCGGCCAGCATGACCCCACGGGCGCCGGAGGGCTGGTTGCTGAGAGGTGCGGTACGCACTTGGCGCCAGGTGGTGGGAACGGGCTCGCTGCGCTGCGGCAGCAAGGCGTGGCGTGCCCGCCTGCCGCCGCTATCCTGAGTCGCAATGGCCTTCGTCGGCGCCTTCACCCGCCGCCCCGATGCCGACGCCAAGGTCCGCGGCGCCGCTCGTTATGTCGCCGACCTCGACGTGCCCGACGCCTGGCTGGGGGGCACCGTGCGTGCCGATGTGGCGCGCGGCCGCCTCGTGCGCATCGACCGCGACCCGGGCTTCGACTTCACGCGCGTCGTGGTCGTCACCGCGGCGGACATTCCCGGTCGCAACGTCGTCGCGCTGATCACCGACGACCAGCCGCTGCTGGCGCAGGACGCCATCGAGCATCACGGCGAGCCGATCGCCCTCGTCGCCGCGCCGGACCGCGCCACCTTGCTGGCGGCGCTGGCCGCGCTGCGCCCCGTCATCGCAGCGCGCACGCCTTGCTTCGACATGGAGGCCTCGGCGGTGGTGTGGAAGCGCATCGCGATCGACCGCGGGGACGTCGACGCCGTCTGGGCGAAGGCCCACCGGGTCGTCGAGGGCACCTTCCACACCGGCAGTCAGGAGCAGATGTACATCGAGCCGCAGGGCTGCGTCGCCTGGCCGCCGGACCGGCACGGTGTGGTGGTGGTGCGCGGCTCGCTGCAGTGCCCGTACTACGTGCAGAAGGCGTTGATGGCGGCGCTCGACCTGCCGGCCGAACGGGCCCGTGTCGTCGCCTGCACGGTCGGCGGCGGCTTCGGCGGCAAGGAGGACTACCCGTCGGTCATCGCCTGCCATGCGGCGTTGCTGGCGCGCGCGGCGGGGCGGCCCGTGAAGCTCCTGTTCGATCGCCACGAGGACCTGGCGGTCACGCCGAAGCGCCATCCCTGCAGAGTGTGGCACCGCACCGCGGTTGCCGCCGATGGCACGCTCCTGGCGATGGACATCGATGTGCGCATGGATGGCGGCGCCTATACGACGCTGTCGCCGGTGGTGCTGTCGCGCGGTGTGTTGCACGCGACCGGCCCCTACCGCTGCGCCAACGTGAGGGTGCGCGGCGCGGTCGTGGCAACCAACCACGTGCCCTACGGCGCCTTCCGCGGCTTCGGCGCGCCACAGACCTGCTTCGCCGTCGAGCGGCAGATGGACCGCATCGCCACCGAACTCGGGATGCACCCCGTGGCCCTGCGGCGGCACAACGCGTTGGCCCCCGGCGATCGCACCGCCACCGGGCAGTTGCTCGATGACAGCGTCGCCGCGCACGCCGTGCTCGATGCCGTGGTCGCCGAGACTGGCTGTGCGCGGATGCCATGGCGAACGCAGAAGCGCGGCCGTCGCCGCCGGGGCTTCGGCGTCTCGTTGTTCTGGCACGGCGCTGGCTTCACCGGTTCCGGCGAGACGAAGTTGAAGAGCCGCGTGGCGGCCGCAGTGCTGGCGGATGGTCGGGTCGAGGTCGCGGCAGCGGCCACCGAGATCGGGCAGGGCACCGAGGCGATGCTGCGGGCGATCGCCGCGGACAGCCTCGGCTGCGGTGCCGCCGACGTCGCCCTGACCGAGCCCGATACCGGGCGCGCGCCCGACTCCGGTCCGACGGTCGCCTCGCGCACCTGCATGATCGTCGGCGGCCTGGTGGCTCAGGCGTGCCGCCAGCTGCGCGACCGCGTCGGCGGCGACGAGGCCCGGCCCTTCCGCGACCGCGCGGCGGCGTTTGTGCGGGACGGTGGCGACGGCCGGGTCGAGGTCGAGTACCACGCACCGCCCGGGATCGTGTGGGACGAAGCGAACTACCGCGGCGACGCCTACCCGGTCTACGGCTACGGCGCCGACGTCGTCGAGGTCGAAGTCGACGTCGCGACCTTCGCGGTGAAGGTGCTGCGCTTCTGCACCGCGATCGACGTCGGCCGGGCGATCCAGCCCGGGCTGGTGCGCGGACAGATCGAAGGTGGCAGCCTGCAGGCGCTGGGCTTCGGGCACCTCGAAGTGGTCACCACGCAAGCGGGTCGGTTGCGTCAGGACCGTATGGCGACCTGCATCATCCCCACCGCGGTCGACGCACCGCCGATGCGCGTGCTGCTGGTGGAGCGCCCGTTTCAGCATGGGCCGTTCGGCGCCAAGGGCGTCGGGGAGATGCCCGCGGATGGCGGCGCGCCGGCGCTCGCCGCCGCGATCGAGGATGCCATCGGTATCGCGGTCGATGCCGTGCCGGCGACGCCCGAGCGCCTGCTCGCGGCGTGGCTGCAGACCCACCCCGAGGAGGCGTTGTGATCGACCTGCGATTCCGGGTCAACGGCGAGTGGCGCAGCGTGCGGGTGCCGCCGCTGGCGCGCCTGCTCGACGTGCTGCGCGAACACCTGGCGCTGACCGGCACCAAGGAGGGCTGTGGCGAGGGAGAATGCGGCGCCTGCACGGTGTTGGTCGATGGCGCGCCCGTGAACAGCTGCCTCGTGCCCGCTTGCCAGGTGGCCGACCGCGACGTGGTGACCATCGAGGGCGCCGGTCACGAGTCGATCCAGGAGGCGTTCGCCGACTGTGGTGGCGTGCAGTGCGGCATCTGCACCCCAGGCATGATCCTCGCCACGCGCGCTTGCCTCGCCGAGTGGACGGCCCGCGGCGAACCCTGCACCGAGGCCGGTCTGCGCCGCGCGTTGGCCGGCAACCTCTGCCGCTGCACCGGCTACGGCGGCATCATCGCGGCGGCGCTGCGCGCCCACGGGGGTGCGACGTGAACGCTGCCCCGACCGCGGTGTACTCGCCGCGCTCGCTCGCCACCGCCCTCGCCGTACTCGCTGATCGCGCGCCGGTGACGGTGCTGGCCGGTGGCACCGACCTGATGGTGGAGCTGCGCACGGGGCGCACGCAGGTCGCGAGCGTGCTGGACCTCTGGGGCGTGGAGGAGCTCCGCTTCGTTCGCGCCGAGGCGGGCGGAGTGCGCATCGGCGCGCTGACCACGATCACCGAGCTGCGGCGGCAACCGTCGCTCGGCGCCTGGCCGCTGTTGGCCGCGTGCGCCGCGGACTTCGCTGCCGAGCAGATCCGCAACCGTGCCACCGTCGGCGGCAGCCTGGGCACGGCGTCACCGGCAGCCGATCTCGGCCCGGTGTTGTGGGCACTCGACGCCGTGGTGCGGCTGCGTTCGCGCGACGGCGTGCGGGACCTGCCGATCCCGGCGTTCTTGCTCGGCTACCGCCGCACCGCGCGTCGCGCCGACGAGCTGATCGAATCGGTGTGGCTGCCCGGGCGGCTGCCGACGGAGCGCGGGGCCTTCGTCAAGGTCGGCACGCGTGACGCGCAGTCGATCGCCAAGGTCGTGGTCGCGCTGGTCGCGAGCCGCGACGCCGGCAGCGGGCAGGTGACCGCCGTGCGCGCCGCCGCGGGTTCGGTCGCCGAGCGCACGGTCGAGTTGGCGAGCTTGCAGGAACTGGTCGGTCGCCGCCCCGACGCGGCTGCTCTGCTGGCCGTGAGTCGAGTCGCCGCCAGCCGCGATTGTGCGCCGATCGACGACGTTCGTTCGTCGGCTGTCTATCGCCGGCACGCGCTGCAACGCGTCGTGTGCGACATGCTGACCAGCACGCTCGAGGTCCCCTTGGAGGACGGATGAGGATGCTCGCCTTCGTTGCTCTCGCCGCCGTGCTCGGGTTGTGTGTGGCGCTGCAAGGCGCGACCAACGGGGCGCTCGCCTCGCGCATCGGCTTGCCAGCGGCCGTGCTGCTCAATGCGGTGGTCGTTGTCGTCGCCGCGTTCGTCTGGTGGCTGCTGGCGGCGCGCGGCGCGCAGGCGGCGTTGCCGTCGTCCTGGCTGCTCTACCTCGGCGGTGTCTACGGCCTCGTGATCATCGCCCTGGCGGCGTTCTTGTTCCCGCGCTTCGGCGCCGGGTCGACGATGGCCGTGATGGTGGCGGCGCAGCTGGTCATGGTGCTCGTGCTCGACCACATCGGCTGGCCAGGGCAGGCCGTGCCGGTGACGGTGCCGCGGCTGTGCGGGGCGGGCCTGCTGGTGCTCGGGGCCGTGCTGGTGTTGTGGCCCCGGCTCGCCGGCGGTCGCTGAGCCGCTGGGGTGCTCATGCGTTGAGGCGGAACCCATGCACGTCGCCGTCCTGCACGATGTACGCCTTGCTCTCGCCGCGGTCGAGCCGTGGCGCGGGCGATCGTCGCGATTCAGCGCTGGCGGCTCTTGGTGCGCAGGTAGAGCTCTTCGACCTTGCTGCGCGCCCACGGCACCTTGCGCAGGAACTTCAGCGACGAGGTGATGCTCGGCTCGTTGCTGAAGCAGCGGATGTCGACGGCGCGCGCCATCTCGTCCCAGCCCAGGCGGTCGACCAGGAACTCCAGGATCGCCGCCAGCGTGACGCCGTGCAGGGGGTTGTTGGGTTGTTCGTTCGCCACGGTGGGCTGCGCTCGCAGGCCGCTCACACGTTGAAGCGGAACATCAGCACGTCGCCGTCCTGCACGACGTACTCCTTGCCCTCGATGCGGTAGAGGCCCTTCTCGCGCGCCGCCGCGACGCTGCCGCACTTGACGAGGTCGTCGTAGCCGACGGTCTCGGCCTTGATGAAGCCGCGCTCGAAGTCGCTGTGGATGACGCCCGCCGCCACCGGCGCGGTGTCGCCGGCGTGGATCGTCCAGGCCCGCACCTCCTTCTCGCCGGCGGTGAAGTAGGTGCGCAGGCCGAGCAGGTGGTAGGTGGCGCGGATCAGCGAACCGACGCCGCTCTCGGCGACGCCGAGCTCGTTGAGGAACGCCTTGGCGTCGGCCGGTTCGAGGTCGACGAGGTCGCTCTCGATCTGCGCCGAGATCACCACCGCCTCGCAGGCGAGGTGATGCTGGGCGTAGTCGCGCACCTTCTGCACGTAGGGGTTCTGGTCGGCGGTCGCCAGCTCGTGGTCCTTGACGTTGCAGGCGAAGATCGTCGCCTTGCTGGTCAGCAGCTGGAAGTTGCGCGCGATCACCTTCTCCTCGGCGGTGAGCTCGGCGAGCAGCGCCGGCCTGCCGCTGTCGAGCACGGGCTCGATCTTCTGCAGCACCGGCATCTCGGCGATCGCCTCCTTGTCGCCGCGCTTGGCCTGCTTCGACTGGCGGTCCATGCGCTTCTGCACCGATTCGAGGTCGGCGAGCACGAGCTCGGTGGTGATGATCTCGATGTCGCGCACCGGGTCGACGGTGCCGCTGACGTGGTGGATGTCGACGTCCTCGAAGCAGCGCACGACCTGCACGATCGCGTCGACCTCGCGGATGTGGCTGAGGAACTTGTTGCCGAGCCCTTCGCCGGTGGCGGCGCCCTTCACCAGGCCGGCGATGTCGACGAACTCGATCGTCGCCGGGATCACCACGTTGGTCTTGGCGATCTTCTGCAGCACGTAGAGGCGGTCGTCCGGCACCGTCACCACGCCGACGTTGGGGTCGATCGTGCAGAACGGATAGTTGGCGGCCTGGGCCTTCTGCGTGCGCGTGACGGCGTTGAAGAGCGTCGACTTGCCGACGTTGGGGAGCCCGACGATGCCAGCTTTGAGCGTCATGCGGTCACTTGTGGCCGACGGCCGCGGCGATGGCCTTGGTCAACGCCGGCAGCACCTCGAAGGCGTCGCCGACGATGCCGTAGTCGGCGACCTTGAAGATCGGCGCGTCGGCGTCCTTGTTGATCGCCACGATCGTGCGCGCGGTGCGCATGCCGGCGAGGTGTTGGATCGCGCCGCTGATGCCGACGGCGAAGTAGAGCGGCGGGCTGACGACCTTGCCGGTCTGGCCGACCTGCTCGCGGTGCGGGCGCAGGCCGGAGTCGACCACCGCGCGCGAAGCGCCGACCGCGGCGACGCCGGGGCCGAAGGCGGCGGCGAGCTCCTCGAGCAGCTTGAAGCCCTCGGCGTCCTTGAGGCCGCGACCGCCGGCGACGACGACCTTGGCTTCCTGCAGCGGCGTGCGGCCGCCACCCGAACCGATGATCTCCTTGACCACGGCCATCAGCTCGCCGGCCGGAGCCGCGACCTTGCTGACCGAGGCGCCGCTGCCGCTACCTGCCGGTGCGAAGTTGTTCGGCCGCACGGTGGCGCAGAACGGCGCCTTGGTGGCCTTCACGGCCATCGTGACCTTGCCGCCGTAGACCGGCTTCTTGGCCGTGAACGTGCCGCCGGTGCAGGCGACCTCGATCACGTCGGTGACGATGGCGCCGTCGAGCAGCGCGGCTACGCGCGGCAGCAGGTCCTTGCCCATCGCGGTGTGCGCCATCAGCACGGCGCTGGCGCCGAGCGAACGGGCCTGGTCGGCGATGGCCTTGGCCCAGGCGTCGCCCGAGTAGTTGGCGAAGTTCGGGCCGTCGATGGCGATGACCTGCTTGGCGCCGCTCTGCTGCAGTTCGGCGGTGGCGCTGTCGAGGCCCGCACCGCAGGCGACGACGGCGACCTCTGCGCCAGCACCAGCGGCGAGCTGCTTGGCCGCGGTGACGGCTTCGAGGGAGGGGCGCTTGAGGGTCCCGCCCCGGACTTCGGCGATGACGACGATGTTGCTCATGGGAGTGCTCCGGTGGGGATCAGATGGCCTTGGCTTCGTTGCGCAGCGCCTGGATCAGCGCCGGCACCGCGTCGGCGCCGTTGCCCAGGATCTTGCCCGCGGCGCGCGCCGCCGGCAGCGTCAGCGAGACGACTTCGAGCGCCGCGGCGCCGAGCTGGGCGGGCGTCTCCTCGAACGGCTTCTTCTTCGCCGCCATGATGCCCTTGAGGTTGGCGTAGCGCGGCTCGTTGAGGCCCTTCTGGCAGCTGATGACCGCGGGCGTCTTGCAGCTGACGACCTCGCGGGCACCTTCGATGTCGCGTTCGGCCGTGAACACGCCGTTGTCGAGCGTCAGCTTGACCACCTCGGTGACGCTGGCGAAGCCGAGCCGCGCGGCGAGGTTGCCGGCCATCTGGTTGTTGTCGGAGTCGACCGCCTGGCGGCCGCACAGCACGAGGTTGCACGGCTGCGTCTTGATCCACGCCGCCAGCGCCGCCGCCGTGCTCGCACCGTCGAACATCCACTTGTCGGTCACCAGCAGCACGGCCTTGTCGGCGCCGCGCGCCAGCGTGTCACGCAGCTCCTTCTGCGCCTCCTTCGGCCCGATCGTGACGACCGTGACCGAGCCCGCGCCGAGCTGCTCCTTGATACGCAGCGCCTGCTCGAGGGCGAACTCGTCGTAGGCGTTGAGCTCGAAGGTGACGCCGGCAGGGTCGATCGACTTGCCGTCGGCGGCGATCTTGATCGTCGCGTCGGTGGCGGGAACTCGCTTGATGCAGACTACGATGTCCATGGGCATTGGCGGCGGCGGGCCGCTTCCGGGCGTGTTTTGAGGGCGAACAGTCTAGTGGCGCGGGTGGTGGGGCACCACGCCGTTTCCCGGCGCGCGGCCCGCTCGCCCGTTCCCGGCCACCTGTTCGCCCGCCGTGCGCGTTGCCGCCTACCGCATGCCGGTGCCCGGCCTGCGTGTGGCCGGGCGCCATGGTGCGTAGGTCCGGGGCCGCCGCACCGGCGAGCTAGGGCCGGCGTCAGGCTTCACGATCGTCGGCGACGCCGCACCAGCGCCGCACCGGGTCGCGGCCGAGCTCGCGCAGCGTCTCCAGCCAGACGCGCGGTTGGCGAAGCCGAACAGCCACTGCCGGAAGGTGCCGCGCGCCGGGTCGAAGTCGGCGCGGCGCAGGCAGGCGCGACGGTGGCGAAGTGCTCGGCGAAGCGCGGCAGGCTCGGGTCGTCGGCGGGCGGCGTGGGCTCGGGTGCTGCAGGATGCCCGAGCCCGGTTAGACCGAGTCGAGGCCGTCGATCCACAGCGCTGGCACCGGCGAAGCGGCGCACACCATCGGCCCGTGCAGCACCAGCTCGTCGCGGACCGCGGCGCCGAGCAGTTCGGCCAGCTGTGGCCGGTAGGGCGGCAGCAGCAGCACGGCGTCGAGTTGCCCGGTCAGGTGCATGGCCGCGGGCAGGAGGGTCGCCAAGGCCGCGTCGTCGCCGCCGAGCTCGTGCCAATGGCCCTGCAGGTCGGCGCCCTTGCCGGCGCAGGCATAGGCGATCGGCCGACCCGCACGTTCGAGCACCACGGTGGTCATGCCCGGCGTGCTCAGCAGCGTCGACATCGTCGCCGGCGAACGGTCGACGCCGACCGGCTTCTGCGCGTGCAGCGCAGCGAGGGCGCCGTAGTCGGCCACCACCGCCAGCCGCACGCCGTCGACGTCGCGGCGGGGCCG
>JAEUHT010000146.1 GCA_016793265.1 Planctomycetota bacterium
GGCGCCGCCTGCAGCCGGTGCTGGCCGCGCTGGCGATGTTGCCGCCGGCGACGTTGGCCGAGGTCACGGTGCACGTCTACTGCGACGCGCGCGACAGCAAGCGCCTGCTCGACGAAGACCTCGCGGCGGCCCCTCCGTTGGTGCGCGCCAGGGTGCAGCGCGCCGACTACGTGCCGTTCGCCGACGCGCTGCAGACGATGCGGGCGATGACGGCGCTCTTGCTGATCAACGGCAGCGAGCCGGCCGACGACATCTTCGTGCCCGGCAAGCTGTACGACTACCTGATGGCGCGCCGGCCGATCCTGTTCGTCGGCAACCAGGGCGACGCCTGGCGTATCGTCGAGCAGAGCTGCGGACCGGGGCGCTGCTTCACCCATGCCGAGCCGGCCGCCCTCGCCGCGGCGATCGCCGCCCTCACGCCGCGACCGGCCGAGCTACCGCCCGCGCGCCAGTTCGACGCCGCGGCCACGTTCGCCCCGCTGCTTGCCCTGCTGGAGCGGCCGCGGCGAGCGAACGGCTAGCCGGCGCTGCGGCTGCGCCACCACTGCTCGAGCACGTCGACGATGCGATCGGCGGTCTTGCCGTCCCACAGGGCCGGCACCGGCCGCGATTGTCTAGGCCGGGCCAGCGCCTCGCGCGCGAGCGTGACGAGGCGCCGCGGGTCGGTGCCGGCGAGCACGTTGCTGCCCTGCGTGATGGTGATCGGGCGCTCGGTGTTGTCGCGGATCGTCAGGCACGGGATGCGGTGGTAGGTGGTCTCCTCCTGCAGGCCGCCCGAGTCGGTCAGCACCAGCTTGCTGTTCGCGACCAGCGCCAGGAACTCGATGTAGCCGAGCGGTTCGATCACCTTGAGGCCGCCGGCGCCGCCGGCGCGGTCGAGCTGGCCCGCGGTGCGCGGGTGGCACGGGAACACCAGCGGCAGGTCGCGGCTGATCTCGCGCAAGGCGCCGAGGATGCCGGCCAGGGTGGCCGGGTCGTCGACGTTCGACGGCCGGTGCAGAGTGACCACGCCGTAGCCCGACGCCGGCAGGGCGAGGCGCGCCACCACGTCGCAGCGCCGCGCAGCGTCGAGGTGCTGCACCAGCGAGTCGATCATGATGTTGCCGACGTGGTGGATCTTCTCGGCCGGCACGCCCTCGGCGCGCAGGTTCTCGTCGCCGTCCGGCGAAGGCGTCAGCAGCAGGTCGGCGAGGCAGTCGGTCACCAACCGGTTGATCTCCTCGGGCATGGTGCGGTCGCGGCTGCGCAGCCCGGCCTCGACGTGCGCGACCGGGATGCCGAGCTTGCTGCAGACCAGCGTGCAGGCCAGCGTCGAGTTGACGTCGCCGACGACGACGACGAGGTCGGGCGCGAGCTCGAGCACGACCGGCTCGAAGGCGGCGATGATCTTCGCGGTCTGCTGCGCGTGCGAACCGGAGCCTATGCCGAGGTGGCGGTCCGGGGTCGGCAAGCCCAGGTCGCGGAAGAACGCATCCGACATGTTGGCGTCGTAGTGCTGGCCGGTGTGCACCAGCAGCGGCTGGTGGCCGCGGCGACGCAGGCACCCGAGCAGCGGCGCCGCCTTCATGAAATTGGGCCGGGCGCCGACGATGGTCAGGATCTTCATGCGGGCGAGCAGGGCGAGGTGCTTTCTACCATGGGGCGACCCGCATTCCACGTTGGCGCCGGGCCGGGTACCTCGTCGTCAATCGGCTGTCGCCGGTTGCCGGCCTGAATGGCGCTGACGCATGCCGCAGGCGGCGAGCAGCAGCAGCACGGCGACCGCGGCGGCGTAGAAAGCGCCGGTCCACATCGCGCTGACCCCGCGCAGGGTGCCCGGGCCGGCGAACGCTTCGCCGAGCAGCAGCAGGGCGGCGATCGTGACCAAGAGCAGGCTGGCCGGCCGCACCGCCACCTGCGTGCGCGCCGAGCCGGTCTCGGCCAGCGCCAACACCGCCACCAGCATCGCCGTCGTCAAACAGGTGAAGCCGGCCGTGCCCTGCCAGGCCGGCGGCCCGAGGTGGTCGCCGAACAGCCGCGTGAAGCGCACACAGATCCACGGCCGGCAACTCGCGATGGCGACCGCGGCGGCGCTGCCGTAGAGCAGCCAACGCCACTTCGACGGCTCGGGCGCGGGAGCGGGCGGCAGTCCGGGGGCCGGCAGCAGGTTCATGGGCCGCCACTGTAGGTCGCCCGGAAACGGCCCGAAACCCCCCTCAGCGGCGCGGTTCGCCGGGCACCAGATGACTGTGGTCCTCGTCGCGGCGCACCGCGGCGCGCGCGTTCGCGGCGCGTTCTTCGGCGGCGACCTTGGCGAGCTCCTCTGCCGACGGCGTGTACTCGACGGCGACATCGGTGATCACCGGCGTCAGGATCCACGTGAAGGGCGGGAAGCCGTGCCAGTAGTTCTCGGCGCTGGTCTGGATCACGCGCAGGTGGTCGCTGCCCTGGCTGGCGATCTCGCCCGAGGTCTCGTCGAGCATGGTGTCGATCGTGGTGTTGCCGAACAGCGGCAGGATGACCAGCAGGTTGACGCCGACGTTGGTGGTGGTCTTGACGAAGATCGGCTTGCCATCGGTGCCGACGCGGCCGTTCCAGTGCGTGGCGGTGCTGTGGAAGGCGCAGCCGGCCGTGCCGAACAGCAGGGCCGTGCCGACGAAGGGGCGGAGCAGGCGCATCACGACACCATCGCGGGTGCTCGCGGCGATGGCAAGGACGCGTGCTGGCGGTCCGCGCGGCGTGGTCAGGCCGGGCCCGACGACAGCCGATGAAGGCGCGCCATGAGCACCGAGGACGACTGGGCCCCGCTGCCGCCCGACCAGTTGCTGATGCACCCAGGCGAGCTCGCGTCGCGCGTCGCGGCGGCGTCGCCAGCACCGGTGCCGCTGGTGCCGGCGGCGACGTCGCCCGCCGCGCCCACGCCGGCAGGGCTCGCCGCCCCCGCCGCAGCCGCAAGCGTGCAGGCGCCGCCGGACCCCGAGGCCCTGCGCGCGTTGGCCGCGCTGCAGCAGCGCCTCGCCGCGGCGCCGCCAGCGGACGACTTCGTCAGCGCCGTGCTGCAGCGGGAACGGCGGCAGCAGCAGAAGCGGCGGCGCGCCATGGCGAAGGTGACCGCGGCGGTCGCGGCGGTGGCAACCGAAGGACCGGCCGCCGTGGTCGCGCCGGACGCTGCCGCGGCCATCCCCGAGGCGCCGGCGGTGGCCCCGGCCGTCGCGGCCCCGGCTGCACCGGTCGACGTCGATGCCCGGGAGCACGAGCCGTGGTTCCTGGAGCTGCCCGAGCCCGAGCAGCAGCGCCTGCGCCGCACGTGGTCGGCCAAGCGGCAGCGCTTCGGCGACGAAGGGGCCAAGCGCCGGCGACGCCTGCAGCGTGTGGTCGTCTACGGCCTCTGCTTGTTCGGCTTCCTGGCGCTGCTGCAGGCGCCGCTGATGGGCCTCGGTCTCGTCTTGCCGCTGGCCGGTGCCGGGGCGCTGGCCGCCGGCGTCGCCGACCTCTGCGGCGGTGGGCGCTTCGTCTTCTCCTTCTGCGGGGCGATCGCGTTCGTCGCGGTGCAGGGCCCGATGGTGTTGGTGCAGCCGTTCGGCATCATGAGCCTGCTGATCGCCTGCTATGGCCTTGGCACCATCGGCATGGACGGCGAGATGCGGCGCAGCGGCGGCTTCGGCGAGGCGTGAAGGGCCGAGCGCCGCGCGGCGAATCGCTCACGGCACCTGGATGCGCATCGGCTGCCACTCGCCGGCGCGCAGCACCAGCGTCTGCTGCACTCGCGGCTGGCCGTTGACGAACACCTCGAACACGTAGTTGCCGGCGCGCAGCGGTTCGGCGGGCCAGCACGGACCGATGCCGGGCAGCGTGTCGATCGCGTTCGCCAGCACCGTGCCGCTGGCGACGACCCAGCGGCGCTGCACGGCCGGGCCACCCGGTTCCCGCAGCCCGAGCGTGGCGGTGCCGTGCGTCGCCGGGTCATAAGGATTGCCGGTGAGGTCGACGAGCTCGATCAGCGGCAGGCTGCCTGCTTCGAGCGTGACGTGCTCGACGTAGCCGTTGTCGCCGGTCACCGTGAACGTGTTGGACCACGGCAGGAACGGCTGCAGGTTGCCGTCGCCGTCGACGGCGAGCACCCGCAGGCCGTATTCGCCGGGCGCCAGCGGCGGCAGTACGAAGCGGCCGTCGGGGCTCTTGGTGCGGCGCGCCCACAACACCGGCCCGAGCCACCAGGACAGGTTGCGGTTCTGCTCGGTGATGCGGTAGGCGTCGACCCGCAGGTGCGGGATCGGCTGCAGCGAGGTGTCGTAGACGAGCAGGGTGATGCCGGCGGTGGCGACGGTCGGCACCAGGAACAGGTCGAGCTGCAGCGCATTCTCGCCGGGGCCAGGCACGGCGAAGTCGGCGCGCTGCAGCGGTTGGTGGCCGTCGGCTTCGAGCAGCAGCTCGCCGCGTGCACCGGCGGGCAGTTCGAGCGTGAGGCCGGTGCCGGGACCGTCGCCGCGACGGTCGAGGCCGGCGCTGCGGAAGCGCCAGCGGCAGCTCGGCAGCGGCGCCGTGGTGGTGAGGTCGCGCACGCGCAGCAGCACGTTGGCGGCGGCCGCCGCTGCCGGCGTGGTGGGGGCGGCCGCCGGGGTCGCCGCGGGGTTGGCCGGGGCCGCCGGTGCGGGCGTTGGCGCGGCGTGCCGCGGCAGCTCCGTGCCTTCGCCCGGCGCGCTGGAGCGCGGCTCATTGGTGCCGGGGGCGACCAGCGTCGTCGACCCCGGAGGTGGCGCCGGCGGGGTCTCGCCCGAGGCGGCGAACCAACCGATCAGGGCGGCGACGACGAGCAGCAGCAGCACGAACGGGAAGCGCATGCCGCCATCGTGCGCGAAAGGCGGCGGCGACGCGAGCCTCGGCCGTTCACGCCAGCAGCAGCAGCCACGCGCCGGCGACCAACAGCGTGACCAGCGTGATCGGCACCCCGGTGCGGGCGTGTTCCCAGAACCACGACCGCTGCCGCGGCGCCACGCCGAGCCGTTCGGCGATGCCGATGACGATCAGGTTGGCGATCGAACCGACCAGCAGCAGGTTGCCGGCCAGCGTCGTCGCCAGCGCCAGGATCGCGCCGGCCTGCGGGTGCTGGGTCGCCGGCAGCAGCAGCATGGTCAGAGGCACGTTCGACACCAGGTTGGAGCCGACCACCGCGGTGCCGAACAGGGTGGCGCCGTCGTTGACGTCGACGCCGTGCTCGGCCAGCCAGGCGAAGCCGCGGGCGGCATGGCCTTTGGCGGCGAAGGCGTGGTTGACGACGAACAGCGCGGCGAACAACAGCAGCAGCTGCCAGTCGATCTCGGCGAACAGGTGGCGGCTCTGCAGGCGACGCGAGCACAAGAGCAGGGCCGCCGCGGCCAGCGCCAGGGTCTCGCGCGGGGCCGGTTCGAGCACGAACAGCACCATCAGCAGCAGCAGCGTGGCGAGGCCCTTCGTGGTCTGCCAGCCGTCGAACGGCGGATCCGGCTCGGTGGCGACGGCGAGTTCGCGCTGCCACCGGCCGCGGTAGGCGCGAGCCAGGATGGCCCACGCCAGCACGCTGCCGACCACCGCCGGCACGGCGCCGGCCAGCAGATAGCCGGCGAACGGCAGGTGCAGGGCCTGCCCGATCAGGATGTTCTGCGGGTTGCCGATCAGGGTCGCGGCGCTGCCGATGTTGGCGGCGGCGGCGAGGCCGAGCAGGAACGGCACCGGATCGAGACGCAGCCGCACGGCGACGTCGGTCAATACCGGCGCGATGGCGAGGCAGACGACGTCGTTGGTCAGCAGCGCCGACGACAGCGCCACCACGAGCATCAGTTCGAGCAGCAGACGCGGCGGCGACGCCGGCCGGGCGGCGAGCCAGCGGGTCAGGCGACCGTAGCCGCCGCCGAGCTGGAACTGCGCCGAGACGATCATCATGCCGAACAGCAGCAGGATGGTGGCGGCGTCGATGCTGCGCCATGCGGCGGTGGCGTCGAGCGTGCCGCTGGCGAGCAGCAGCACGGCGCCGACCGCGGCGATGCCGGTGCGGTCGAGCCGCAGCCACGGCAGCCGGCCGGCGATCATGCCGGTGTAGACGAGCAGGAAGACGGCGAGGGGGAGGTCCAGGTTGACCCGCGTCGGGGCGGCGAGTTTCTACCGCGCGACCGGCGGGATGTCGCCTCTGCGCTGGCCGCTTGCCCTTCGGCACGGCGAGCTCTTCGCTGTTGGCATGACGCGCGTGCTCCGCATCCACCAACCCGGCGGCCCGGATCGCCTGGCCATCGAGTCGCTCGAACTGCCGGCGCCGGCGCGCGGCGAGGTGCGGCTGCGCCACGAGGCGATCGGGGTCGACTTCATCGACTGCCACCACCGCGCCGGGCGCTACCCGCTGCCGGCCCTGCCGCACGGGCTCGGCCTCGAGGCGGTCGGCGTGGTCGAGGCGATCGGCGATGGCGTGACGGGGCTCCACTGCGGCGACCGGGTCGCGTATGCGGGCGGCGCCCCCGGCGCCTACGCCGAGGCCCGCAACGTCGAGGCCTGGCGGCTGCTCAAGGTGCCCGACGGGCTCGACGCGACGCTGGTGGCGGCGGCGTTCCTGCGTGGTCTGACCGCCGAGTTCCTGGTGCGGCGCACCTTCAAGGTCGGGCCGGGGCACCGGGTGCTCGTTCACGCCGCCGCCGGCGGCCTCGGTGTGCTGTTGTGCCAGTGGCTGCGCCACGTCGGCGCCACCGTGTTCGGCACCGTGTCGACGCGCGACAAGGTCGACTGCGCCTACACGAACGGTTGCCACCACGTGCTGGTGCGCGGCGAGGCGTCGTTCGTCGACGGCGTGCGGCGCATCACCGCGCAGAAGGGGCTCGACGTCGTCTACGACTCGATCGGCCAGCTGACGCTGCGCGATTCGCTGCGCTGCCTGCACCGCCGCGGCTTCTTGATCGCCTTCGGCTACGCGTCGGGCGTGCCCGCGGCGATCGAACTCGCCGAGCTTGCCAACGGCTCCTTCTTCGTCACCCGGCCGCGGCTCGACGACTACTGCAGCACGCGCCAGGAGCTCGTGCGCGCCGCCGAGGTGCTGTTCCCGCTGCTGCGCGGCGGCGTGCTGCGGCCACAGGTGGCGGCCGTGCTGCCGCTCGCCGAGGCGGCGGTCGCCCACGCACGGCTCGAAGCCGGCGGTTCGATGGGCAGCTTCGTGCTGGTGCCGTGACGGCGGCGACGGCGCGGCGACGGCGCGGCGGCGCGCGGGGGTGGTGGCGCTCGCGCGTCGCCGGCATGCTGCAACCATGCGCCCTCGCCGCCGTGTCTCGCCCCTGCCGCTGGTGCTGGTGCTGGTGTTGCCGTGGGCCGGTTGCTCGACCTTGTCACCGGAGCAGGCCGCGTCGGCGGCGGCATTCGCCATCGAGGCGGGCGCGACCGCCGATTTCCCGGGCGCGCGCACGGTGCTCGACGGCATCGACTTCGTCGGCGAACGGCCGCTGCGGGACGGCGACGAGCTGCTGTTCGGCGTCGAACTCGCGCGCGGCGCCGCGGTGACCCGCAACCTGCTGCGCGTCACCGTGCGCCGGCACCGGCCGGGCTTCGACCTCGGCACGCTGCGCTACCACAAGGACGACGGCCGCTTCGAGCGCCGGCGCAGCATGCGCGCGCTCGACCTCGAGCTCACGTTGTTCGCCGCCGACGGCCAGGAGTTGCAGCGTTCGACCTGCAAGCAGGTGCCGGACTACTTCCTCGAAGCGAGCTTCCTCGACGGCATCGCGGCGGCGCGGCGCGGCCAGCAGGACGGCGAGCAGATGGCGACGGCGCGGCTGGTGGCCGTGGTCAACCTGCTCAACGACGACGACCTGCTGCGGCGGCTCCTGCGCGAGGCGGCGGCGGTGCCGTTCGACCTGCGGCTGCTGTTCCGGCGTGAGCTGACGATGACCGCGGACTTCGTCGGCGCGCGGCAGGTGGCGGCCGAAGCGGCGCTGCCGGCGTGGGGGGCGGCGCTCGGCGAACGCCAGGAGTTGCCGTTCGACCTCTACCTGAACGGTTCGTTGTTCGTGCGGCTGGTGGCGACGGTGGTGGCGCCACGCGGGCCGCTCGGCGCCGTCGCCGGCATCGTCGCGCTGCGGGCGCAGCAGGCCGACGACCCCGACCGCCAGGTGCGGTTGCTGTTGCTCGGTGCGCGGCGTGGTCCGCGCGACGAATGGCAGCAGCGGGCGGTGTTGGCGATCCCTGGATGGCGGGACGAAGGGGTGGCGCTGGCGTTCTCGCCGGACGGCCGCTTCGTGGCCACGCCGGGAGATGCCGCGGTCGAACTGCGCGAGCCGGCGGTGGCGCCGATGTCACCGACGCGCCTCTTGCACGGCGGCGGGCCGGTCGGAGCGCTCGCGTTCCTCGACGCCGATACTCTGCTGGTCGGCAACGGCGCGCAGCTGGCGCTCTACGAGGTCGGTGGCGCCGCCCCCGGCTCGGTGATCGCAGCGGCGGCGACGTTCGGGCTGGATCGTGAGCTGTGCGGCCTCGAAGTGGTCGGCAGTGGCGTGGTGTTCGTGCTGACGGTGGGGGCGGGCATCGAGCGGTGGACGTTCGCCGGTGGGCAGCGCGAAGCGGTCGAGGTGGTGCGCGTCGCGGCGCCGACGAAGGGCCGGCTGGACAGCGGCGAGCAGGTCGAGTTCAACGGACGACCCGACATCGGGGCGATGGTCGCGGCCGAGGCCGACCGTGTGGTGCTGGCGTGGCACGGCCAGGAGAGCGAGTGGTGCCGCGATGCGGCCGGGGCTTGGCACGCGCAGGTGCTGCCGCCGTTGCCGGCGGTGACCTCGCGCTTCCAGCGCCTGCGGCGCCCTGAGGCGTCGCCGGGCGAGGCGCTGGCACCTGGGCTCGACCTGTTGAAGTCCCCCGATTCCCGCTGGAGCGCGTTCACCGGCCGCACGGTGACGGTGGTCGGGCCGAAGGTGGAAGTGCTAGGTGCCGGATACGACGCGGGCGACGCCTTCGTGCACGGCTTCGACGCGACGAGCCGGTGGTATGCCTTCGTGGCGCCGGGCTACCGCCTGCTGGTCGACCTGGCGCGCTTGTAGCGCGTCGGCGGGGTGGGCCGTGGTGCAGCGTTCAGGGGGCCTTGCGCAGCGTCGCGCAGAAGGCGAGGAACTCGGCGCGGTGGGCCAGGACCTCCGCGTCGGGGCCGAGCAGGCGTACGAAGGTGGTGCCGTCGGCAGTGCTCACCGCGGCGACCAGCATGCGCGCGTTCGCGCGCGAGTCCTCTGGCGTCATCGCCGTGTAGTCGCCGGTGAGTTCGAGCCAGCGGCCGTCGCCAGAGAGCAGCGGCAGGTGTGGCAGGTCATCGTAGCTGGCGGCGTCGAGCGGGCCGAGCGCGAACATGTGGCGCCAGGACGTGAACAGCTGCGCCGGGGCGCCGCCGAGCTTGCCGACATAGACCTCACTGTGTTCGCCGACCCGGTGCCAGAGCGTGCGCGTCGGCGGCTGGTCGGGGTGAACGTCGGCCCACGGTCGCCAGCCAGCCGGGGCGTCGGCCAGCAGGCTGGGGTCGATGCTGGTCGGCAAGCCCGGCTTCTGCGGGGTGAAGGCGAGGTGCTCGGCCGCGGGCAGCAAGCCCGAGGCGAGCGCGAACGGCGCAGCCGCTTCGCCGCGGCGCAGCGTGAGGTGGGTGGTGAGGGCGACCTGCTGGTGGCCCGGCTGCCCTTGCCAGGCGGCGAGCGTCGCCGGGCCGCGGTTGATGTTGGTGATCACGTCGCCGACGCGCAGCCCTTGTTGCTCGGCGGCGCCGTAGCGCACGACGTCGGTCAGGCGCAGGGTGGTGTCGTCGATCGCCTGCACCGTGCAGCCGAAGCCGACCGCGAGCGGTTGCGGGCGCCGTCGCTGCAGGCGGTCGAGCGCGAGCCAGGACTGCACCGAGTCGCCGGCGCCGACGTTGACAGCGCGCAGCAGTTTGACCTCGGCCTCGGCGCTGCGGCCGGCCGCGTCGGCCCGCAGGGAGGACAAGTAGAGCAGCACGCTCGTCGGCCCGCCGCCCCCGGCATGGGTCAGGTCGGCGCGGTCGCCGGTGCCGTCGCGGGCCAGGTCGACCGCGGCCTGTAGGAACGCGTCCTTGGGCCGCTTCTTCGGCAACTCCTGCGCCGCGCGCGCCGGGTCGCCCGGCATCCACGACGCCCATGCCATCAGTTGGGCCCACGGGCCCCAGACCTGGTCCTTGCTCGCGATCGTGAATGCGGCGCGCGCGGCCTCGACGTCGCCGAGGGCGAGGTGTTCGCAGCCGATGCGATGGTGGGCCACCGCCCGTGAGGAGGACGCAGGGGCCAGTTCCGCCACGCGCCGCAGCGCCGCGATGGCGCCGCTGTGGTCGCCTGCATAGCTGTGCAGGTTGCCGAGCCGGTAGAACGCGAAAGCACCACCCGCCGGCCCGTCGGCCACTGCGGCGACTTCGCGGATGGCGACATCGAGTTGCCCACACTGCCACAGCGAATCGGCGACCAGGAACGGGAGATCCGGGGCGGCGGACTGCAGCCGCATGGCCTCCCGGAACTGCTGCACGGCGGCCTGGTAGTCGCCCTGCCGGTGCAGCACGACGCCGAGGCCGCGGTGGGCGGCTGCGTAGCCGGCATCGCAGCGGAGGGCGGCTTCGTAGTCGCGCCGGGCCGGCTCCAGGTCGTTCTGGGCCGCGGCGTGGTCGGCGCGCATGCCGCGGGCGCGGGCGTTGTCGGGGGCGAGTTCGATCGCCTTGTCGAAGTCGGCCGCCGCGAGGTCGCCGCGGTCGGTCATGCCCAAGGTGAAGGCGCGTTCGAGGTAGGCGTCGGCCAGCCGGGGCGCCAAGCGGATGGCTCGCCGCGACGCCAGCTCGGCGCGTTCGAAGTCGCGCTCGATGTTGCACAGCCTGGCCAGCAGCACCTGCGGTTCGGCGGCGCGCGGGTTCGCTGCGGCCAGCCGCTCGAGGTCGGCGAGCGCGGCCTTGGCCTCGCCGGCGGCGAAGCGCTGCTCGATGGCGCGCAGCTTGGCGGGGTCGACGACGGGGTCCTGCGCCATGGCCACCGTCGTGGTCAGGCTGAGCCCGAGCAGGAGCCATGGGCCGCGCCGCGGGGAATCGGCGCCGCGCGTGGTCGGGTGCGAGGGGTTGGTGCGCATGGTGGTCACGGCGAGTTCGGGCGGTCGCGACCCGAGTCGAGTGCGCAGGCCTGCTGCAGCAGCCGGTCGCGTTCGTTGAGCGTGGGGTCGTTGGTGACGGCCTCGAGCAAGTGGTCGAGCATGGCGCCGAGCCAGGGGCCCGGCGGCCGGCCGAACTGCCGCATCAGGTCGTGTCCGCCGACGGCGAGGTCGCGCACCGACAGCGCGGCGCCTTGCGCCAGCACGCGCGCGACGTGGGTCTTCAGTTGTGCGAGCGGGTCGAGGTCCTCGGCCTCGATGCTCGGCGCCTTGCCGCGCGTATCGGCCTCGTTGAGCGCGAAGAGATCTTCGATGCGGTGCTTGCCGACGCGGCGGATCCAGCGCCGCACGGCGGCGTCACTCCACTGGTCGTAGTGGAACAGGTGGTGCCGCACGAGCGCCTCGATGCGGGCGCACTCGTCGTTGGAGAACTTCAACCGGTGGCAGATCGGCGCCACGATCTCGGCGCCGACGCGGTCGTGGTCGTAGAAGGTCCAGTCTTTGGTCTTGTCGCTGAAGGCCCGCGTGCGCGGCTTGCCGACGTCGTGCAGCAGCGCGGCGACGCGCAGCACCGGGTCGCCGACGCAGGCGTCCATGCACGCCATGGCGTGCGTCCAGACGTCGAAGCGGTGCCACTTGTTCTGTTGCATGCCGACGCCCTCGAGCAGCTCGGGACAGGTGATGCCGAGCATGCCGGTCTCGCGCATGACCTCGAAGGCGCGTGACGGCCGGCGCGCGCGCATGGCCTTGAGCCACTCCTCGCGCACGCGTTCGGCGCTGACCTTGGCGAACGTCGACAGCGTCGGCGCGATCGCCGCATGGGTGGCGGCTTCGAGGTCGAAGTCGAGCGTGGCGCAGAAGCGGGCGGCGCGCAGCACGCGCAGGCCGTCCTCGGCGAAGCGGGCGCGGGCGTCGCCGACGGCGCGGATCGTGCGCGCGGCGAGGTCGCGGCGGCCGCCGTGCGGATCGATGACGTCGCCGTTCGCCGGGTCGACGGCGATGGCGTTGATGGTGAAGTCGCGGCGCGCCAGGTCGGCGGTGATGTCGTCGACGAAGTGCACCGTGTCGGGCCGGCGGCCGTCGCTGTAGGTGGTCTCGCCGCGCAGCGTCGTGATCTCGTAGTGCGTGTGGTCGCGCACGACCGTGACGGTGCCGTGCTGCAGGCCGGTCGGGATCGCGTCGGGGAAGACGCGCAGCAGCGCGTCGGGTGGGGCGTCGGTGGCGAGGTCCCAGTCGGCGACCGGGCGCTGCAGCAGCGCGTCGCGCACACAACCGCCGACGATCCAGGCGCGGTGGCCGTGGGCGGCGAGCTGGCCGACCAGCGAGAACACCGCTGGCGGCACGGGGCGCAGATCGAACCTCATCGCCGCGCAGTGAACGCCAGCGGGGCGGCGGCGGCAAGCCGCGCGGCGGAATCAGGGCGTTCGCGCGCGGCGCGGCGTCAGGCCTTCTTCTTCACCATCTTGCAGCCGGCCGGCGCGTCGCCGGTGCCGCACTTCGCCGAGCAACCGCCGCCGGCCGGCGCCTCGGGCTTCGGCGCCTCGTCCTTCTTGGCGTCGCTCGAGTAGGAGCTGCCGCGGTAGTCGGTCTGGTAGAAGCCGGAGCCCTTGAAGATGACGCCGGCGCCGGCGCCGATCAGGCGTTCGAGCTTCTTCTTCTTGCACTCGGGGCAGCGCACGAGCGGGTCCGCGCTCATGCTCTGGAACTCCTCGAAGCGGTGGCCGCAGGCGGCGCAGGCGTAGTCGTAGGTCGGCATGGTGTCGGTCGGGGATGCGGATCGGTGCGGGGAGTGGTTCGCACGGCTCAGCCGGCGGGGCGGGCGACGACGACGCGGCTGTGCCGCACGACGTGGTCGCCGATCTGGTAGCCGGTCTGCAGCACGCGCACGACGTGGCCTTCGGGCACCTCGCCGGCGGGCTCCATCGACACGGCCTCGTGGCGCAGCGGATCGAACGGCAGGCCTTGCGCCGGGATCTCGGTCAGGCCGTGGCGTTCGAGCGCGCCGACCAGCAGGATGCGCGTCATGCGCACGCCGTCCATCAGCGCCTTGTCCTCGGCGGCGCCGCGCTGCGTGGCGCTGTCGTAGGCGCCGAGCGCCAGCGTGAAGGTGTCGAGCGCGGGCAGCAGCTCCTGCGCCATGCCTTCGATGACGCGGCGGCGGCCGTCCTCGATCTCCTTCTGTTGCCGCCGGCGCATGTTGGCGGTGTCGGCCAGCGTGCGCTGCAGCTGCAGCTCGAACTGGTCCCGTTCCTTCTGCAGGCGGGCGATCTCCTGCTCGAGGGCCGGGATCTCGACGCTGCGATCGGCGCCGTCGAGGGGCGGCGGGTTCTGGCCGTCGTTCGTGGGGTCGGTCATGGCGTCTCCTTGGCGTCGGGAAGTAGGGGGGGGACTGCGGAGGGGGGGTGGTCTTGGGGCAGGCCGGCGCTCACGAGAAGAGGTCCTTCACCTTCTCGATGATCGTCTTCTTGCCGGCCTTCTTGCTCTTCTTGTTGCCGTCGATCTCGTCGAAGCGGCGCAGCAACTCTTCTTGCTCGCTGGTGACCTTCTTCGGCACGTCGACCTGGACCTGTACGACGAGGTTGCCGCGGCCGTAGCCGTCGGCGCGCGGCAGGCCGTGGTTGCGCACCCGCAGCTTCTCGCCGGGCTGGGTGCCGGCGGGGATCTTCATGCTGACGGACTCGCCGGTGATGGTCGGGATCTCGACGTCGTCACCGGTCACGGCCTGGCGGAACGAGATGCGCGTCTGCATCAGCAGGTCGTCGCCGAGGCGGGTGAAGACGTCGTGTTCCTTGACGTGCAGCACGACGATGAGGTCGCCGGGCGGGCCGCCACCTTCGCCGCTCTCACCCTGGCCGACGATGCGCTCGGTGTGCTGGTCCTGGATGCCGGCCGGCACCGTGATCGTGATCGGCGCGACCTTCGGCGTGGCGCCGCGGCCCTGGCACTTCGGGCACGGGTCGTCGATCAGCTCGCCGCGGCCTTCGCAGTGCGGGCAGACCTGGCGCAGCTGGAAGAACCCCTGCGAACGCACGACCTGACCGTGGCCGCCGCAGGTGTCGCAGCGGTGCTTCTTGCTGCCCGGCTTGACGCCCGACGCGCTGCAGTGTGCACACGGCTCGGGGCGCTTGAGTTCGATCGTCTTGCGCACGCCGGTGGCGACCTCTTCGAGCGTGAGCTCGATGTCGACCTTGAGGCTCTGGCCGCGCCGACCGCGCCCGCGCCGGCCGCCGCCGCCGCCGAAGAACTGCTCGAAGATGCCGCCGCCGCCGCCGCCGAACAGGTCGCCGAAGGCGGCGAAGATGTCCTCGGCGCTGGCGAAGCCGGCGCCGCCGCCTTGGGCGCCATCGACCCCGGCATGGCCGAACTGGTCGTAGCGCTGCCGCTTCGGTGCATCGCTGAGCACCGCGTAGGCCTCGGCGGCTTCCTTGAAGCGGCGTTCGGCGTCGGCGTTGCCCGGGTTGCGATCCGGGTGGTTGTCGAGCGCCAGCTTGCGGTACGCCTTCTTGATCGTGTCCTCGTCGGCCGAGCGGCCGACGCCGAGCACTTCGTAGTAGTCGCGCTTCTTGGACATGGTTGGCGGTGGCTCTCGGATACAGGCGCGGGGCGATCTGCCCGTCGGCCGATCGCCCCGCCGGTGTGTGCGGTCGCCGCGGCGACCGCGTCGGCGTCAGCTCGTGCTGCCCTCGACGGCCTTCTGGTCGTCCTTGAGGGTGGTGACCATGGTGTTGGTCGTCAGCATGAGGCCAGCGATGCTGGCGGCGTTCTGCAGCGCCGAGCGCACGACCTTGGTCGGATCGACGATGCCGGCCTTGAACATGTCGACCCACTCGCTGGTCAGCGCGTTGAAGCCCTCGTTGGGCTTCTTCGCCAGCGCTTCGTCGACGACGACCGAGCCGTCCTCGCCGGCGTTCTCGGCGATCTGGCGCATCGGCGCCTCGCAGGCGCGGCGGACGATCTCGACGCCGAACTGCTGGTCGCCCTTCACCTTCAGGGTGTCGAGCGCCTTGCTGGCGCGCAGCAGCGCGACGCCGCCGCCGGGCACGATGCCCTCCTCGACCGCGGCGCGGGTCGCATTGAGGGCGTCCTCGATGCGCTGCTTCTTCTGCTTCATGTCGGCCTCGGTCATCGCGCCGGCGCGCAGGATGGCCACGCCGCCGGTCAGCTTGGCCAGCCGCTCCTGCAGCTTCTCGCGGTCGTAGTCCGAGGTCGTCTTCTCGATCTGCGCGCGGATGCTGTCGGCGCGGGCGGTGATGTCGGCCTTCTTGCCGGCGCCGCCGACGATCGTGGTGTTGTCCTTGGTGATGCGGATCTTGGCGGCGCTGCCGAGCTGTTCCAGCGTCACGTTCTCGAGCTTGATGCCGAGGTCCTCGCTGATGCACTGGCCGCCGGTCAGCGTGGCGATGTCCTGCAGCATGGCCTTGCGGCGGTCGCCGAAGCCCGGCGCCTTGACGGCGCAGATGTTCAGCACGCCCTTCAGGCGGTTGACCACCAGCGCGGCGAGCGCTTCGGACTCGACGTCCTCGGCGATCAGCACCAGCGCCTTGCCGCTGCGCGACACCTGCTCGAGCAGCGGGATCATCTCGCGCACGTTCGAGATCTTCTTCTCGTGCACGAGGATCAGCGCGTTCTCGAACGACGCCTCCATCGTCTTCGGGTCGGTGATGAAGTAGGGCGAGATGTAGCCCTTGTCGAACTGCATGCCGTCGACGTGCTCGAGCTCGGTGGTCGCGCTCTTGCCTTCCTCGACGGTGACGACGCCCTCCTTGCCGACCTTCAGCATGGCGTCGGCGAGCATGTTGCCGATCTCGGCGTCGTTGTTGGCCGAGATCGAACCGACCTGCGCGATCTCCGCGCGGCTCTTGTTGTCGACCTTCTTCGCCATGCTGGCGAGCTGCTCGGTGATGCAGGCCACTGCCGCGTCGATGCCGGCGCGCAGGTGGTTGGGATCGACGCCCGAGGTCAGGTAGCGCTGGCCGATGGTCAGGATCGCCTCGGCGAGCACCGTCGCCGTGGTGGTGCCGTCGCCGGCGGTGTCATTGGTCTTGCTGGCGACCTCGCGCACGAGCTTGGCGCCCATGTTCTCGAACGGGTCCTCGAGCTCGACCTCCTTGGCGACCGTGACGCCGTCCTTGGTGACCTGCGGGCCGCCGAAGGACTTCTCGATGATCACGTTCTTGCCGGCCGGGCCGAGCGTGACCTTGACGGCCTTGGCGAGCTTCTGCACGCCGGCGACGGCCTTACGCCGCGCCACCTCGTCGTACATGATCTGCTTGCCCATCGGTTCAGCCCTCCACCTTGGCCAGGATCTCGCTCTCGCGCAGGATCTTGAAGTCCTCGCCGCCGACCTTCACGTCGCTGCCGGCGTACTTGCCGAACAGCACGATGTCGCCCTTCTTGACGTCGAGGGCGAGGCGCTTGCCGTCCTTGCCGAACTTGCCGTCACCGACGGCGGTGACCTTGCCGCGTTGCGGCTTCTCCTTGGCGGTGTCGGGCAGCAGGATGCCGCCGGCGGTCTTCTCTTCGGCGTCGAGCACCTTCAGCACGACGCGGTCTTCCAGGGGTCGCAGGGAAGTCATGGGATTCTGTTCCGATCGAATGGGGTGGGGTTGTGCGGGTGGGGTGGCGAGGGGGCTCAGTCGGAGCCGCCCTCCTTGTCGTCGCTCTTCTTGGCGTCGGTGATGACGCAGTCCGTCGTCAGCAAGAGGGTCGCGACCGAGACGGCGTTCTGCAGCGCCGAGCGCGTGACCTTGGTCGGGTCGACGACGCCGAACTCGAACATGTCGCCGTAGTCGCGGGTCAACGCGTTGAAGCCGAACGTCGCGCTCTTGTTGGCGAGCACCTTGCGCGCCACCACGGCGCCGTCGGCGCCGGCGTTGGCGGCGATCGTGCGCACTGGCTTCTGGCACACCGACTTCATCAGGTCGATGCCGAACTGGGCGTCGCCCTTCTGCTGCAGGTTGTCCAGCACGCGGGCGGCCTTGAGCAGCGCCGTGCCGCCGCCGGGCAGGATGCCCTCGGCGATCGCCGCACGCGTCGCGTGCATGGCGTCCTCGACCAGCGCCTTGCGCTCCTTCATCTCGGTCTCGGTGTGGGCGCCGACGCGGATCTCGGCGATGCCGCCGGTCAGCTTGGCGAGGCGCTCCTGCAGCTTCTCCTTGTCGTAGTCCGACGTCGTGGCGTCGATCTCGCGGCGGATCTGGTCGGCGCGCGCCTTGATGTCGGCCGACTTGCCCTTGCCCTCGACGATGGTGCAGTTGTCGCCGTCGATCAGCACCTTCTTGGCGACGCCGAGCTGGCGCAGCTGCACCTTCTCGAGGTCGAGGCCGAGGTCCTTGAAGATCGCCTCGCCGCCGCACAGGATCGCGATGTCCTGCAGCATGGCCTTGCGGCGGTCGCCGTAGCCCGGCGCCTTGACCGCGCAGACCTTCAGCACGCCGCGCAGCTTGTTGACGACCAGCGTCGCCAGC
>JAEUHT010000150.1 GCA_016793265.1 Planctomycetota bacterium
GTGTCGTGGTGGATCGACTGGCCCTACGAACGTGTGCTCTGGCACTTCAACGTCGGCGATCACGTCGCCGCCCGCCGCGAGATCGCCCAGCTCGGCGAACCGCCGTCGCGCTGGAGCCGCACCTGGCGCGAGCTGCGTGAGGAGCTCGACGCCGCCGCGCAGATCGTGCCGGACGCCACCGACAGGGCCAGCGCCGCACCGCGGCTCGCCGCCGCCGCCTGGCCGCGGGCCATCGAACAGCTGCGCGAACACGGCCCCGCCGCCGCCCGGCCGTGGACCTCGCTCACGGTCGGCATGCAGGAGCGCCCCACCGATCTGCAGCGCGCCATCGCCGCCTACTGCGAGGCCGCCGTCGCCGAGGACACGGCCGAGATGCACCGCATCCGCGCCGTGCTGCGCCGCACCCAGTTGCCGCCCGAGCTCGAGGTCGCCCTGCGCGAGCCGTGATGCCGAGCTCGCCCCGCGGCGGGCGTCGGCTCCAGCCTGGGCGGGAGCGCCCGCGACGTCACGGAGTTCAGTAGCGGTTGGCTTCGACCGACCAGGTCATCTCCTTCTTCCAGACCTCGTTGCCGCGGCGATCGAACTCACGCGCGTGCAGGTTCTCGGCGACCAGCGTATTGCCGTTCGGCAGGCGGTCGGCGTCGCTGGGCGAACTGAGGCCGTCGAGCTGCCAGACGATCTTGCCGTCGCGGTCGACCTCGACCACCTGGCCCTTGTTGCGCAGCGTGATGAGGGTGTTGCCATTGGGCAGGCGATCGGCGTCGTGGGCGTTCGGCATGCCCTTCACCTCCCAGACGATGTCGCCGTTCGGGCTGATCTCGATGACGCGGTCCTTGATGACGTCGCAGACCAGCGTGTTGCCGTTGGCGAGGCGGTCGACGTCGAACGGCCGGATGTCCTTGGTGAACGACCACACGATCTGGCCGGCCTTGTCGACCTCGAGCACGCGGCTGCCGAAGGTGTCGGCGATCAGCGTATTGCCGTTCGGCAGGCGGTCGGCGTCGTAGGGGTTCTTGAGGTCCTCGAACGCCCACACGTCGTTGCCCTTGCGATCGACCTCCCGCACGCGGCTGACCGAGAATTCGGTGATCAGCAGGTTGCCGTTGTCGAGGCATTCGGCGTCCCAGGCGCCGAACACGTCTTCCATGGCGAACACGACGCGGCCCTGCTCGTCGACCTCGACGACGCGGTTGTCGCTGTAGTCGGCGATCAGCGTGAAGCCCCACATGGCGCCGCCGCCGACGCCGAGCTCGACGTGCATGACCTGGGTCAGCGGCAGCGCTGTGGCACCGAGGTCGGGCACCACGACGGCGAAGTGGTCGCCGGTGGTGTCGGCGAGGAAGCCGATCAGGCGTTCGCCGGTGACGAGGTCGAGGCGCGTGTAGGTCGTCGGATCCGGTTCGGCCGCGGGTGGCCGCTTGAACAGCAGCCCGTCGACGTCGGCGATCGGCACGCTGCGCTGCCCCTCGGCGGTATTGACCACGACCTGCGTCGCGTTGGCGTTGACGAGCTCGCCATCGACGAACTCGGTGCTCTTCAGCCGCACACGTTCATGGTCGCTGGAGGCGCCGATCAAGCGGTCCAGCGTCGGCGCATAGGCGATGCCCTGCACCCTGGCGCGCGGCAGCACGAGGTCGCCGAACAGCGGCGAACGCACACGCACGGTCTCGGGGTCGATGGCGAGCACGTCGCCGGCGATCAGGCTGCCCTGATTGAGGAACACGCGCGCCTGGGAGGTCGGCGCGGCGCCGTGGTCGGGGAAGTCGATGGTGTCGCAGTCGGTGAACGACAGCTCGGCGACCGGCAGCTCGGGGAACGCGCCGACGACCAGCTGCGCGTCGGCGAGGAAGCCGCCGATGGTGCCGTCGACGACGAGGCGCTGGTCCTTGTCCGGCAGCGTGAAGCGGGCCTTCGCCGGCGCCTGCGCCGGCGGCAGCGTGGCCTTCGCGGCGGCGGCGACCAGCGCATCGGGGCTCGACTTCAGCTCCGCGAGCAACGCCTGGGCCCCGGCATCCTCGCGGCGCTGGTGCAGCGTGCGCACGATCGACAGCCGGGCGGTGGCGTCGAGGGTGACCCCCTCGAGCCGGCCCGCGCGCGGGGTGCCGCCGAGCAGGGCCTTGCAGTGGGCGAGCGCCTTCGGCGACTGCATGCGCGCGAGCGCCGCCACCGCCACCAGCCGATGCATGCCGTTCTTGTGGGTCAGCATGCCGGCCACCGCGTCGGCCTCTTCGTCGCCGCCGAGCTTGCCGAGCGCCCGGATGGCGCCGTCGGTGATGCCGGCGTCGGTGTGGCCGACGGCGCTGCGCAGCGCCCGCAGCAGCCGCGGCTCGGGGTCGAGGTAGAGCGCCGTGGTCACCAGGCCGTGCAGCAGTTTGCGTTCCCGCTCCTCCTGATCGTTGCCCTTGGCCACCAGCGCGTCGAGGATGCGGGCGCAGCGCCACTGCTGCTCGAGCACCTCGAAGTGCTCCTTCTTCTGTTGGATCGCCGCCATCGCCCGGCCGCCGATCTCGATCAGCGTGCGTTCGGCGGTCTCGCGCACCTGCCAGCGTGGATCGGCGAGCTCGCCGAGCAGGTGCTCGATCTTGAGCTGGTACTCGCGGTGGTCGCCGTGGATGCGGGCGACCATCGCCGAGAACGCGGGCTTGCGCTCGGCGAGCAGCTTGCCGGCCTGGGCCAGGCGGGCGGGCAGCGTATCGGTCTGGAAGCCGGCGGTGGCGGCGACGAGCTGGTCATCACTCCAGTCCTGGGCCGCGGCGAACGCCGCGAAGGTGGCCGCGAGGGCGAGGGAGCGCAGGGCAGCTTGGGTTCTCATCGGGGTCGGCAGTCTAGGCGAACGGCAACACGGTCGGGATCGTCGGACGGCTTCGACCGGTTCGACTTTCCGCGACCTTGGCCGAGCGGCGGGAATGGAGCGGGGGGCCTCGCCGTCGACGAGCCCCCGCCGTAGATTCCGCCTGATCCCCTGCTTCGCGGCCCTCGTTGGAGAGCCCCCGCCGAGTCCCTGACGCCGCCGGCCGAACCCCTGGAACCCTGCCCGTGTCGCTGTTTCCTCCGCGCGTGACGAGATCGCTCGCCGCGGCCGCCTTGGTCGCTGCCGCCGCTACCGCCCAGCAGGTCAAGGTCGCGGTCGCCCCCGGCGCGGTGGTGCCGGTGCCGATCGCCGGCCAGGCTGGCGGCGACGGCGCCGAGGATCCCGGGACCACCGTGGAGATGTTCGAGAACCCGAACCTCGACCGCTACCTGCGCAAGGCGCAGAGCTTCCTCGAGCGCGAGGACTACCCGGCGGCGATCCAGGTGCTGCAGGACGTCATCGACGGCAAGACGGTGGAAGTGCTCGCCGGTCCCGGCGAGGAGGTCGGCGCGCCTGCTGGTTCGCCGTCGGTGCCCGCCGCCAGCCCCAGTCCCGCCAACGCCGCCAATCCTGCCAGCTCCGCTGCTGGCGAGCCCGCGGCGGCCCCTGGGCGGCAGGGCTTCAACCGGCTCGATGCGCGTAACTCGGTGTTCAGCGCCGACGGCCGCCTGTTCCGCCCGGTCAGCCGCCTGTGCCACGAACTGCTGGCGCGGCTGCCCACGATCGGCATCGACCTCTACCGCGCCACCTACGAAGTGGCGGCCGAGGAGCTGCTGCAGCAGGCCGAACGCGACGGCTCAGTGGCGGCGCTCGAGGCCGTCGCCAACCGTTACTTCGTGACGCTGCCGGCGGGCCGGGCGATGGCGCAGCTCGCCGACCGGCTGATGCACGAAGGCCGCTACCGCTCGGCGGTGATGGTGTTGCGCGACCTCGGCGAGCTCTACCCGGCGCCCAACCGGAAGCAGCTCGGCATCAGCGAGGTCTGGTGCCGCTTCAAGATCGCGCTGTGCCTGCGGCTGGCCGGCGAACGCGACGCCGCGCACGCCGCGGTCGTCGAGCTGGCGGCGGCGAACAGCGAGGACTCGCTGCGCATCCAGGGCGAACTCGAGTCGGTGCGGGACATGCCGTCGAGCCATCTGTTCACGCGCGACGTCGAGCCCGTCGGCCATGCCGCGGCGGCGACCACGGGCTGGCTCGCCGACGAAGTCGAGGCGCTGGTGCCGCTGTGGCAGGTGCGCTTCCGCAACCCGGAGCCGTACCGCGATCCCAAGCCGTCGAACGACCGCAACAACGTGTTCTGGTCCGAGGGCTCGAGCGCCTCGCGGATGCCGTTCGCGAGCCGCTACGGGCCGGCGACGCGCGTCGTGCTCGAACCGGGCGACAGCCAGGGGCTGCCGCGCGCGCTGTTCCTCGAGCACTACCGGCTGCGGCAGGCCGACGCCGCGACCGGCGTCCTGCTGGCCGAAGGCGACGGGGTCGACAATCCGCCGCCGCCGCGGGAGAACCAGCCGCGCGTGCGCATCGCCGCCGCCGACTTCGCCCTGCTGCGGCCCGTGCACGACGACGCCCGCGACTACGTCGTGCTCGGCCACGCGAAGGACACCACCAACAGCGTCGAGGTGTTCAAGGCCAGCACGCTGGTGGCCTATCGGCGCGGCACGCTCGAACGCGCCTGGTCGTCCGAGCAGTGGCTCGACGGCGACGCTGGCCTGCGCGACGTGACGTTCCTGGCGGCCCCGACCGTGTTCGGCGAACGCCTGCTGCTGCCGTCGCTGCGCCGCGGCGCCTACACGCTCGAATGCCTCGATCGCCGCAGCGGCCGGCCGATGTGGAACACGCCGCTGCACGCGGGGGGCAGTGGGTTCTTCAAGGCGCCGGGTTGCCCCGTGGTGGTGCAGGCGGGCGTCGCCTTCGTCGCCAGCAACGCGGGCTGTGTCGCCGCCGTCGACGCCTTCGCCGGCGACCTGCGCTGGATCCGCCGCTACGAACGGCGCGACCCGCGGCGACCGCCGCCGAAGCGGCGCGCGATGAGCCAGGAGGAGCGCTTCGGCTACGTGCAGCAGTTCGCGCAGGGCGAGCTCGAGGGCTTCCTGCCCAACGACCTCGTGCTGCAGGGCGGCCTGCTGGTCACGGCGCCGATCGACAGTGACATGCTGCTCTGCCTCGATGCGGCCTCCGGCGCGCCGGTGTGGTGGCTCGACGGCACCATGCAGTACGCGGCCTACGGCAAGCTGCGCCTGCTGATCGGCACCGACGGCGAGGACCTGTTCGCGTTGTCGGACACGCACCTGGTCGGCATCGGTCTGGCGGGCGGCCTCGTCAAGTGGGCGAAGGAGCTGCCGCAGCTGAACGGACCCAAGGCATGGACGCGCGGCCGCGGCACCATCGTCGGCGACCGTGTGCTGGTGCCTGGCGACCGCGAGCTCCTGGTCTTCGACGCCCGCGGTGTGCTGCCGATGCGCCGCCTGCCGCTGCCCGCGTTCGACGCCAGTCGCGACCCGCTCGGCGGCTCGTTCGACATCACCAGCGTCGGCCCGTGGCTCGCCCTCGGCTTCCAGGGCGGCGTGGAGATGGTGAGTTCGCGCCGCGGTCTGCTCGAACTGGCGGCGACGATCGCCGATCCGCTGCGCCAGGCCGAGCTCGTGGTCGCCGCCGGCGACCGAGCTCGCGGGGAAGCGCTGCTTGCCGCGGCCCTGCGCGACGGCGAGCTCGCCGCCGACGTACGCACGCGGCTGGCGGGCCAGTTGCTCGGTCTCGTCGGCGAACGCGCCGAACGTATCGCCGCCGCCGGCGACATCACCGCGGCGTTGCGCGCGCTCGACGACATCACCACCCTGATCGACGAGCCGACCCGACTGGGCTGGTTGCTGGCCCGCGTCGAGCTGTGCCGCAACGCCGGGGCGCTGCGCGAGCACGAACTGGCGCAACAGCGCCTCTACGACCACATGGAAGGCAAGGGATGAGACGTTCGTTCGCCCGCAGTGCGTTGCTGTGCGTTCTCGCCGGCCTGACGGCCCCGACGGCGCTCGTGGCGCAGGAGCCGATCTACCCGCCTGGGGTCACCAAGGAGATCCAGGAGGCGATCGACCGCGGCCTCGAGTGGCTGGCGCGCAACCAGGGCGGCGACGGCAGTTGGCGCAACGGCGGCATGAGCGGCAGTTACCCGGCGGCGATGACGGGCCTGGCCGGCATGGCCTTCATCGCCGGTGGCTCCAGCGCCACGCGCGGCAAGTACTACCAGCAGGTGCGCGCCTCGGTGGACTTCCTGGTGCGCCACGCCGACGCCAACACCGGCGTCATCTGGGTCGCCAGCGAAGAGGGCCGCAGCATGTACGGCCACGGCTTCGCGACGCTCTACCTCGCCTCGGTGTTCGGCATGGAGGAGGACCTGCGCAAGCAGGACAAGCTGAAACGCATCCTCGACAAGGCCGTGGCCCTGATCGCGCAGGCGCAGTCGGCCGCCGGCGGCTGGATCTACACGCCCGACTCGAGCGGCGACGAAGGCAGCGTCACGGTGACGCAGATCCAGGCCCTGCGCGCCTGCCGCATGGCCGGCATCGTCGTCGACAAGAAGGTCGTCGACCGCGCCATCGACTACATCCGCAAGTGCCAGAACGACGACGGCAGCATCCGCTACAGCCTCGGCTCCGGCAGCGACGGTCGGCCGGCGATCACCGCCGCGGGCGTCGCCGTGCTCTACAACGCCGGCGTCTACGATGACCAGCCGTTCGTCGACAGGGCCGTGCAGTACTGCAAGCGGCAGATCTCGGCGACGGTCGACAACACCGGCTTCCACTACTACGCGCACCTCTACTGGAGCCAGGCGCTCTACCAGCGTGGTGGCGCCGACTGGGCCGACTACTACGCCAAGAAGGCGGCGTGGCTGCTGCGCCAGCAGCGCAAGGACGGCAGTTGGGAAGGGGATGGCATCGGCTCGGTGTACGGCACCGCGATCGCGCTGACCATCCTGCAGCTGCCTTACGCCTACGCCCCGATCTACCAGCGCTGACCATGCTGGCCCTCGCCTTCCTCAATCCGGCCCTGCTGTGGGCGGTGCCGCTGTGCGCGGTGCCGATCGTCATCCACATCCTCAATCGCCGGCGCTTCCACCGCGTGCCGTGGGCGGCGATGGAGTTCCTGCTGGCGGCGATGAAGCGCAACCGCAAGCGCCTGCGCATGGAGCAGTGGCTCGTGCTGCTGCTGCGCACGCTGGCGGTGCTGCTGTTGGTGTTCCTGGTGGCGCGGCCGCAGCTCAGCGGCGGCCTGCTCGGCACCCGCACGCAACACGTCGTATTGCTCGACGACAGCGCGTCGATGACGCAGCGCAGCGGCAGCGCGGCGGTGTTCGAACGGGCGCAGGACCGCGTGCGCGCGCTGGCCGAGGACCTGGCGCAGCGCCACGCCGGCGACACGGTGACCATCGTGCGCACGAGCCGCGCGCAACAGCCGGACCTCACCACACGCGTCAATCCGGAGACCGCCCGCAAGGTCGGCGAGGAGCTCGCCAAGATGAGCGTCGGCGACGCGGCGACGGACCTGGGCACCGCCCTGCGCCTCACGATCGAACGCGCGCACGGCGTCGAGGAGGCCTCTCGCACCGAGTTCTACGTGGTCGCCGACCGCCGCGCGCACGACTGGGTCAGCGAGGACGGCAAGCCGCGGCCGGCGGTGATGGCGGCGCTGCAGCAGCTCGACCCGCAAAAGGACCACCTGACCGTGCTCGGCGGCGGCGGTGGCCCGCAGCAGAACCTCGCCGTCACCGACGTTCGCCTGGTCGACCGCCTGGTGGTCGCCGGGGTGCCGGCCACGCTCGCCGTCGACGTGCAGAACTTCGACCTCGACCCGGCACCCACCAGCACCGTGCAGGTCGAGGTCGATGGCCAGAGCCGCGTGGCGCTGACGGTGCCGCCGCTGGCGCCCGGCGAACGCGTCGCCGTGCCGTTGACGCACACCTTCCAGGGTGGCCACCACCGCATCGAGGCGCAGCTGGAGGCCGTCGAGACGTATCCGATCGACGACCGCCGCGTGCTGGCCCTGAAGGTGCGCGACAAGAGCAAGGTGCTGCTCGTCGACGGCCAGCCGGACGAGGAGTTCGGCGAGACGTTCTACCTGGTCGCGGCGATGGAGATGGCGGAGTCCGGCATCGAGCCGCAGGTGGTGTCCGACACCATGCTCGAGGAGACCGACCTGTCGCCGTTCGACGTGGTCTGGCTCTGCAACGTGCAGGCGCCGAGCGCCGCGGTCGCGGCCCGGCTCGAACAGTACGTCGCCGCCGGTGGCGGGCTGACGATCGCCTGCGGTTCGCTGGTCGATGCCGCGCGCTACACCGAGCTGCTCTGGAAGGACGGCAAGGGGCTGCTGCCGCTGCCGCTCGGCGAGATCGCCGGCGACTCCGACCGGCCCGAACGCGCGGCGTTGGTGGCGCGCGACCACGCCATCTGCGAAGGGCTGGCCGAGATCATCGACCTGCTGCTCGGCAACGTGGTCATGGTCAAGCGCTGGTTCTCCACCGTCGAGGATGCGCGCCACCCGGCGTCGGTGGTCGCGCGCGTGCACGACGCCGAGGGCCCGCCGCTGCTCGTGACGCGGCCGTTCGGGCCCGGCGGTGGCGAGGTGATGCTGCTGACGACGACGGCGGATGCGTTCTGGACCAACTTGCCGGTCACCGACCTGTTCGTCGTGCTCGTCAACCAGATGCACCGGGCCGGCGCGCGCCGCGACGACCACGCTGCCAACAACCTGCTGCCCGACGCCGTCTTCACGCTGCCGCTCGACCCCGGGCTCTATCGCCCCGACGTCACCGTGCGCGCCGTGCCTGGCGGCGACGAACGCACGTTCACCGCTGCGGAGCCGCCGCCGGCCGCGGCAGCGGCGCCCACGACCATGGCGAGGCCGCTCGTGCTGACCCTGCCGATGGCCGAACTGCGCCACCTCGGCGCCTTCGAGCTCGACTTGCTGCGCCACGATGGTGTCGTCGACCGCCGCGTCGTCGCGCGCAACGTGCCGATCGCCGAGAGCCGGCTGGTGGGCTTCGGCGACACCGACTTCCAACGGCTGTATCCCGACGACCTGCGGCAGCGCGTGACCTTCACGCGCGACGACGGCATCACCGACGACCTGCACGGCGAAGGCGAGACCTGGCCGCTGCTGGCGGCGGCGCTGCTGGCCGGCCTGCTGCTCGAGTCCCTGCTGGCGTGGAGGTTCGGCCGCCGCTGACGGCCAGGAGACGCCATGGACGAACTGCTCCGCTGGTTGGCGACGTGGCGCGGCATCGACCCCGAACCGGGCTCGGAGCTGCAGTTCGAGTTCGCGCGCTTCCCGAGCGGCGGCCTCGGCATGCTCGTGCTGCTGGGCTGCCTCGCCACCGTCGTCGTCGTCGCGCTGATCTACCGCCGCGACGCCCACAACCTCACGCGCTGGCAGCGCGGCGTGCTGGCCTTGCTGCGCATGCTGGCGCTGCTGGCGGTGATCGCGCTGCTGCTCGAACCCAACCTGGTCACCGTGACCCGCGAGACGCGGTCCGGCCACACCATCCTGCTGGTCGACGATTCGCAGTCGATGCAACAGGTCGACGCCTGGCGCCGGGAAGGTGTGCAGGCCACCGCGCAGGCTTGGCGTTCGCTCGGCGTCGTCGACCCCGCCGCCGGACCCCGCCTCGACCTCGTCAAGGCACTGCTCGCGCACGAGGACGCGGCGCTGGTGAGCAAGCTCGCGGCCAAGAACCAGGTGCAGCTCTACAGCTTCGCCGGCAACCTCGGCGAACTGCCGCTGGTGCCACAGCCGCCGCGCCTCGACGCCGACGGCAAGCCGTTGCCGCCGGACCCGGCGGCGCCGCCCGCGGTGCCGAAGCTCGACCTGAACAAGCTGCGCGCCGACGGCCGCGCCACCAACTTCGGCGGCGCCCTGCGCACCGCGCTCGACCGCAGCCGAGCCGCCGAGATCGCCGCGGTGGTGTTCGTCAGCGACGGCCGCCGCACCGCCGGGCCGCAGGCCGCCGAGGTCGCGCGCCTGCTCGGCCAGCGCAAGATCCCGCACACGTTCGTGCTCGGTGTCGGCGATCCGTCGGAGACGCAGACCATCGGCCTGACCCGCCTGCAGGCGCCGGCCAAGGTGTTCCAGAAGGACCCGTGGGAGATCCGCGCCGACGTGCAGACCCAGGGCTACGAGGCGACGATGGTCACGGCGCGGCTCGTGCGCGTCGACGACAAGGGCCAAGAGCAGGTCGTGCGCACGCAGCAGGTGCAGGTCGGCGGTGACCGTGCCGATGCCGTCATCGAGTGGAAGGACCTGACCGACGACGCGCCGGGGCGCTTCCTCTACCGCGTCGAGATCGTGCCGCCGGACGGCGAACCGGTGGTCGCCGAACGCCACAGCAAGGTCGTCGCGGTCGAGGTGCTGGGCGAACGGCTGCGAATGTTGCTGATCGCCGGCGGCAGCTGCCACGAGTTCCAGATCCTGCGCAACCTGCTGATCCGCGACAAGACGATCGACGTCTCCTGCTGGCTGCAGAGCGCCGACCCGAAGTTCCCGCAGGACGGCGACGAGGGCGTGCGCCTGGAGAAGCTGCCGGCAGAGCGCGCCGAGTTCGACCCGTACGACGTCGTCGTGCTGATCGACCCGGACAGCACCAAGCTCGACGCGGCGTTCTGCAAGCACCTCGCGGACCACGTCGTCGAGGACGGCTGCGGCCTGTGGTGGGTCGTCGGCGAGAAGCACACGCTCGACGCGATGCGCGCGACGGCGACGACGCGGCCGCTCGCCGAGCTGCTGCCGATCGTGCCCGACATCGAGTTCGCCGAGCGCCAGGTCATCGGCCTCGGCAAGGCGTTCGTGCGGCCGCGGCCGCTGGCGCTGTCGCCGGAGGGCGAAGAGGGGCTCGGCGCCAAGGTGGCGCGCATCACCGACGGCAAGGACGAGTGCCGGCTGCTCTGGGGCCGCCTGCCGGGGGCCCACTTCTGGTTCCCGATCACGCGGCTCAAGCCGGCGGCGGTGCCGCTGGTCGAACACGCCAGCCCCGATCTGCGCCGCGACGGCCGCGGCATGCCGGTGCTCGTGCTGCAGAACGTCGGCGCCGGGCGCGTCTTGTTCAGCGGCACCGACGAGACCTACCGCTGGCGCTCGGTGTTCGAGTCCGCCTACGACCGCTTCTGGGTCAACGGCGTGCGCTTCTTGTTCGAAGGCCGCGTGCAGGCCGGCAACAGCCGGCTGCGCTTGCTGGCCAGCGCCGACAAGATCGACCTCGGCGACGCCATCGAGCTCGCCGCCGAGGCCAAGGACGAACGGCTGCAGCCGCTGCTGCAGGAGTCGTTCGCGGTGTTGATCGAACGCGAAGGGGAGGCCGGCGAGACCGTGCAGCTGTCGCCCGTCGAGACGACGCCGGGCAGCTACCGGCTGCGTTACCGGCCGACGCAGATCGGCAGCTACCGCGTGCGGCCGGCGAACCCGCTCGGCAAGAACACGGAGCTGACCTTCCAGGTGGTCTCGGCGGTGGTCGAGCGCCAGGGGCCGATGGACCGCGCCGAACTGTCGGCGATCGCCAGCGTCGCCGGCGGCGAGTTCTTCGACGATCCGCGGGCCTTGCTCGCCGCGCTCGATCGCATCCCGTCGCGCTCGGCGATCGACACCTACCGCACGCCGCACGCGATCTGGGACGGCTGGCCGACCATCACCTTCGTGCTCGTGCTGCTGGCCATCGAGTGGCTGCTACGCAAGAGGTTCAACCTGCTATGACGTCCAGCGCACCCGTCGGGCCCCCGCCGTCGCCGGCGTCCGGCTTCCTCGCCGGCGACCTCGCCGCGGCGCACGCCGAGCTGGCCGCGCTGCGCGCGCGCGCCCGCCGCGGCATCGCCGTCGAGGCGCTCGGCGTCGCCGGGCTGCTGCTGGTCGCGTTCGCGATCCCGACCCTGCTGACCGACCGCGCCCTGCGGCTCGAATGGGCCTACCGCGCGGCGCTGCTGGCGACGTTCGTGGTGGTGCTGCTGCGCGTCGTCTGGCGGCGCTTCGTAGTGCCGTCGCGGGTCGACCTCGGCGACGGCGAGATGGCGCTGGCGGTCGAACGGCGGTCGCCGGAGATCCGTCAGGCGCTGATCAGCTCGCTGCAGTTCGACGCCGAGTTGCAGCGCGGCGTGGCGACCGTGGAATCACCCGAGCTCAAGGCCGCGGTGGTGCGCGACGTGCGTTCGCGGCTGGCCGCGATCCCGTTCGGCGCCGCCATCGACGCCGGTCGCGTGCGCCGGTTCGCCGCCGGCATCGCCGCCGCGGTGGTGTTCTTCGGCGGCTGGACCGCGCTCGACGCGCCGTCGTTCGGCATCTGGGCGCAGCGCCTGCTGCTGCTGTCGAACGTCGACTGGCCGCGCTACACGACGCTCGGCTTCGCCGACACCGGTGAGCTGCGCCTGCCGCAGGGCGACCCGCTGACGCTGCGCGTGACGGTCGACGGCCCGGTGCCGGACAAGGCCTTCGTGCGCTACCGCTTCGCCACCGGCGACGAAGGGGAGGAGCCGCTGAGCCGCACCGGCGAACGTGAGTTCACCTGGACCATCGACGCCGTCATCGCCGACGCCGAGCTGACCGTCAGCGGCGGTGACGCGGTCGCGATCACGACCCGCGTGCACATCGTCGAGCGCCCGCGCGTCGACGGCCTCGCGGTGGTGGTGACGTTCCCCGACTACATGGGCCGCGAACCGCTGGCGGTGCCGGCCGGGGAAGGCGAGCTGCGGCTGCCGAAGGGCGCGCGGCTGGCGATCACGGCGCAGAGCCAGAAGGAGCTCAGCGAGGCGTTCGTGCTGTTCGGCAACGACCAGAAGCACCCGCTGACGGTCGCGGCCGATCGCCGCGCCTTCGCCGGCGAACTCGCGCCCGAGCAGTCCGGCGTGATGGTCGTCGACGTCATCGACCGCGACCGGCTCGGCGCCGGCGCCCCGCCGAAGCTCGTGCTGCGCGTCGGCGACGACAAGCCGCCGCTGCTCGAGTTCCGTCTGCGTGGTATCGGCACCTCGATCACGGCCCACGCGCGCATCCCGGGCGAGCTGAAGATCAGGGACGACTTCGGCCTGACCGCGGTGGCGGCCGGCTATCGCGTGCAGCAGGACAAGGCCGCGACCGGCGGCGAAGGCGCGGCGCCGGCGCCCTTGCCCGAGCCTGCGTTCGCCGACGCCGTCGTCGCCTACGACGAGGCGCTGACGGTCAACTCGCTGCGCCTGGAGACCTCGGCGCTGGTCGATCTGCGGCAGTGGAACCGCATCGCCGACGAAGCCGCCGCCGACAACCCGATCCGCCCCGGCATGCTGTTCTCGCTGCGCTTCGCGGCCAAGGACAACTTCGGGCCCGGCGCGCCGCACGACGGCTTCACCGAGGTGATGACGTTCCGCGTGGTGACGCGCGACCAGCTCGTCGAGGAGCTGCGCCGGCGGCAGCTCGAGCAGCGCCAGGAGCTCGAACACATCCTCGAAGAGGAGCAGGCCGGCACGCTCGAGGTCGCCGAGACGGTCAACCCGACCGCGGCCGGCGACCGGCAGAAGCTGGCGCTCGCCAAGCTGAAGGCACAGGCGCGGCGGCAGCAGGCGCTCGGTCGGCGCGTCGCGTTCGTCGCCGACGCCTACCAGCGGCTGCTCTGGGAGTACGAGAACAACCGGCTGATCGAGCCCAACCAGGTGCGCCAGATCGAGGGCCTGATCCCCGGACCGCTGGCGGTGTTGGCGAAGGACGCATTCCCGGCGACGAGCCGGCAGGTGGCGGCCTTCGCCGATACCGGCGACGAGGCCACGCGCCTCGCCGCGGTCGACGGCTACAAGGACATCGAGGCGCGCATCCGCGCCGTGCTCAAGCAGATGGAGGACGCCGAACGGCTGGCCGCCCTGCTGGAGGAGCTCAAGTCCGTGATCAAGCTGGAAGACGGCGCCATCCGCGGCGTCAAGCAGCGGGTAGAGGACCGCGAAGCCGACATCTTCGGTCCGCGGGGGCAGAAGTCCCCGCCGCCGAACCCCCCCGAACAGCCGAAGAAGCAGTAGATTCCGCCCCGCATTCCCTCGGCCCCGAACGCCGCGAGGTCCCGATGATCCCGAGAGTACTCACCTTCATGGTGGCCCTGCTGTTCGCCACCGCGGCGCCGCTCGCGCCGCGGCTGGTCGCGCAGACGCAGCAGCCGACCACCGTCACGAGCCAGCAGGAGCTCGCCCGCACCAAGTTCAAGGAGCTCACCGAGCGCATGCAGAAGCTGATGGCAGCGCTGCAGAAGACCGAGCCCGAGGACAGCAAGCTGATCGGCGCCGGCCTGCGCTTCGTGCAGGAGAAGAAGCTGCACGCGCAGCTCGAGAAGGCGGAGTCGATGCTGCGGCAGGAGCGCTGGGAGGAAGGCCTGGTCGTGATGAACGACCTGCGCAAGGACCTCGGTACGCTGCTCGACCTGCTGCAGAACCGCAACGACGAGATGCGCGAGCTGATGGAGAAGATCGATCAGCTCGAGCGCTTCAAGGACCGCGTCGGCGACCTGCTCAAGGAGCAGACCGAGGAGAAGGAAGCTTCGGCGCTGACCGAACGGCTGCAGGAGCACCTGAAGGACATCGAGGCCAAGAAGCAGGCGGCGCAGGCGCTGCTCGAGCAGCAGAAGCAGCTGCGTGAGCAGACCAACCAGCTCGGCATCGAAGCCGCGGCCGGGGCGACCAAGCCGCTGGAGAAGAAGGAAGGTGACCTCGCCGCGGATGCCAAGAAGCTGGCGCAGGAACTCGCCGAGCTCGAGAAGAAGGACGCCCAGCTCAAGGCGGATGCCAAGGCTGGTGACCCGAAGGCTGGTGACCCGAAGGCAAGTGAACCCAAGGCGGGTGAACCGAAGGCGGGTGAACCGAAGGCGGGCGGTTCGTGCAGCGGCAGTGCCGGCAAGGCCTCGCAGTCGATGGGTCAGGCGCAGCAGAAGCTCGGCGACAACAAGCCGGAGCCTGCCCTGAAGGACCAGGACCAGGCCATCGAACAGCTGAAGAAGACCGTCGAGGAGCTCGACGCGATGGCCGAGGAAGCGCAGCGCGAGCTGCTGAAGCTGCCGTTCGAACAGCAGGCCAAGCGCCAGGAGCAGACGCAACACGCCACCGACACCCTGTCGAAGGACATGGAGCAGGCGGAGCAGAGCGAGGAGAACAGCGAGGGCAAGCCGACGCCGGGTCGCAAGCGCGTGCAGCAGGCGGTGCCCAAGCAACGCGCCGCGGCCGGTCAGCTCAAGGAGTACAAGCCCGCCAAGCAGGAGCAGCAGGACGCCAAGGAGAACCTCGAGCAGGCGCAGAAGGAGCTCGAAGAGGCGCTGGCGCAGCTGCGGCAGCAGCTGCAGGACGAGGTGCTGCGTGCGCTCGAGGAGCGCTTCACGGCGATGCTGGCGCGGCAGCGTGAGCTGACCACGCAGACCGCCACGCTCGACGCCACGCGCAGCAACATGCTGACCGCCGACGGCCGCACGCCGGCGGCGATCGTCGCCAAGATCGCCGAGCTCACCGGCGGCGAAACCGACCTCGAGAGCGAGACGGTCGATGCGCTCAAGCTGCTGGAGGAGGACGGCACCACCTCGGTGTTCCCGCCGATGGTCGAGCAGCTGCGCGACGAGCTGCACGGCGTCGCCGACCGCCTGCGCAAGGAGGAGACCGGTGCTGGCACCAACGCCGCGCAGAAGGACGTCGAGGATCTGCTCGAGCTGCTGATCAACTCCCTGCGCAAGACCATCGAACGCAAAGAAGGAGGGTGTTGAACTGGCTCCGGCGGTGGCGGTCAGCCACCCCTCGTCCCGGTCAGCGCCGAACTGAAGATGCTGAAGTTCCTGCAGGAGCGCGTGAACAAGGCGACCAAGGACTTCGACAGCCTGCCCGCCGAGCAGCGCAGCGGCGCTGCGGCGGCAGCCACGACCCAGGGCCTGTCGCAGAAGCAGGCGCGCGTGCGCGACCTGATGCGGCGGCTCGCGGTCAAGATGGGCAAGGAGAACGACGCCGAGGAAGGGCGATGAAGGTCCACCTCGTGCGCTTCACCCTGCTCGCCATGCTGGCGCTGCCGGCGATGGCGCAGGTCGAGGATGCCGTGCCGCGGCCGCCGGTGCCGGGAATCGCGGTCATCAACCCGTTCCAGCCGTTCGATCGCGCCAAGTTCGAGTCGATGGCGGCGAAGCTCGGCGCCAGCAAGGAACAGCTCGCGGCGTTCGCTGCCAAGGTCGACGAGCTCGGCCTGTCGCGCGCGGCCGATGACCTGCTGCGCGCGGCGGTGCCGAAGTACGACGCCGCGGTCAAGCTGCACGAGGACGGCGACCCGCGCGCGGCGCTGGAGCTGATGCAGCTGCTCGCCGCGACTGCGGACCCGCTGCTGCAGGCGCACGTGCGCTACCACCTGGCGCGGTTGTTCCTCGACGACGACGACCCCGAGAACGCGATCCAGGTGCTCAACGACTATCTGTCGCAGAACCTCAACCTGTCGCCGCTCGACGCCGAGGCGGCGTTCTTCTACGCCCAGGCGCTGGCCGAGGTGCCGATGCTCGAGCACGCGCTGCCGCGCTACCAGGCGTTCCTGGCCTGGTTCCCCGACGCCAGCGAGCGGTTCCGTTCGGCGGCGATGCAGCGCATCACCGAGATCGAGCGGCAGCAGCAGAGCCGGCTGCACCAGCTCGCCGACGGCATGAAGCGCACCACGCGCGACCTGCGCAAGCAGAAGACGGACAAGCCCGTCCAGGTCGACCAGGAGGGTTATGTCGAGGAGCTGCAGGAGCTGATCGAGATGTTCGAGGAGATGGAGAAGCAGGCCGGTGGCGCCGCTTCGGGCCTCGGCAAATCGAACAGTCCCGCGACCAGCCCGTCGCTGCCGGGCGGCGAGAGCTCGGTCGGCCAGCTCAACAAGCGGCCGTCGCTCGCCGATCGTTGGGGCGACATGAAGGACAAGGACCGCGAGAAGATCAAGGTCGCGGTGCAGAACGGGCTGCCGCCGCAGTACCGCAAGCAGCTCGAGAACTACTACAAGAAGCTCGGCGGCGCCGCGGAGAAGTGAGAGCCTGAGCCCGATGAGACGATCCTGCCTGCCGTTGGCGTCGTGCTTGGTGCTGGCCGGTGTGATGTCGGCGCAGGCGCCGTCCGGCGTCGTGCGCACGGTCGACGGTCGTGTGCTGCAGGGGCGCTTCACCGTCGCCGACGGCATCGCCACGATCGCCGGCGACGGCAGCGAGACACGCCTCGACGTCGCCGATCTGCAGGGCTTCGATCCGGCCGGCGTCACGCGCCTGCCGTTGGCCGCCGACAGCGCCGTGTGGCTGCGTTCGGGCCAGCGCCTGCCGGTGCGCACGATGTCGTGCCGGCCGAAGACCGGCAGCACGCCGCCGTCGCTCGTCGTCGAGTTGCCGAGCGGCGCCTCGCTCGAGCTGCCGCTGGCGATGCTGCGGGCGCTGCGCCACGGCGGCGCTGGTCGGCCCGAACCGGCGCTGTTCGCGCACGACCTCGAAGCGCCGCCGGCCAACGACGACCTGCTCTACGTGGTCAAGGGCGACCAGCAGCAGCGGTCGTCGGTGACGATCACCGGGCTGCAGCCCGAGCACGTCGAGTTCGTGCTGCGCGGCCGCGCGTTGGACTTCGAGCTCGCCGGCGTCGCCGGCATCGTCTTCGGCAAGAACACCGGCTTCCCGCCGGATCGCCAGGAGAAGCCGCGCACCCGCGTCGAGCTGACCAGTGGCGAGGTCGTCGAGGGCCGCCTGCTCGCGGTCGGCGACACCGTGCGTTGCCGGCTCGACGAAGGTTGTGTGCTCGAGGTGCCGTCGGCGCGGCTGGCCTCGCTGCAGGTCGCCAGCGACCGCCTCGTCTGGCTCGGTCAGCTGACCCCGCAGGTGCAGCAGACGGCGGCGTTCGACCGTGTCTGGCCATGGACGGTCGATCGTTCGATCGCCGGGCCCGGCTTCCAGCTCGGCGGCAAGACGTTCCTGCGCGGCATCGGCATGCTGCCGCGCACGCGGCTCGGCTACGACCTCGGCGGTCGCTACGACCTGTTCGAGGCGACGGTCGGCATCGACGACCGCGGTGGCCCCGAAGCGCACGCGATCCTGCGGGTGCTGGTCGACGGTGCCGTCGCCTACGAGTCGGCGCCGAAGA
>JAEUHT010000167.1 GCA_016793265.1 Planctomycetota bacterium
AGGTAACGCCACACCAGCTCGCGGACGAAGCCACCGACCCGGCGTTCACCACGAATCGTGAAGCGCAGCGCCCCGTCACCGGCGGCCGCGATCGGCAACAGCACGGCGACGTGGCCGTCGTCGGCCGGCACCGCCGTGTGGCGCGGCGCCGCCAGCACCGGCTCGGCTTCGTCGACGACGTCGATGGTGAGGTCCCCGAGGTCGACGAGCTCGAAGTTGCGTTCGGCGGGCAGCGGCAGCGGCACCCGCACGGTGACATCGTTCGCCGCCGCGAGCCGCACCGGCGCCAACAGCACGGTGCCGGGCGCCGGCACGGTCGTCGGCGCGGGCGGCAGATCGACGGCCGGCAGCGGCAGCAACGTCGGCGTCGGGGCCGCGAGATCGGCGGCGAACACCCGATCGGCGCCGAGGTCCGCGATCAGCAGTCGGTCGCCGTCGAGCGCCAGCGCCACCGGTTCGACGAGGCCATGCGCGGCGGTGAACAGCGGCTCCGGCACGCCTTCACCCGAGGCGCAGCGCAGCACCGCCGCGCCGTCGGCGACCGCCACCAGCAGCGCCTCGCCGTGCCAGGCCAGCGCCACCGGCCGCGGCAGCCCGGTGTGCACGGTGCGCGTCGTCAGGTGCGCGAGGTCGATCAACCGCAGCGCGCCACCGGCGGCCTCGGCGACCCACAGCGTGTCGCCGTGCACGAGCAGGGCCGCGGGTTCACGGAACGTCGGCCGCGTGCCGTCCTCGCCGCCGCGTTCGCCGCCCCCGAGCCACGCCAGCGCCGCGCGGGTGCCCGGGTCGAACTGCCAGAGCTGATGCACTCCAGCCAGCGCCACCAGCAACGACCCTTCGTGGGTGCAGGCCGCCGTCGGCGTCGCCAGCGCCTGGTCGGTGCCGTAGGCGCCGCCGACCCGATCGGTCGAACGGCGACCGTTGCCCCACCACGTCATCACGTCGCCGCCGCCGTCGATGCAGCGCACCGTGTGCGCAGCGGCGTCGAGCACGAACACTCCCGCTTCGGCGGCGACGAAGGCGCTCGGCCAGCGCCAACGCGCCTTCGCCGGCACGCCGTCGTCGGCGCCCGCGAGGCCGCTGCCGATCGTTCGCACGAGCCGCCCGTCGGCGTCGAGTTCGGCCACGCGCCGCGCCGCCGCCGCCGCCAGCCAGATCCTGCCGGCGCGCGTGAGCAGCGCGGTCGGGCCGAGTCGCAGCACGCGCCGCGGCGCACAGGGCACGAACGGCACGCGCGCCAGGCGACCGAGGTGCGCCGCCTCGTCGAGCAACACCTCGACGGCGTCGCGCAGCCGCTGCCGGAACGGCACGCCGGTGCCGCGCACGCGCACGACCCCGTCGGCATCGACGAGCCACAACGCCGGCAGGTCGGCGACGGCAGCGCCGGCCAGCAGCGCGCGCGCTGCGTCGACCACCACGGCGGCGGCGAGGTCGAGCAGTTGCACGGTGCGCTGCAGCCGTGGCTCCTCGCGTTCGGCGGCCGTGACCGGGCTGTGCACGGCGAGCAGCGCCACCGGCCGGCCGGCGAACTCGTCGACGAGCCGCGCCACCTCCACCACGGCGTCGCGCGAATGCACGCAACCGAGCCGCCACGCCACCACGACCACGACGTGGCCCTGCAGCGCGACGTCGAAACGCAGCGGCGGTCGATCGAGCCAGCGTACGCCGGCAGGCAGGCCGAAGGTGTCGCCGACGTTCATGTCGCCCCCGCCGGCGCCGCGAGGTCGCCGCGCAGCACCGCCACCTCGTCCCGCAGCGCGGCGATCACCCGGTCGGCGTCGTCGTCGACCGGCCACGGCCGTTCGTGGCGGAACCACTCGTACGCGCGCTGCAGGCAACCGCCGTCGAGGCAGGGCCCCTGGCCGTGCACGAGCCGCCGCAGCATCACGTCGGCGAACGTCACCGCAAAGTCGTCGCGCAGCGCGTGCACGAGCTCCGCCACCACGAACGGCCGGTGCGGGCACAACGGCGCCGCCAGCTCGGCGCGTTCGTGCACGATCTGCCGCAGCAGCGCGATGCGGCTGCCGTGCCGCCACCACAACGGCTCGGCGACCTCGCGCGGGCCCTCGCCTCCGGGCAGCGGCAGGGTGCGCGTCGGCGACGCGCCACGGCACCCGAACACCTGTTGCACGAGCCGTTCGGCGAAGGACCGATGCGTCGTCAGCTTGCCGCCGACGATGGTGTGCAGGCGGCCGGTCGGCAGCGCTTCGTCGACGACGAAGGCTTCGCGGTGCAGCGCCCCGGGCGGCCCCTTGCCGCGCGGCAACGACCGCCAGCCGGCATACGCAAAGCGCACGTCGGCGCGCGTCGGCGCCGGATCGAGCAGGAAGCCCAACGCCGCCAGCAGGTAGTCGGCATCGGCCGCCGGCGGCCCGCCTTCGTCGCCGACCAGTTCGTCGTCGACGTCGGTCGTGCCGCACAAGGTGCCGTCGTCGTGCGGGATCACGAACTGGATGCGGCCATCGGGCAGGAACGCGGCCAACGCCAGTTCGCCCGGCCGCGCCGCGAGCACGAGGTGGCTGCCGCGGCTGGTGCGCACGAGCGGTCCGCCGCCGACGCCGAGCGTCGCCCGCACCGCATCGGCGCGCGGCCCGGCGGCGTTGACGACGTGTGGCGCCCGCACCTGCACGACGGCGTCGCCGAGGCGGTCGCGCAGCTGCAGGGCGTCACCATGGCAGCCGATCACCTCGGTGTGGGTCGCCACCCGCGCGCCGGCGGCGGCGGCGCCGAGCACGTTGGCCAGGGTCAGCCGCGCATCCTGCGTCGCGGCGTCGAAGAACTCGACCGCGCCGCCGAGCCCGCGCGTGCGCAGGCCGGGGAACGCCGTCGCGGCGTCCGCCGCCGACAACGCTCGCGGCCGCGGCAAGGTGCTCTGCCGCGCCAGCCGCGCGTAGAGGCCGATGCCGAGGCGCGCCAGCCAACGTGAGCCACCACCATCGGTGAAGAACGGCATCAGCATCGGCAGCGGCCGCACCAGGTGCGGGCAGCAGCGCAGCAGCCGTTCGCGTTCGGCCAACGCCTCGCGCACGAGCGCGAGGTTGCCCTGCCGCAGGTACCGCAGTCCCCCGTGCACGAGCCGCGAGCTGCGCGAACTGGTGCCGGCGGCCAGGTCGCGCGCCTCGACGAGCAGCACCGAGAGGCGGCGCAGCGCCGCCTCGCGCGCCACCGCCGCACCTTGGATGCCAGCGCCGATCACGATCAGGTCGAAGGCCTGCTGGTGCAGTTGGCGCGGGTCGGTGCGTGGCATCGAGGCCCCGGATTGTGGCCGCCGGCGCGACGGCGCTCCAGCAGGGCGCTAACTTCCCGGCATGGGCCTGGCCGGCGAGCAACCCTGGTTCCACACGGCCGTACGGCTGCTCGACGTGCGGCGGCAGGATCGTGTGCTCGCCGTGTTCGTCGACCTCGGTCAGGCGCGCGACCTCGCGGCCCTGGTCGGCAGCCGCGGCCAGTTGCTGCTCGTGCTGCGCGACCGCGAGGAAGGCGAGCGACTGGCGGCGATAGGGCTGCCGCAGGTGCAGGTGATCGTGCGGCCGCTCACCGGCAACGAGCGCTTCGGCCGCTTCGACGCGCTCCTGGTGGCCCCTGCGACGGGTCCGCTGCCGCCGCTCGGCGCCTTCGCCGATCTCGCGCGCGACAACCTGCGCCCGGGTGGCCGCTTCACCATCGACGTGCCCGGTGCCGACATGGTGCCGGCGCTGCGCGCCGCCGCCAGGGACCTCGGTTGGGATGGGGAACGCCTGCAGCCGCTCTGCGGCATCGCCGATGACACGCTCGCCGAGTGCCTGCGCAACGCCGGCCTGCGCAACGTCAACGGCCTGCTCGGCGCCCACCTGCTGCACCTCGCGGCGCCGGCCGACCTCGCGGCGATGTTCGCCCCGGCGCTCGGCCTCGATGAGGCCGCCACCCGCGAACTCGCGCACGCCCTCGTGCGCCAGAACGGCGGCACCGGCGCGATGGATGTGCTCGTGCACCGCACGCGGCTGCAAGGGCAGCGCTAGCCGGTGAACGCGCCGAGGTCGGCGATAGCATCGTTCGCATGCGCGATGGCCCCCAGCTCGTCACGACCACGCTGCTGACGCTCGGCAGCCTGCTCGCCACCGGCCAGAGCGCGATCGTGCCGCTGTGCACGGCGCCGATCTGGATCGCGGCCGCGCTGGCCTGCCGCCGAACCACCCCGACCGCAGCCGCGCGCCAGCGCCTCACCACCGCCCTGACGATGGCGTGGTCGGCGACGCTGCTGAGCCTCTGGGTCGCCTGGCCCGGCCCCGATGTCGGTCGCGCCGTGCACGCGCACCCGGACTTCGGCCAACACCCGGTGCTCGCCCTGGCCGGCTTGCCGTGGCCGGGAGTCGAAGGCAACGGCCTCGGCCACGCCCACGATCGCATCCCGTTCGTGATGGGCGTCGATGCGCTGCTGGTCGACTTCGCTCTCTGGACCACCATCGCCTGGCTCGCGCTGCGACGACGGACGTCGGCGGCGCGGCCCGGATTCGCGCCCGCCGCGACGTTCGCCGCCTTCGCCAGCGTGGCCGGCGGCTGGCGACTCGTGCTGTTGTTCGACTGACCAGGCGCGGCGGCGCGGGGCATCGCGCCGGGCGATCGACACCCGCACGATTTTGGGATCGGCCGACCCACAATCGCGCCGGCGATCCCACTAGTCGTGGCGACGGCGAACGCGACGACCCGGTGAGGAGAGACGTGAACGCGGTGGGACGTGTGGCAGCCCGTGGGGAAGTGCGTTCGCCGCCGCCATCTTCGTTCCTGCCGCCGCGCCGGCTAGCCTGCGCGCATGCTGCTTCGAACGCTCGGCATCGTGTGGTTGGCAACGGCAGCGATGGCCCAGGACGCGCGCCGTCACCCCGCGGGTTCCAGGGACCAGGGGCTGCCCATCGACCCGCTGCGCTTCCGCCCCTACGCGGCGGCTGCCGACGACGCCTGCAACGAAGTGTTCCGCCGGTTGTGGCTGCAGCACGAAGCGCCGGCCGAGGTCGCCGCCGTGCTGCCGCGTGAGGGCCCGGTCGCGTTCGACGCCGGCTGGGTGCACAAGAAGCGCAAGGGCGGCGAAGCCGACGGCCGCTGGTTTGGCGGCGATGGCCGACAACTGCCGCTGGAGAAGCTGACGGACGACGACGCCGAGGCCTTGCTGCCGCTGCTGGCCAGACTGCGCGCCGCGCCGCCGGCGTTCACGACGCCGGAGCTCGCCGTGCTGTTCCAGCACGACCTGCTGCGGGCGGCGCAACGGCTCGCCGATGCGCGCAACAACCCGGACGTCGTCGCGGCGTTGTGGGCGACGGCGGCGGCGCTGGCGCTGCCGGCCGAGGCGCTGGCGAAGCTGACCGATCCGCTGGCATCGGCGACGGCCGCGAACGCGGAGCTGCGCGCGGCCCTGCCGCAGGTGCTCGGCGGCGAGGTCACGGGCTGCCGCGAGGTGCTGCGCCGCTCGACGCGGCTGTTCGACGCCGAGTACACCTGCTCGTGGTCGCGGGTGTTCCTGCGCCACCCCGACGGCGACGAGGCGCTCGCCAGCATGCTGCCGACCAGTGGTGACGGCCCGACGGTGCCGATCGGCATGGGCGCCGTGCTCGTGCAGGGCATCGTCGCGCTCGGCGCCGACGGCAAGGCGCACGCGACGCCGATGATCGTCGACGTGCGCACGCAGGTGCTGGTGAACCGCGACGGCCTCGCCGCCACCAACCAGACCTTCACCCACGACGGCATCGACTTCGGCATCTGGCAGCTCGAACGGCAGGCCGTGCGCACGGGGGCAGCGGCGGCGTTCTTCCGGTCGGTGCAGGCCGACGACCAGGACATGTTCCGCGACTACGGCACGCTCAAGCACACGACCTACCGCGGTCAGTGCACGTTGTGCCACCGCGTGACGGATACGCCGGAGCCCCACCTCGCCGGGCTGCCGGTGTTGCGCCCGCACGCCAAGGCGGCGTTCGCGGTCACCGGCGACGAACGGCAGCGCCTCGCCGAACAGCAGGCGCAGAAGCTGTTCGATGCGCTGGCCAAGGGGCCCGCGACGGCGGGCGAGAAGGCGAAGTGAACTGCGCGCGGCGACAGCCGCGGCCGTTCACAGGTTGGTGTAGTTCGGCCCGCCGCCGCCCTCGGGTGGGACCCAGTTGATCACCTGGTACGGGTCCATGATGTCGCAGGTCTTGCAGTGCACGCAGTTGCTGGCGTTGATCTTGAGGTCGACGCCGTGCTTGGTGCCGGGCTTCGCCTCCATCTCGTAGACCGCCGCCGGACAGAAGTGCTGGCAGGGGTTGCCGAACTCCTCGACGCAGCGCGTCGAGCACAGGTCCGGCTGCGTGACGACGAGGTGGCACGGCTGGTCCTCCTCGTGCATCGTGCCCGAGGCGTAGACCGAGGTCAGCTTGTCGAACGTCAGCGTGCCGTCCTCGGCCAGCTTGTCGAGCGCAGGTTTGCCGCCGTCGGGGGTCTTGCCGCGGAAGTAGGGGCGGACCTGCTGCATGTAGGTGTGGCCCGGGTTGCTCTTCAGCTCGTCCGACCACAGCGTGCCCTTGCCGCCGAACATGGTCGCGAAGCCGGCGTTGATCAGCCCGGCGAGGCGGCCCTTGTGGAAGCCCTGGTGGAAGTTGCGGCACTTGCGCAGCTCCTGCCACATCCAGTCGGCCTGCATCTTCTGTTCGTGCAGCACGGTCGCGGCCGCCGAGAAGTCGCCCTTCTTGAGGCACTCGAACGCCGTCTCGGCCGCGAACATGCCGCTGCGGATGGCGAGGTGGATGCCCTTCAACCGCATGCTGTTCATCAGGCCGGCGCTGTCGCCGATGATCAGGAAGCCGTCGCCGAAGGTCTTCGGCATCGCGTAGAGGCCGCCCTCGGGCAGTGACTTGGCGCCGTAGTGCAGCATCTTGCCGCCGCGCAGGAACGGGGCGACCTTCGGGTGCAGCTTCATGCGCTGCAGCTGGCGGTGCACGTCCATGGTCGGGTCGAGGTAGTCGAGCCCGATGACGAGGCCGACCGAGACGAGGTTCTTGCCGCCCTCGGTCTCGCCCATGCCATAGATCCAGCCGCCGCCGAAGGTGTGGCTGTCGAGCGGGTAGCCCATCGTGTGCACGACGAGGCCGGGCGCGCACTGGCCCTTCGGCACCTCCCATACCTCCTTGGCGCCGACGCCGTAGACGGGCGGGTTCTTGCCTTCGAGCTTCAGGTCCTTGACCAACTGCTTGGTCATCGAGCCGCGGCTGCCTTCGGCCAGCACGGTCAGCTTGCCGGCGAGAATGCCCCCCGCCTGGAAGTTGCCCCGCGGCTGACCGTGCTTGTCGACACCGGAGTCGGCGAGCTGCACGCCGGTGACCTTGCCGCCGTCGCGCTGCAGCACGGCGCCCGGGAAGCCTGGGAAGATCTGGATGCCCTTCTGCTCGGCGATGCCGCCGAGCCACTTGACCAGCTTGTTCAAGGACACGACGAAGTTGCCGTGGTTCTTCAGCGGGCCTGGGGTGAACGGGAACCGCATGCCGCCCTTCGCCGTGAGCCACAGCGCATAGTCGTCGTGCACCTCGGCCTCGACCGGCGCCTTCGGCTCCATCGTGCGCCACCCAGGCAGCAGCGCGTCGAGCCCCTTCGGATCCATCACCGCGCCCGAGATCGCGTGCGCCCCGATCTCGGCCGCCTTCTCGATCAGGCAGATCTCGGGCGCCAGCTTCGGGCCGGCGCCGGCGGCGTTGTGCCGCTCGATCAGGTTGGCCAGGTGGATCGCGGTGCTCAGGCCGGCGGGGCCGCCGCCGACGATCACCACGTCGAACTCCATCACATCGCGCTCGGTCATGACGTTTCACTCGCGCCCCGCTTGGTAACCAGGGCGGCCCGTCACACTACAGAGCAGCGAATGACGAACTGCAACGACGAGTAAGGCCACCGAGTTCTTCGGCCACTAGGCTGCGACGACCGGCCCACTCCGGGCCCACCAACCAGACCCGCCCCCGACCATGAAGCGCATCTACACTCTTCCCGAAGCCAACGAGGCGCTGCGGCTGGTCCAGGCGATCGCCGCCGAGATCGTGGAGCGCCGCGCCACCCGCCGCGCCCTCGAACGCGAACGCGACCAGCTCGAGGCAGCCGAGACCCCCGAGGGCCTGCGCGGCGAGCTCGCCGAGCTGGACGCCCGCATCTACGAGCATGGTGAGGCCCTGCAGCGCTGCCGCAACGAGCTGGAGAACCTCGGCATGACGGTGCTGCGGGAGAACCCGCTGACCGTGCACATCACCGGCGCCAGCAAGCTCGGCGAGGTGGTGTTCTGCTGGCAGGAAGGCGAACCGACGGTCTGCTACGGCCACGCCGTCGGCGAAGAGAAGCACCAGCGGCGGCCGCTGCGGGTCGCGCGCGGCGCCTGAGCGCGCCGCCCGCCGCGTCGGCGACCGCAACTTACGGTTGCCCGCGTCGACGCGGCGGGTGACCATGCGCGCCGCCCGATGTTCCACTGCACGATCCTGTTCGCCCTGCGGCCCGGCATCTCCCTCGACCGGGTGCGCACCGCCCGCGAGTCGCTGCAGGCGCTGATCGAGACCATGCCGGGCGTCAGCCACCTGACCGTCGCCCACAACGTCGCCGCCGACCGCAGCGGCTTCAACCTGGCACTGTTCTCGGGCTTCGACTCACGCACCGCCTGCGACATCTTCTTCCGGCATCCCGAGTATCTGCGGGTCTGGAACGAGGAGCTCGAACCGCTGGTCGAACGCCACCTCGTCGTCATGGGCGGCGCCGAGGTCTGAAGCACCTCAGGTGCCGGTCGTCGGCAGCGCCGCCGCGTCGCGGCGACCGCGCCACAAGTACCACAGCGTGATGCCCCACACGCCGACGGTGAAGGCGCCCATCAGCAGCGAACCGAGCTGCGGCATGCTGTGGGTCCAGAAGTTGGCGATCTTCTTGCTGCCGAACACCACCGGCATGAACGGCGCCACCTTCACCGGCGCGGTCTCACTGAGGTGGTGGCCGAAGTCCCACAGCATGTAGACGAAGCGGCCGAAGGCGACCGCCGAGACGTAGGCGGCGATCATCGACAGGTCGATCATCGTGCGCACGTTGCCGAGCAGGGCGGCGCGCAGCGCCAGCAGCGCCATCGCCAGCAGACCGAACGGCAGCCAATCGAGATCGCGCAGCTCGTCGCGCGTGATCTGGTGCATGCCGATGTAGTGATTGAGCGTGTTGATCTCGGTGATGTCGTGGCCGTCGTTGCCGCCGACCAGCTGGTAGGCGTAGATGTCCATGCAGAGCCCCTTCGGGTACTGCGGCGCCTCCATGCTGATGCGCCACAGCGGGAAGGCGAAGCTCGCCAGCAGCGGCACGATCAGCGCCAGCAGCAGCACGCGGGCACGGCCGCGCAGCGGTTCGTCGAGGAACTCCCAGAAGTTGTCGGCACGGGCGCGCATCGGCGGTCTCCTTCACAACAGGTCGCGGCGCCGGAACGAACGCAGGGCGAAGACCCAAGCCGCCGCGCCGAGCAGCAGGGGCCAGACGACGCCGATCACCAGGAGCCACGACGGGCCGATGCGATTGGCGAGGAAGAAGCCGACCGGGCCGAACGTCGACAGCTCCGGTTGCGCCGCCGACAGCAGCGCCAGCCGCGCGCTCTGCACCGGGTTGAGCACGGCGAGCGCGAACACCGCCGACGGCGGCAGATCCCACTGCAGCATCACGCCGACCAGGCCGAAGTCGATCAGCGCCACGCCGAGCGCCCAGATCAGCACGGCCAGCATCAGCGCCTTCGCCTGGTTGCGCACCAGCGTCGACACCGCGAGGCCGATGGCGACGAAACAGACCAGCAGCGCGGCGCTGACCACCATGCCGCGGGCGAGGAAGCCCCACGGCACGTCCTGACCGAACGCCAGCGAGCCGACCAGTCCGAGCAGCGGCATCGCCACGAACAGCGGCACCACCAGGGCGCCGGTGCGCACGAGGCTGGTGCCGACGAACCAGGCGGTGCGGCTGACGGGGTTGCTGAGCAGCAGCTCGAGCGAGCCGTCGTCGCGCGCGCTGTTGACGACCTGCCCGGTCGCCGTCAGCGCCAACAGCGGCAGCAGGAACAGCAGCGCGTGGCTCCACGACATCAGGGCACGACCCATGCCGGTGAAGCCGATGACCCCCGACTCGCGCAGGCCGACCAGCACGAAGGTGGCGGCCAGCACGCCGTGCACCACCAAGCAGAAGATGAGCCAGCGCGAGCGCAGCACCTCGGCGAGGTCGAGCCGCGCCACCACCAGCACCTCGGCGCGCGCGTTCATCGTGGGGCCTCCGCACCGAGCCGTTGCTCGCAGCGCCGCCGCGCCGTCGCGGCGTCGATCGCCCCGGACGTGCCAGCATCCACGGCGCCGAGGTCGAAGCCCATCGGGCTCGGCCGCACGTCGACGAAGCCGGCCTCGGCCAGCGCCAGCCAGCGCGCTTCGTGCAGGTGACGCACGTAGGCCGCGTGCACCGGGCGCGGGTCGCGGCGCAGGAACTCGAACAGGCAGCCGACGTCGTCGAAGGCGTGGCAGCGGCCGTCGGTGGTGATCACCTGCGCGGCGAACCGCGGTTCGCCGACGTGCATGCCGCAGGAGGCGCAGGCGGCCTTGTCGAAGACGAGCTCGACCGGACCGGTGGGCAAGCCGCTGCTGGCGAACACCGACCAGGCGATCGCGCCGAGCACGACCGTGCCGACGGCAGAGAACAACAGGGTTGGCAACAGACGTGCGCTGAGGGTCATGAGCGTCTCTCCTTCGTCACCGGCTGCAGGCGTTCGACGTCGCGGGCCATCAGATCCTGCACCTGGCCGTTGAGCTGTTGGCCGATGTCGGCGACCACCCGCGCCCGCTGGCCGACCGGCAGCGCGCGGCTCCACCAGCCGGCGAGCCCCGCCGTGAAGCCGTTCGCCGTGAGCCAGCCCGCCGCCGGCGCCCCGTCGGCGCGCACCTCGATCACCGCCTCGGCGTGCTCGGCCAGGTAGGTCTCGGCAGCGCCCTGCCAGGCGATGCGGCCCTCGTCGAGCACGACGACACGGTCGACCAGGCGGCGGATCTCGTCGAGGCGGTGCGAGCACAGCAGCACCGTGCTGCCCGTCGGCAGGCCTTCGACGAGCCGGAAGAACTCGTTGCGGCTGGCCGGGTCCATGCTCGCGGTCGGCTCGTCGAACAGCAGCAACTCGGCGCCGGACGCCAGCGCCAGCGCCGCCAGCACCTTCTGCCGCTGGCCACCGGACAGCGCCCGGAACGGCCGCGCCGCCAGCGCGTCGAGGTCGAGCCGCAGCTGCGCCGCCAGCGCGGCGACCGCGCCCCACGACCGCCCGCGCAGCCCGGCCGCGGCCCGCACGACGTCGCGCACCGGCGCCGCCAACCGCGGCGCGATCTGCGGCACGTAGGCGATGCGGCTGGCCAGCTCTCGACCGCCGCCGTGCCGCGGCATGCCGTCGAAGCACAGCTCGCCATCGACCTCGAGCAATCCGAGCAGCGCCCGCACCAGGGTCGACTTGCCCGAGCCATTGGGGCCGATCAGCGCCGTGCGGCTGCCGGCCGACAACTGCAGCGACACCTCGTGCAGGGCCACCACGCGGCGGAAGCGTTTGCCGAGACCACGCACTTCAACGTTCATCTGCAGCCTCCGGGATCCAGGCCATCGCCGGCGCCCGCAGGCGCGGCGAGGCATCGACGAGCAGGCGGCGCGGTGCGAACAACGGCATCACCTCGCCGACCAGGTCGACCATCGACATCGCCGGCGCTCCGTGCAGCAGCGCCAGCTCGGGGAAGCGGCCTTCGAGCTGGGTCGACAGGCGGCGGAACTCGAACGGCACGTCGCCGCGGCCGTCGCCGTCGAGGTCGTAGCCGCGGTAACTGTCGTAGTAATTGCCGGCGAAGGTGCAGCCGAGGGCATCGGCCTGACCACCGACCTTGATCACGGCGCCGTTGTCGCGGAACTCGTTGTCGACGAACTGCGAGCGCTCGATGCCGGCGTGCAGCGAGACCGCCGTCTCGGCGAAGCGCACCACGTTGCGCGCGTAGCGGTTGTGGTGATTCGGGTCCATCGGCGAGTGGTCGAGGTAGATGCCGGTGGTGTCGGCGAGCAGCCAGTTGTCCTCGACGACGATGTCGCCCGACTCCTTGAGGCCGATGCCGATGCCGGCGACCCCGGCCGCGCGCGCCAGCAGGCTGCGGCGGACCTGCACGCCGTGGCTGTACATCACGAACACGCCGACCTCGTTGTCGACGTAGCGGCTGTGCTCGACCACACAGTCGTGGCTGTACATGAAGTGCGTGCCGTAGCGCGAGCCGCGGACGCGGTTGTGTTGCAGCCGGTTGCGCGACGAGTACCACACCACCAGGTCGCGCACGTCGCGCACGTCGTTGTCGGCGACCAGCGAGTCGGTGGTCTCCCACAGCCGGATGCCGTCGCCGCGCAGCCCGAGCGCCGGCAGGCCGCTGCCGAGCACGAGGTTGCCGACGATGCGCACGTCGCGGCACTGTTCGGCCAGGATGCCGAACAGCGTGTCGCGCACGGTCACGCGCTCGACGACGTGGCCTTCCCCCTGCAGGTGGATGCCGCCGTCCATGAGGTCGAAGCGGTGGCCGCTGCCGGCGACCGTGAAGCCGCGCAGCACGACACCGCGCCCCTCGACGCGCACGGTGGAGCCTTCGTCGCCACACACCACCGCATCTGCCGGTCCCTGCAGGCACAGCGGCTTGCTGAGGCGCAGGTTGCCCGGGTAGCGCCCGGGCGTCAGCGTCAGCGTCGCGCCGGCCGCGGCGGCATCGATCGCCTGCTGCAGCGACGGCCCCGGCGCGACGACGACGTCGGCCGGCGCCAGCACGACGGCTGGCCGCGGCGTCGGCGTGGTCGCAGCGCCGCCGCAGGCGACCGCGACGACCGGCAGCAGGTGCAGCAGGGCGCGCATGTCACTGCGGCTCGACCAACAGGTAGCCGGCCATCTCCAGGTGCAGCGCCGAGCAGAACTCGGTGCAGTAGAACGGGTACACCCCCGCGCGGTCGGCCTTGAAGGTCACGTTGCAGTGTTTGCCGGGCTCGAGGCTGAGGTTGACGTTGTGGCTGCCGATGGCGAGTCCGTGCGTCGCATCCGCGGCCTGCTCGACGTTGGTCACGTGCAGGTGCACCGTGTCGCCGGCCTTGACGCGCACGATGTCCGGCGTGAAGTGGCTGCGCACGGCGGTCATGTAGACGTGCACGCCGTCGGCCTTGCGTTCGATGCGCTCCTTGCCGGCCACGGTCGCGAACGGGTCGACGGCCTCCGTGAACGGGTTGAACCCGATCGGCTTGTAGACGTCGATCGGCTTCAGCTTGTCCGCCTTGATGATCTGCGCGTAGTGCGGCTCCCCGAGCGGCAGCGGCATGTCGTAGAGCAACTGCATGGGGGCGCCAGCGATGTCGATGAGCTGGAAGTTCTGCGGCAGCAGCGGCCCCACCGGCGCGAAACGATCCAGCGCCCACTTGTTCATCGCCACCAGGAAGCGACCGTCCGGCGACACCGTGTCCCCCTCCGCCGCCACCAGGTGGCCGATGTTGAAGTGCGTGTCGATCTTCTCCACCACCTTGAGGTCCTTCAGCGACCACTTCGCGACCACCGTCTCGATGAACACCGAGGTGTAGGCGAAGCCCTGGTCGTCGAAGGTCGTGTGCAGCGGGCCCAGCCCGATCTCGCACTGGCCGCGGATCGCGGCCTGGAAGTCGAGGATCGGTACGCCGTAGGGGTCCTTGCCGACGAACTGCTTCTGCTCGATCAGCTTCGCCATCTGCATCGTGTCGTAGACCGTCGTATGGGTGTCGAGCTTGCCGCCGACGACCACCGCGGTGCCGTCCGGCGTGACGTCGACACCGTGCGGGCTCTTCGGCTCCGGCACGAACGCCAGCAGGTTCTCATCGATGGCCGTCTGCAGCCGGATCACGCGCATGCCGGCGATGGTCTCGGTCTTGCCCGCCTTGGCCACGGCCTCGGCCCGGCGCAGGTTCAGCACGTGCAGGTAGTCCATGTCGTTCTGCGACGCGCCGGCCTCGAGGCTCGGCCGGCCTTCGAGGTTGCCGCCGTAGGCCCGTTCGACGTCGATCGAGTTGCAGTAGACCCAGCCGTCGCTGACCAGCTTGCCGGCGTCGGCGAGGTCCTGCATGTAGGGCGGCAGCTCGATCGCGAACGACTCCGCTGGCAGGATCCGCCCCTTCTGCTTGTCGAAGCGCCAGAAGATCATCGCGCCGCGGTAGTTCTCGTTCCACGTCTCGATCGGCGCGTAGCCACCGCCGAGCGGCGCCGGATACTGCGCGGTCTCGATGACGTAGTCCGTGTTCGGCGTCACGAACGCGGCGCCGTGGTCGGACTGGATCAGCTCGCTGCCGACGATCTGCTTGGTGACGAAGTCGCTGAGGTCGACGACGGCGATGCGCGGGTTGGCCTTGTCGTTGACGAAGATCCACTTGCCGTCGTAGTCGCCGCCGGTCTCGCTGAGCGCCGGGTGGTGCATGTCGGCCCAGGTCAGCGTGTGGCCGGCGCGCTGCACCGAGCCGAGCACGTCGCCGCTCTGGTCGCCGTAGCCATAACCCTGCCACGGCTCGGGCGAGAACACGCCGACGTACTTGAGGATGCGCATGCTCGGCAGCCCGATCACGATCAGGTTGCCGCCGTGGCCGCCCGAGGCGAACTGGTAGTACTCGTCGTGCCGCCCGGTCGGCGTGTAGGTCTTGAGCGCGGCGTTGACGTCCTGTTCGGAGAGGTTGCGGGCCTGCATCAGCGCCAGCACATCGGCGCCGCCGCCGGCGGGCGCGTTCGGCCGGCCGCCGCATGCCGCCAGCAGCGCGAACGGCAGCAACGAGGCGAAGGGAGAGCAACGAGAGGCGATCGTCATGGTCATGGTCCGGTCTCTGGTGGTGCCGGTGCTCACCACGAGCCCCGGCGTCGGGTTGGGAATCACTTGCCGCGCCAGGCGCGCACGACGTTGACGAGGCCGGCGAGCGTCGCCTTGTTCCCCTTGAGGTCGGGCTGCGCGGGCATGATCGCGCTCTTGCCGACGGCAGCGCCGCCGTACACGATCGCCTTCTGGATCTGCTCGTCGGTGACGCTGTCCTGCCAGGCCACGTCGGCGAATGAGCGTGGCTTCGGCTCGCAGGCCGCGGCGCCGGGGCCATCACCGTGCCCGGACATGCCATGGCAGGGCATGCAGCGGGACTGGAACACCGCCAGGGCGGCGTCGTTCGCGATCGGCACCACGGCGGCCCGCGGCGGCTTGTTGGCCGGCGAGACCGCGGCGGCACCACCGCCGCAGGCGGCGAGTGTGATGCCGGCGAAGCAGGAGAGGAGGCAGGAGAGGTTGCGCAGTTGCTTCATGGTCTGGCGCAGCAGTCGGTCGATCGCCTGCCGCTAGATTCTGGCTACGTTTATCCAGTATCTGTTGTTTCGCCATTCGCACTTGACCGCAGACGACATGCTGGGCCGGAACGACATTCCTCTGCCTACATGCAGGGAAACGCCCGAGGAGGCCGCGGCCGGAGTCGGCAGCCGAAGTGCGCATGGCTGTTCCTGTTATCGGAGCGTCTTATCCGTTGTCTTCGGCGACCGCCGCCGACTCCCGAACCGTTCCCGAGGTGCCATGAGATTCATGCCCAGCATCCGCTTGTCCCTGCTCCCACTGCTGCTCGCCATGTCCTGCACGGACGCCACGAGCACGCCGACGCCTGCGCCCGCCGCAGCCAAGCCGCAGGCGCCACCACCCCCACTCGACCCGCACAACATCGTCAGCATCGCCGCGGGGTCGAAGGAACACCGCACGCTGGTCGCGGCCCTGCAGGCGGCCGACTACGTGCGCTCCGTGGCCAACCCGGGGCCGCTGACGGTATTCGCGCCGACGGACGCCGCCTTCGCCAAGCTGCCGGCCGGCACCGTCGAGGGGCTGCTGCAACCGGCGCGGATCGACGACCTGCGCAACGTGCTCAAGTACCACGTCGCCGCCGCGGTCTACGAGGCCAAGGACCTCGTCGACGGCATGCAGTTGGGCATGGCCAACATGCAGAAGGTCACCGTCGAGAACCGGGGCGGCAAGGTCACGATCAACGGCGCCAACATCGTCACCTCCATCCGCGCCTCGAACGGCATCGTGCACGTGCTCGACGGCGTGCTGCTGCCGCCGCAGTAGGCAACCCACCCGCTTCCTTGCGGCGCCGCCCCACGCGCGACACAATCGCGCCCGCATGCTGCTCAACCAGACTGCGGTCTACGGCCTGCGCGCGATGGCGGCGCTGGCGGCGCTGGCGCCCGGCGAACGCATCAACGCCGCCGAACTCAGCGAACGCACCGGCGTGCCGCAGCAGTACCTGTCCAAGGTCATGCGCAAGTTCGTGGTCGCCAGGCTCGTCAGCGCCAGGAAGGGCCACGGCGGCGGCTTCTGCCTGGCGCGCGCGCCGAAGGACCTGCCACTCGGCGAAGTGCTGGCGGCGGTCGACATCGAGGTCGACGGCGGCTGCGCCTTCGGCTACGCGGCCTGCGACCCGCTGAACCCGTGCTCGCTGCACCCGCTCTGGAGTCGGCTCAACCAGTGCCTCGACACCTGGGCGAAGGGCTGCACGTTCGCCGACATCGGCCCGGCGCCGACGAGCAAGCGCCGCCGCGGCTGATCCAGGCAGGGCCTGCCGACCAAGGCGGCGTGCCCCCGGTCGCGCACTTGGGAGTTGCGAACATGCAATCCCCGCACGACCGGCTGTTCTCGTTCACCTTCCGCCATGCGCAGCACGCCGCCTGCTGGCTGCAGTCGGTGCTGCCGCCGCTGCTGACCGCGGCGATCGACTGGACGACCCTGACCCCGCTGCGCGAACGG
>JAEUHT010000198.1 GCA_016793265.1 Planctomycetota bacterium
CATCGAGCGGCAACGGGATCACGCCGCCGTAGCTGCAGCGGTCGAGCCCCATCAGCAGGAGGAACAGGCTGGGCGTCGTCGTGGTGACTTCGAGCTGGTAGCCGAGGTTGCCGACGTAGGGTGCGCCGCCGGCGCTGCCGAGCGTGACGTTGCCGCCGCCGCATTGCGCCGGCGTGGCCGAGGTGTAGTCGCCGTCACCGGCGCGTGGAACCAGCGACAAGCCCAGGATCTCGGCCGACGTGTAGGCGCGGTTGCTGAGCAGCCACTCGTCGAGGTCGTAGTTGCACTCATTGCTGGTGAGCTGCATGCCGACGAGGTAGTTGCCGGCGGTGTTGATGAGGCCGGGGCCGACGCCGGTGTAGTGGATCGCCGAGGTGCCATTGACGTACCAGTCGGCGGTGCCGGCGGTGGCGTCGATGACGAGCGCGATGTGCACCCAGCCGGCGCTGGCCAGCGCCTGGAAGTTCGTGGTCGCGGCCGGCAAGACCAGATCGAGCGTGTTCGGGCCGCTGGCGACGATGTTGCGGAAGTAGAGGCCGGTGCCGCCGACGCCGTTGGTGAACAGGCGGTGGCCGCTGCTCGTGCAGCCACAGAGGTAGTTGAGCGCGGTGCCGACCGGCGTGCGTTCCTTGGCCCAGAACGCGAGCGTGATGCTGCCGGTCATCGGCTGCGCCGCTGGCGACCAACCGGAGTCCACCCGGCTGTAGGTGTTGGCCGCGGCGCTGCCGCCCGACAACGCGCCGCCGAACATGCCGGGCTGGTAGGGCGAAGGCGTGTTGTAGGCGAGCGTGCCGTTGGCTGGGAACGCGCCGGAGCCGTTGGCGTGGTTGATGACCTCGTTGGTGCAGGGACTGTCGAACTTGTAGAGCAGGAAGTCCTGGGCGGAGAGCGTCGACACCAGCGACACGAAGGGGAAGAGCAGGGTGCGCATGTCGGTTCCTTGGTGGGTTGGGCGAACGTACCCCCGTCGGCGATGCGCGCATAGACCCGCCCTGCTGTGGACCGGGCCGGCCGATCCCCTGGTCTTCATGAAGGCGTTGGATCGGCGCCGCCGCGGCGGCGGGGCCGATCAAAACTGCTTGTACTCGCCGCCGTTCTCGCTCGCGAGTTGCTGCAGGAACGTCGTGTTGAGGTCCTTGCCGATGCCGATGCAGTGGATCGTGACGCGCTTGAGCGGGTTCCAGGCCCGCACGCCGACGAGGATCTTGTCGGTCGAGTCGAGCTTGCCGTCCGGGCGCGTCGGCGAGCCATCGGTGAGCAGGAAGATCGTGTCGAGCTCGATGCCGTAGTACTTGTCGGTCTTGCCGCGGCCGCAGAGCGTGAACGCTTGTTCGAGCGAGTCGTGGATGTTGGTCGAAGAGGCGTTCTTGAGCGTGCCGACGAAGGTCTGCGCGCGCCCGATCGTCTCCTTGGTCGCCAGCTGCATCTTCGGCTCCCAGAAGTGCGGCATGTCGTTGAACCACAGGATGGCGAACTTCTGCGTCGGGCGCAGCAGGCCGAGCGCGCGCGCGAGTTCGGCCTTGCAGGCCTCGATGCGCGAGGTCTCCACTTCCTTGCCCTCGCCGTCCTTCATCCTGACGGTCGCCTTCATCGAGCCCGAGCAGTCGATGACGTAGAGGATCGAGTTGCTCTGATCCTGCGGGATGCCGAAGTAGTAGAACTGGTTGGTGTCCTTGCGGTGGCTCGGGGTGCCGCCGCCGAGCTTGCCGCCTTGCGCGAACATCGGACCGTCGGTCTGCCACCAGGCCTGCCAGGCGCCGACGTTGATGCCGAACTGCTGGTTGGTCAGCACTTCGAGCGCCGAGGCGATGCGCAGGCGCGATTGGCCGCTGCTGCGCACGAGCAGCTGGATCATCGGGCCGACGGCGTCGGCGACGGCGATCTTGGCGAGCGCCATCGCCGCGCGTTCGGCGACGGCCTCCTCCTTGCTCTGCAGCAGCTCGATCACCGGGTTGGCGTGCAGGGTGGCGCTCCTGCCGGCCAACGTCAGCGCGTCGAGCAGCACGATCTGTTCGGCGGGGTCCTTGGCCCGCTGCAGCGCGGCGGCGAGCTCCTCGAGTACGTCGACGGCGCCGCCGCCGACCGCCTTGCCGGCGGCGAGCCGCAGGGGCATCGGGTGCTTCCTGTTGCCGCAGACCCGCTGCAGGAGCCACAGCGTCGCGTCGCGTCGGCGCAGCTCGCTGATGCGTTCGGCGAGCTGCAGCTGCAGTTCGCGCAGGCCGTCGCCCTGGTCTCGCAGCCGCGCCACTTCGTCCTTGAGCTGGTTGAAGCGCGTGAGCTCGGCTTGCGGGAAGGTGCGTTGCTCGGACGCTTCCTGGCCCTTCAGGATCTTCGCCATCTCCTCGCTGGCGGCGGTGCGCTGCGTGTCGAGCGCGCCGAGCTCGACGTCGAGGTCGAGCCAGCCGCCGACGAGCGTCTCGGCGGCCTTGCCGGAGTCCAGGCCCTTGGTGGCGTGCAGCGCCGCCTGCTTGGCCTCGAGCGTGGCGCCGGGTTTGCCCTTCGGCGGCGTGAAGGCCTTGGCGAAGGTGGCGAGCAGCTTGGTTTCGTCCTGCGAGGGCAGCGACAGCGCACAGCCCAGGAAGGCGCACAGGAGGAGGATCGAACGGAGCATCGCGGCCTTTGCACGGGGAGGGGCAAAGACGAGTGTCGCGCGGTGCGGGCGCGTTGCAACCCCGTCAGGTGCCGGTTGTGGCGGTGTCGTCGGTGGCGGTGCCGGCGCCTGGGTCGGTGACCAGCGCCGTGATGCTGAGGCCGCCATGGCGCGTCGTGAACGCCGCCCGCAGCGGCAGCGCCGTGCGCCGGGCCAGCCGCACGTCGTGGGCCAGGATCGCGGCGCGCCAGCCGTCGCCGAGGGCTTCGATGCGGGCGCCGAGCGTCTGGTAGAGCGGCAGCAGCGGGTTCTTGCCGCCGATGCGGCGGCCGAAGGGAGGGTTGGTGACGACGACCCCGCGGGCTGGATGGTCGCCGGCGCCGAGCCACGGCTGGTCGGAGATCGCGGCGTGCCGCAGGTCGAGCTGGGCGGCGACGCCGGCGCGTTCGGCATTGTCGCGAGTCGCGGCGACGGCCCCTTCGTCGCGGTCGCTGGCGGCGATCTGCAGCGGCAGCGGTTGAGGCGCGAAGTCGCGCACCTGCGCCCAGCCGTCGGCGTCGAACAGCGCCAGGTGTTCGCCCGGCGGCGGCCGCAGCCGGCCCGGCGGCAGGCCGAGCCCGAGGGCGGCGGCTTCGATGGCGATCGTGCCGCTGCCGCAGAACGGGTCGAGCAGCGCCAGGTCGGCGGTCCAGCCGCTCGCCAGCACCAGCGCGTGGGCGAGGTCTTCGCGCAGCGGCGCCTTGCGGCCGTCGAGGCGGTAGCCGCGGCGGTGCAGCGGCGTGGTCGTGACGTCGACCGACAGCATGCAGACGTCGTCGCGGAAGCGGGCGTGCACGGTGGCGAAGGCCTCGTCGCCGGCGGCGGGAGAACGCACCGGCGCGCCGAAGGCGTTGGCGATCGCCTGTTCGAGCCGCTCGACGATGGCGTCGGTGTGGTAGACGCGCGAGCCGCGCGAGGTGGCGTGCAGCCGCACCGGCACCGCGGGCCGCAGCCAGGATCGCCACGGCAGCTGTGCGGCCTTGCGCTGCAGTTCGCCGAGGGCGCGACACGGCATCTCGCAGAGGCGCAGCAGCACGTGGCTGGCGGTGCCGAGCCAGAGACAGCAGCGTTGCGCCAGCTGCATGTCGCCGCGGAAGGCGACGCCGCCGGCGAGCGGTCGCGGCGCCACGCCGAGGGCCTGCAGCTCTGCCGTCAGCAGTGGCTCGAGGCCGGGTTGGCACGCCGCGAACAGTTCGAACTGCATCGACATCGGCAGGACGGTAGCGGTGCCGGGGCGGCGATCCAAACCCGGGCCACGGCGGCGTGATCAGCCGCGCAGCGAGCGCAGTACGCGCAGCATCTCGGCGGCGTCGGTGACCTTCTGCCGCACCTTGCCGGCGGCTTCGCCCTGTCGCCGCTCGTAGGTGTCGAGCCGCTGCCAATCCGCCCACGTCACCGCGTCGATGCCGCGCTGTTGCAGCAGCTGGGTGATGTCGCCGTGCGTCGGCGACAGTTGGCGACCGTCGGCGTGGTCGGTCCGCATCGACTCGACCGTCGCCTTGGCGCACAGGCTGTTGGTGCCGATCAGGCCGGTGGGGCCGCGTTTGCACCAGCCGGCGCAGTAGTGGCCGGTGCGCACGGTAGAGCCGGGCTGTTCGACGACGCGGCCGTCGACGTTCGGCACGATGCCCTTCTTGGCCTCGAACGGCACCCCGGGCACCGGCACGCCGCGGTAGCCGATCGCCTTGAAGACGAGGTCGACGTCGAGGTCCTCGAACGAGTCGCGCGGCAACGGCCGCGGCGTGCCGTCGTCGCCGGCGACGAGGCGCATGTGCTGCAGGCGCACCGAGCGCAGTTGGTCGTCGGTGCCGCGCAGCTCGACCGGCGCGACCAGGAAGCGGCAGCGCAGCTTCCGCGGGTTGCTGCCGAGGCCCTTGCCGGCGTGCTCCTGCAGGTTGCGCACGTTGCGTTCCTGGCTGCGCGAGCCGTCCTTCGCCAGCCAGGCGGCGCTGAGCGGGTCGAGTTCGGCCTCCTCCGGGCGCACGACGACGTCGAGCCCGGGCAGGTGGGCGATCTCCTCGAGCTCGGTCGGCGAGAACGCGGCTTGCGCCGGGCCGCGGCGGCCGAGCAGCACGACCTCGCGCACGGCGCTGGCCCGCAGCACCGGCATGGCGTGTTCGGCGATGTCGGTCGTGGCCAGCGCGTCGGGCGGCGCCAGCAGCACGCGGGCGACGTCCATCGCCACGTTGCCGTTGCCGACGATGGCGACGCGGCGCGTCTGCGACAGGTCGAAGTGGTGCGCGCGGTGGTCCGGGTGGCCGTTGTACCAGCCGACGAAGTCGGTGGCGGCGGACACGCCGGCCAGCTCCTCGCCCGGGATGCCGAGCTTCTGATCGCTCTCGCAGCCGAACGCGTAGCAGATCTGGTGGTAGTGCGCGGCGAGGTCGTCGATGGTCAGGTCACTGCCGATGCGCACGTTGCCGAAGAAACGGAAGCACGGCGAGGCGGCGATCTTCTCGTAGACCTTGACCACGCCCTTGATCTTCTGGTGGTCGGGGGCGACGCCGCCGCGCACGAGGCCGAACGGCACCGGCAGCCGTTCGAACAGGTCGACCCGCACCTCATGGTCCGACTTCATCAGCGCTTCGGCCGTGTAGAAGGCGGCGGGGCCGGAGCCCACGACCGCGACGCGCCAGGCGCATGCCGTCGACGATGTCATGGGCGGGATGATAACGACGGACGCGCGCCCGACGAGGCGCATTGCCGGTCGCCGCTCGGGTAGTGTGGAGCCGTGGACGCGTCCCCGGGCCCGCGCGTGGTGCACTTCCCGCTGCTCGACCTCGGCGAGCAGGTCGGGGATTTTGCCGTCGCCTGGCCGGACGCGGTCGCCGACCCCGGCGGCGCGGCCTTCGTCGCCGCCGGCGGCGCGCGGCTGGTGCTGCCGCTGGCGGCGCCGCGGGCACGTCCCGGGGAGTCGGTGGGTGGCTACCAGGAGCGGTTGCCGGGGCCGGTCGAACGTCACGCCCTGCTGCTGTTCCGCGCCGCCGGGGTCGCGCTCGGTTACTGGGAAGGTGACGACCTCGTGCAGCACAAGGCGCTGCGCCGCTACATCGTGCGCGGCCACGGCAAGGCGCAACCGACGCACCTCGAGAGCCGCGGCAAGTCGCGCTACGGCTCGCGGCTGCGGTTGCAGAACTGGCAGCGGCAGCTCGCCGAGACCAACGCCTGGCTGACCGCTGCCTTCGCGCGCCACGGGGAGCCCGAACGCATCTTCGTGGCCGTGCCGGTGCGGGCGCTGGCGGCGCTGTTCGCGGTGCAACCGGCGCCGCCGTTCGCGCGCGACGATGCCCGCGTGCAGCGGCTGCCACTGCACGTGTTCCGGCCCGACTTCGCCGAGCTGCAGCGGGTGCGCGGCTGGATGCGGTTCGGCCGGCTCGAACTGCCGGTGCGGTGAGACGTCCGGTCGCGGCTCCCGCGCCGCGCCGTGGTGGGATCGGTGTGGTCGAGTCCGCCTTGCCATGGTGGTCGCGGCGAACGGCTCACGACCGCTGCAGCGGCTGCCGAAACCGCGTTGTCGGTTCTTGCACCCAGCATCGCATCAAGGAGACCCGTCTTCCCATGGCACATCGTCCGCACCCGTCGTTCCTGCTCGGCGTCGCTTCGCTCGCCGCAGTCGCCTGCAGCGGCAGCAACAGCACCAACGCCGCGCCGCGCCTCGCCGAGGTGCCGCAGCAGTCGGTGCTCGGGGGGCAGACCTTCACGCTCGACCTCGCCGACTACGTCACCGACCGCGAAGGCGCGACGCTGACCTATGCGGTGAGCAGCGGCGGCGGCACCTTCGCCGGCAGCAGCTACTCGAACGCGTTCGACACCATGGGCCTCTACACCGTGGAGTACACGGTCAGCGATGGTGACAAGACCACGCCCGGCACCTTCGTGGTGGCGGTGACCTCGGCGAACCTCGTCGTCGTCGGCGAAGACGGCAGCGGGCTCCTGCTGCTCGACTCGGCGACCAACGCATTCGTGCGCGTCGCTGGTTCGGCCGCGGCGCCGGGCTTCGACACCGGGCTCGCCGACGGCCGCACCGTCTATCACCTCGGTGGGGCGTCGCCGCAGGTCTGGGTGTTCGATCCGATGACGCGCGGCAATACGCGGCTCGGCGCGGCCGCCGGTGGCAGTGCGAGCTACGCGGCGAAGACCAGCGACGGCAAGGTGCTGGTGCTGGCCGGGGCCAGCAACCAGAAGCACCTCTACCTCTACAACCCGATCAGCGGCCTGCAGCGCGACATCGCGCAGGACCTGCTCGACGACGCCACCGTGCTGGTCAACAGCGGCGACCTCGTCTGCTACGAGATGAACGTGAACGGCCAGACCGACATCTACGCCTACGACGTCGCCGAGGACGAGACCTTCGCGGTCGCCACCGAGAGCACCGCCGAGCAGCTGCAGGCGACGTTGCCCAACGGCGGTGTGGTGTTCAGCCGCATCGGCGGCGGTGGTGAGTCCGACCTGTTCTGCTATCGCGTCGCCACCGGCCTCGTCGAGATCGGCAGTGACGTCAGCGGGATCGCGACGGCCGACAAGGTCTACGCCGGCCAGGGCTCGGCCAGCCAGGTGGTGTTCACGGCGTCGACCGGCGGCACCAGCGATGTCTACTCCTGGAACCCGCTCAACGGCCAGACGACCTTGGTCAGCGGGACCAGCGGCAACGTCGACGCGGTGGTCGGTATCGGCGCCGGCAACGAGGTGGTCTTCGAACGCACCGTCAGCGGCAGCGAGACGGACGCCTACTTCTACGACCTCGACAGCGGCGACACCGCCGCGGTGCGCAACGCGAGCGACCAGAGCGACGTGCTCGCGGTCAGCAGCGACGGCACCACGGCCTGGGCGTTCGTGCGGCCGAGCGGCACCACGTCGAGCCTGCTCGCGGTGTCGTTGGTCGCTTCGCCGGCGACGGTGACCTGGGCGGCCGGGGGCGCCGTCGGCACGACGCTGCACACGCTGGCGAACGGCGACGTCGTCGCGCTGCGCAGCGACGGCACGGCGCTGAACCTGTTCGACGTCTCGGCCGGCGCCTGGCTGGGTTCGCCGATCACCGGCACCGACCTCGCGTTCGGCGGCGATGGTGTCGACACCGGCGACTTCGCCTACACGGCGGAGGTCAGCAGCCAGACCGACCTGCTGATGTGGGACGCATCGGCGACCAACTCGGTGGTGATCAGCGACGCGGGCACGGACGACACGTTCCAGGCGCGCACCCAGAACGGCACCATCCTGTATTCGCGCCCCGTCGGCAGCCACAGCAACGACGACCTGTTCGTCTGGGACGGCAGCGACAACACGCAGTTGACCGACGAAGACGCCGCCAGCCTGCGCCACGACTACGGCGTGCTCGGCAAGTACGCGGGTTCGCGCTGAGCGCGGCCGCTGGCCCCGTCACTTGGCGGCGGGGCGCTGCAGCTGCAGCGGGCGAACCCAGAGGTTGCGGAAGCGCACCGGGTCGCCGTGGTCCTGCAACTTGATCGGGCCACGTTCGCCGTGTGGCTCGTAGCTGCCGAGCGCACGGTGCTCGGTGGTGCCGAGCAGCGCCTCATCGTGCTGCGTCAGCACGCCGTTGTGGAACACGGTCACGCGCGCCGGCGACACCAGCTTGCCGTCGGCGAAGCGGGGGGCGACGAAGACGATGTCGTAGGCCTGCCATTGCCCCGGCGGCCGGCAGGCGTTGACCAACGGCGGCAGCTGGCCATAGAGCGCGCTGGCCTGGCCATCGGCGTAGGTCGGGTTCTGGTAACTGTCGAGCACCTGCACTTCGTAGCGGCCGAAGAAGAAGACGCCGCTGTTGCCGCGGCCCTGCGAGTCGCCCTTGACCGGCGATGGCGCGCGCCACTCGATGTGCAGCTGGCAGTCGCCGAACTCGGCCTTCGTGAACAGATCGCCGCTGCGGTTGCCTTCCATCGCGCCGTCGACGAGGTTCCACTTCGCCGGTCCGCCGCCGCTGTGGAAGGCGTCGAGGCTGCTGCCGTCGAACAGCACGATCGCGTCCGAAGGTGCCGGGGTCGGCAGCGTGGTCGCCGGGCCGGGATCGACCGCCGCCGGCCGCGGCCGGTTCTTGTCGTGAACGCGCCAGCCGTCGGGCAGCAGTGGAGTATCGGTGTAGCCGGGTTGCGGATCCTGGCATGCGGCCAGGGTGGCGGGGATGGCGGCGCCCAGCAGGGCGAGCGCTGCGAGCGTGCAGGCGAGCGGGGACATGGCACCGACCATCCCGGTTCGGAGCGCCGGATGCCAGCCCTGGGCGCGCCGCCGATCGCCCGGCGCCGGGCGTCTCGCCACGCCTCCTGCAGCGTTGGCAGGGCCGGTCGCCGGCCGCGACACGAGCGCGCGAGGTGTCGCGGGGCGTCAGGTCGCGATGGCGAACTGCACGGCAGGGTCGTCGTCACCCGCCGGGGTGGTTGGCTCTGCGCCCAGCAGTTCGCGGGCCTTGCGCGACACCTGGTTGATCGAGCGGCGGAAGTCGCGTGGTTGCATGCCGCAGCAGCGGGCCGCGGCGCGGGTGCCATTGCAGGTCATGGCGGCGTCGAGCACCTGCTGTTGGCGCGAGGTCAGGTAGCCGGTGAGCCGTTCCCGGACGACCTCGGCGCCGCTGTGGTTGGGCCGCCGGTAGGGGGCCTGGTGGGCGGCAAGCTGCTCGCTGGCGACGGCGTGCATGCGGCCCCAGTCGGACCGCAGCAGCGCACAGGCAGAGCGGTGGGCGACCACGCGCAGCCAGGCATCGGGGCGTTCGGGGGCGGCGCCATGCAGCAGGGCCAGGGTCAGCTTGTGCACGGCGCGTTCACTCGCTTCGGCCGCCATGACCGGGTTGGTCAGGATGCGGGATGCCGCCCGGTAGGCGATGGGCAGCATGGCATGGGGGTTGTCGATCATCATGGGTCTCCTCGTGTCTGACTCTAGTGGGATGACGATGGGAACAATTGCATGCCAATACGTCAAGTTTGTTCCGAAGTGGAACGAAGGGTGCATTGACGATCTCGGGCCATCGCGGCAAGTTCGTTTCCGGCTGGCCGACCCCCCTGCGTGCCTGCGTAGTGCCGGCGCCTCACACCTGAGCACCTACCGTGACTGAACAACCGGAAGAGACCGCGCCCCGTCCGCTCGCCACCCACCTGGCGGCTCGCCTGCGCGAACTTCGCGCTCGCCGCGGCTTCACGCAGGATCACGTCGCCAAGCGTCTCGGCTGCCATGAGTCCGCGGTGTCGCGGTGGGAGAGCGGCAGCCGCTTCCCAACCGGCGAGGATCTGGTCGCGCTCGCCGACCTGTTCGAAGTCAGCACCGACGACCTGCTCGGTCGCGGCCGTCAGTTCGCCGCCAGCGGCTCCGCCCTGGTCGACATGCGCCTGCTCGAGCGGCTCGCCGCCGCTGACAACGTGGCCGAGTTCGAGCGCCTGATCCGCGAGCACGAAGAGCAGGCCGTGTGGCTGCCGGTGCCGGACGGCGCCGTGCTCGTGCCGGTGGCCGAGGCGATGCGGTTGACGCGCAAGGTCGCCGAGAAGCACAAGGCCAGCACGTTCGTCGACCGCCTGTTCCGGCCCCGCGCCTGACGTGGCGTGCCGTCGCCGCCGGGGGGGCGCCGCCGGGGGAGGGCGCTGCAGGGCTCAGCCAGCGGCTGGACGCAGGCGGTCGATGACGCCGGCGACGAACGCCGCGGTGTCGCGCGTGCCGCCGAGGTCGCGCGTCGATTCGCCGGCGGCGATGGCGGCGCGGATGGCGTGGTCGAGCATGGCGCCGAGGCCGCGGAAGCCGCAGTGCGACAACAGCATCGCGAACGCGAACAGCGCCGCGGACGGGTTGCAGACGCCCTTGCCGGCGATGTCGGGCGCGGTGCCGCCCGCTGGGTCGAACATGGCGATGCCGACGTCGCCACGTTCGTCGAACGCGTAGCTGGCGCTGGCGCCGAGGCCGAGGCTGCCGACCATGCCGCAGGCCATGTCCGACAGGAAGTCCCCGTACTCGTTCGGGGTGACGACGACGCGGTAGGCCTCGGGCTTGAGGATCAGCTTGTAGAGCAGCGAGTCGAACAGTTCCGCGTGGTGCGGCACGCCGGGGAACGCCGCGCCGACCTCGCTCACGACCTCCTCGAACAGGCCATCGGTGGCGCGCTGGATCGTGTACTTGCTGGTGCTGACGACACCGCAGTCGAGCCGCTGCGCCAGGCGGAAGGCGAAGAGCGCGGCGTCGCGCGATGGCCGCCGTTCGATCACGCGGATCGACACCGCGGCGTCCTCGCCGATGCGGCGGCCGGCGTCCTCGTAGGTGCCGCCGACGGCGATGCGGATGATGTCGAGGTCGACCGTGCCGTCGTGCCGGGTCCGCACGCCTTGCAGGCTGCGCACCGGGCGGTGGATGACCGAGAACCGGCAGCGTTCGCGCAGCACCTTGTTCGGGCTGTCGGTCTCGGTGACGGTCGGGTACTTCATCGCCACGCGGTGCTGGCCGATGGCCTGCATCGCCGCGTCGTAGCAGGCCTCGGCGCGCAGGCGCCGCGCTTCGAGCGACAGGTCCACGGGGTGGAATCGCACGTGGATCGGCAACGCTGCGGCGACCTCGTGCACGCTGCGGGACAACTCGGCGGAGATGCCGTCGCCGAGGAACTCGGCGACGTGCAGGGTTTCGCGGTCGGGCATGGCCGCGAGTAAGGCGCCTCGGTGGCCAGGATTCCACCTCGGCCCGCAGCCAGGCGCGGCGGCCCGTTCCATCCGTGGCGCGCTCCGGTCACGATGGCGCCGTGCGAACGTCCCAGCGAATGTCGGCCTGGCTGCAGCACCCGGCGCCGCTGCGGCTCGCGCCCTACCTGCTGTTGGCTCTGCTGCTGCGCTTGCCGGCCGTGTTCTTCGCCGATGGGTTCGACTACCCGGACCAGCAGTACCAGTACATCGATCCGGCTTGGCACCTCGCCACCGGCGCCGCCTGGCACCGCACCTGGGAATGGCAAGCGGGAATGCGCAGCTGGGTCTACCCGGAGTTGCTCGCCGCGGTGTTCCGCGGTCTCGGCGCGCTCGGCTGCACCGAGCCGATGGCGACCATGCGCGCCGTGCGCGGTGTGCACGCGCTGTGGTCCTTGCTGCCGATGATCATGTTCTGGCTCGTGGTCGTGCGCTGGCGGCCGGTGGCGCGGCCGCGGCCGGCGCTCCTGTGGTTCGCGTTGTCGGGCCTGCTCGTGCTGCAGGTGCAGCCGTCGGGGCCGTCCTTCGCGGCGACGTTGGCGGTGGCTGCGGTGCTGGCCGCGCAAGGGCCGGGCTGGTGGCCGGCGTTCGGCGGGCTCTGCCTCGGCTTCGCCTTCTGCGGTCGCTTCCAGGACGCTCTCTATGGTCCCGGCGTGGTCCTGGCGCTGGCGTGGCAGCGCCGCTCAGGGGCGGCGGCGGCGTTCACGGTCGCCTGCCTGCCCGGCATCGTCACCCAGGGGCTCAGCGATCTGTCGATGGGCGGCGGTTTCCTGTCTTCGCCGCTCGCCAACCTGCGCGTCAACGTCGGGGACGGGGCGGCCGCGGGCTGGACCACGCAGCCGTGGTGGTTCTTCTGGCTCGTCGGCGTGGTGCCGGTCTGCTTCTTCGTGCCGCCGCTGCTGCGCGACGCGTGGCGCCGCTTCGCCGCCGGCGCCACGCTGCTGCCGGTGGCCACCGTCGCCGCGCTCGGGCACCTGCTGGCGCACTCGTTCATCGCCAGGAAGGCGCTGCGCTTCGAGTACGCGTCGTTGGCGATGTTGAGCGCGGTCCTGCTCGCCGGGCTCGGCGCCGCCAACGGCCGCCGTGCCACCTGGCACCTGCGCCTGTTCGGCCTGGTGCACGGCAGCCTGTTCCTCTGGGCGAGCTTCGCCTTCGGCAACGCCGGCGCCGTGGGCGCGACGCTGTGGCTGCGCGACCACCCGGGACCTGGGCAGCAGGTGTTCGTGGTCGATGCGCCGGCGACGGTGCTCGGCGGCTTCTACTACCTGCGGCCCGAGGCCGATCGTGTGCGCGCCGTGCAGTCGGGCGAGCTCGCGGCGCTGGTCGCCGCCGGGCAGCTGCCGGTCGGCGCCGTGCTGGTCACCGCGCGCAAGGAGCTCGCGGTCGTGGTGCCGGGGGCCCGATTCGAGCTCGAAGGCAGCTTCCCGGGCCAATTCGACCTGCGCCGCGGCGAGCGGCGCCTGGTCTATCGCCGGCGCGAATGACGCGCTGGCGCGGCGATCACTTGCCGCCTTCCGTCGCCGCTTCCTTCTTGGCGGCCTTCGGCAGCGCCGCGGCTTCGGTGGTGCGCTTCGTCGTCGTGGTCATCTTGGTGCTGATGGACATGCTCATCTCCCCTTCCATCTCGATGTCCATCGAGGTGACCGACTTCGACTCGATCACGAAGCCGTCGGCGCGCGACAGGCGCGTCGTGCCGGTGATCTTGCCGTTCTTCACCTTCATGTTCTTCATCATCTCGGCCATCGGGTTGTCCTCGTCACCTTCGTCCGACTTGGCATCCGCGCCCTTGTCGTCCGCCTTGGCGGCGTCGATCGTGCCGGCAGCGCCGATCTCGTAGCTCTCGTCGTCGACCTTGACCAGCGTCAGTTCGAGCTTGGCCTGCATCGGCATGCGCGTGCCGGACTCGCCCGACTCGTGGTTCCACTTGCCGCCGACCGCGATCGGCTTCTCCGGCAGCGTCGCGAACGCGCTCTCGACCATGCGGTGCAGCATGCCCTCGTCCATCGACGGGCCCATCGGGTTGTCGGCGCCCTCGGCGATCTCGTCGACGCCGGCGACGTTGCCGACGACCTTGCCCTTGGGGCTGACCTTGACGGTGTAGCTCTTGCCGGCGCCGTGCGTGAAGCCCTTCTTCAGGGCGCCCTGGCTCGGCATGCCCATGCCGCCGCCGTCGTCCTCGTCTTCGTCCGCGGCGGCAGCGCCGTCGAGCGAATCGAAGTCGACGTCGCCCATCATCGGCACCGTGACCGCGCCGTGAATGCGCGCGATCGTGGTCTCGACGACGAAGTTGCCCTTGTCATCGATGTCCTTGACGGTGACGCGCAGCGTGTGCGTGATGTTCTGCCCCGACTCCATCTGCTGGCCCATCATCTCGATCGACTGCTCGTTCTTGGTCTCTTGCAGCAGCCAGACCGTGCTGTCCTTCTTGGCGGCGATCTTGAGGTCGTGATCCTGGGCGAACGCCGGGGCGGCCGCGAACAACAGGGTGAGAACAGTCGGGAAGTGGCGGTGGTTCATGTTTTGCGGGCCCTTGTGGCCGAAGGCGGGCAGGATACGTCGGCGCCCGGTGCGAAGCGAAAGCCGGGCGGCATTCCTGCTCCAAGGGGTCGCGCGGGGGCCGGCCCGTGCCGCCGGCGCAGCGGATCGTGACCCTCCGACTCGGGACACTCAGGGGGTGAAGCGGAAGCCGACGCCGCGCACCGTCTGCAGGTGCTTCGGCTCCGCCGGGTCCTCTTCGAACAGCTTGCGCAGCCGCAGCACGACGTTGTCGAGGGTGCGCACCGTGGTCGCGGCGCTGCTGCCGAACAGATGCTCGACCACCGTCTTGCGCGTGACCACGGTGCCGGCGTGGCCGGCCAGCAGCTTGAGCAGCTTGGTCTCGGTCGCGGTCAGCGTCACCTGTTCGCCCGACCGGCACGTCGCCAGCATGGTGCGGAAGTCGACCGCATTGCCGTCGAACGTCAGCACGTCGGCGCCCGCCGTCGGCGCCGGCCGCCGCCGCAGCAGGGCGTCGACACGCAGCAGCAGCTCCCGCAGGTTGAACGGTTTGGTCAGGTAGTCGTCGGCGTGCAGTTCGAGGCCGCGGATGCGGTCGTCGTCGCCGCTGCGCGCGCTGAGGATCAGCACCGGCGTCTGATCGCCGCGGGCCCGCAACTGCCGCAGCACCTCGAAGCCGTCGAGGCCCGGCAGCATGATGTCGAGGATCAGCAGGTCGATGCCGCCGCGCGCCATACGCTCGAGCGCCTTCGGCCCGGTCATCACGTGTTCGGCGTGGTACGACTCGACCGAGAGGTTGTCGCACAGCATCTCGCCGAGTGTGCGCTGGTCTTCGGCGACGAGGATCCAGCGGCTCATGCGCGCCTCCGCGGCAGGCGCACGGTGAAGCAGGCGCCGCGATCGCGGCCAGCGCTCGTGGCGACGACGCTGCCGGCGTGCGCCTTGACGAGCTCGGCGACGAGGTGCAGGCCGAGTCCGGTGCCGCCGCTGACGTTCTCGCTGCCGCGCCAGAACGGCTCGAACACGTGGCGCTGTTCGTCGGCGTCGAGGCCGCGGCCGCGGTCGCGCACGTCGATGCGCACGCCGTCGCCATCGGCCGCGAGCACGAGGTCGACGGCGCTGTCGGCGGGGGAGTACTTGATCGCGTTGTCGAGCAGGTTGCGCAGCACCATCTGCATGCCCACGGGGTCGCGCACGAAGGGTAGCTGCTCTGGCGCCTCGAGGCGAAGCGTGATCCCGGCTGCCGCGGCTCGTTCGCGCATCGCCGCCGCCGCCGTGCGCACGTCCTCGGCAAGGTCGCCCGCCACCGGCCGCGGCGCGGCGCGGGTGGCGCGCAGGCCCGCCGCGGTCAGCACGTTGCTGAGACCACGTTCGAGCCGTTCGGCCTCGATCAAGCCGTTGTCGAGGTAGCGCCGCCGCTTCTCGTGCGGGACGCGGTCGTCACGCAGCGACTCCAGCAGCAGCACGATGGTGGCGAGCGGCGTCTTCAGCTCGTGGGTCGCGCCGGCGAGGAAACGGTCGCGCGACAGCAGCAGCGCCGATTCGCGGCGCACCGACGATCCGTAGAGCCAGCCGAGCAGCAGCAGCACGACGGCGAAGAAGGCGCCTTCGCTGGCGAACATGATGCGGTGTCGTTCGCCGAGCCTGACGAGGTCTTCGACACGTTCGGCCCCGAACGCCGCCGCCGCCGCCGCCGCGTTGCCGCGCACGAGCTCCTGCCCGGCAAGGATCAGTTCCTCGGCAGCGTTGACCTGGAACCAGGTCCACCAGACGACGAGGGCGAACGACAGCCCGAGGATCAGCTGGAACAGGATCGAACTCTGCGGTTTGGGCACTGGTACTCCGGGGCAGGCGGCACCTTGCGGCGCCGACGCCGCGTTGGCAAGGCGGCGTGGCGGCCGGCCGAGTTGTAACAAGGACGTCTGCCAGATCAGATGTCCTGCCCGCCGGGGTTTGCGCGCACAACCCTGACTCTTCTTGCCCCGACGTGAAGCAGACCGACTTCCAGCGCCTGCTGTGGACCGTGGTCACCGAAGCCCACGCGGCTGGTGACCGCGCCGATGCCCGCATCCTGCTCGGCATGATCGAGGCGATCGACGCGGGGGACTATGCCTCTCTGCCGCAGATGGCGCTCGCCCTGCGCCAGCAGTACCGCACCCGCATCGGCAAGGTGCCGACTTCTCCGACGGTGCACGAACTCGGCGAAGGTTGACCGGGCGTCGGTGCGGCCCGCCGCGGCGCGGGGTCCGATTCGGCTTGGTCCGGCGCGAAGGGCGACGCGGCGACGGTGGCAACTGCTGCGCCATTCTCGCGACCCACTTCTGCCTGTGCACCCTACGCACGACGCCGAGTTGGCGCGGCCGGCGCACGGTCTACCATTCCCCTGTCGAGCGAGCCTGAAGGCGCTCGAAGAATGTCAGCTCCCGAGGTTCTCGAAGCACAGGAAGAGAGAGCATGAAGGACGAGACTCCACCGGGCCCTAGCAAGCCCGCGCGCCGCTGAGCGGAACTGCAACGCTCGGCAGCGCAAGGGCGGACCCGACCCCGGCTCGCGCGCCAAATCTCTCGTGCGATCCGATCTGGTTGGTGCGGCGCGTTCGGCCTGTTGCGAATGCCTTGGTCGCCGCTACGCGGTTTCTTTCTCGAAGCGGTCTCACCGCAGCCGGGGTTCCGGCTGTCTGCCGCGCCCATCCGGGCGGCAGGGGTCACGACCGCGAAGTTGGCTTGGACGCCCGTTTGCCCGGGCCGCCCGCTCAGAGCGGGGGCGCCGGAGCGGGGTCCGGGATGATGAGCCGCACCAACCGGGTCGCCGCAGTTGCCATCAGGCAGACCTGAACGACGCGCGAGCCGGTTTCATGTACGGCAGCCTCGTGGGCATCACGGGCAGATGACGAGGTCGACGCCGTTGCTGAGGGTTGCCGGCGCATCGAACAGGGCCTGGAACGCCACGCGCAGCCCGATGAGACCCGGGATCGGCGGCACCGGGATCGGCAGGGCGCCCGTGCCTGCGGCGTCGGTCACGATCGGCACGAGCGTGAAGAACAGCCCCGGGTCGACGAGCAGCTGCCCCTGCGGGTAGCTGAGATCGGCGCGGCCGAACGCGAGCAGCAGCGCCCCGCCGGTCGAAGCTCCGGCGTTGCTCCAGGCCACCGTCGGCAGCGCTCCCGGGCTGGTCGGACCGCTGCCGAGCAGCAGCGACGTGTTGCTGCCGCCGAGCCCGAGCCCGTACTGCTGCCAGCCACACACCGTGAACGTCTGTGCCGGCGCCGTCGTGCTGTTGCCGCGGCGGTCGGTCGCGGTCAGCGAGAAGGTGACCGTGGCGCCGTTCGTGATGATGCCGGGGGGTGGCGTGATCGCGCCGCGGAAGAACAGGCCGCCGAGGAACCGCATCGGGCTGCTGCCCGTCACCGTGCCGCCGGCGTGGTTGATGGTCCAGTTCACCGTCGCCGTGGCCACGCTGGTCTCGCCGTCGTCGACCGCCGAGTCCTGGATCACGGCGCGTACGATCCACGGCCCGTCGGCGTCGGTGCGCACCGCCGGTGACTGCTCGACGCGCACGAAGCGCGGTGGCTGGCTGTCGGCCGGGCCGGTGCCGAAGTAGGCGCGATTGAGGAAGCTGCCCGATTCGCCCTGCGCCGTGACGATGTCGAAGACGCCGTCGCCGTCGAGGTCGCCGACCGCGGCGTCGAGCGTCGAGTCGATCAGCGGCGAGAAACCGCCGGTGCCGGTCTGCCGCGTGAAGGTGAAGTCGCCGTTGTTGCGGTAGAGCTTCTCGCCGCTCGACTGCAGCGAGCCGTTGACGAGGTCGAGCCAGCCGTCGTCGTCGGCGTCGACGAACAGCCACTCGTTGTCGTCGTCACCGTTGCCGCCGAGCAGCGCGCCGGTCAGGTTGGTGAACGACAAGGTGCCGCTCGGGATCAGCTCGTTGCGCAGCACGGTGTCGCTCAGGCTCGCCACCGACAGCATGGTCAGGTCGAGGTCGCCGTCGTGGTCGAGATCGGCGGCCTCCGCCTCGTAGGTCAGGCCCGTGCCGGCCGGCAGGTAGGTCGTCGACACGGTCGGGAAGTGGCCGCTGCCGTCGTTGAGGAAGATCTGCTGGCCCGTCGACTTGCCGATGTTGATGACGTCGAGATCCCAGTCGT
>JAEUHT010000201.1 GCA_016793265.1 Planctomycetota bacterium
CGACGACGATGCCTGCGCGCGCACGCTGCAGCGGGCGAAGTCGCACCCGGCCGCGGCCGGGGAACTGCCGGGGCTGCTCGAGCTGGAGTCGGCGCTGGCGCACCGGCGGCAGGATTGGCCGGCCGCGATCGCCGCGGCGCAGCAGTTCCTGGAGCGCTGCGCCGACCACGCCAAGGCGCCGGCCCTGCGCTACGCGCTCGGTGTCGCCGAGGCCCGGCATGGGGATCATGCCGCGGCGCGCACGACCTTGGCGGCGTTGGCGCAGAGCGGCCTCTACGCGCGCCCCGACCGTGTGCTCTACGAACTGGCGTGGGCCTGCCGCCGCGGTGGGGACGAAGCCGCGGCGCTGGCGGCGTTCGCGCAGCTGGCGGCGTCGGCGGGCGCCGACGGCGAACTGGTCAGCGAAGCGAAGTTGCACCTCGGGCTGCAGGCGCTCGCCGGCCAGGACCTGGCGGCGGCGGGGCCGCTGTTGGAGGCGGTGCAGGGGGCGCATCGTGGCAAGGCGCTCTACCGGCTCGGCTTCGCCGAGTTCGAGGCCGCCGCCGGCGACCCCGTGGTGCTGGCCCGGGCGCGCGACCGCTTCGGCGCCGTGGCGGCGTTGGCCGACGAACCACTGGCGCCGGAGGCCTTGTTCTGCGGCGCCGAGTGCTGCCACCGTCTCGGCGACGAACGCGCCGCCGTCGACAAGCTGCGCACGCTGCTGCAGCTGGCCCCTGCCCATGCCCGGGCCGAGCAGGCGAGGCTCTTGCTCGGGGAGTGTGCGGTGCGCTGCGAGCAAGGCGACGTCGCGGTGCCGGCGCTGGAGCAGTTCCTGCACAAGGAAGGGCTCGACCCCGGCGACGTCGCCCGCGCCAACTTCTGGCTCGGTCGCGCCCGCCAGCAGCGTCAGGAGCACGCCGCCGCCGAGGCCTGCTTCGTCAAGGTCACCGAGCTCAGCGACGGCCCGCTCGCGGCCGAGGCGCAGTTCCGCATCGGCGAGAGCCGCGAACGACGTGGCGACGTGCTCGGCGCCGCCGATGCGTACGTCAAGCTGCCGATCCTCTACGCCCACGCCGAGTGGGTGCGCCGCGGCTTGCTGCACGCGGGGCTCGCCTACGAGCAGCTGCACCAACCCGACAAGGCGGCGCGCTTCTTCCGCGAGCTCGTCGAGCAGCACGCCGGCAGTGAGGAAGCGAAGGTCGCCGTCCGGCACCAACCCCGCTGAAGAAGGACATGCCCATGCTCTGCCTGCTGTTCCCGCAACAGCCGATGCTCAACACGCTCGGCGACGCCTTCCGCGCCGGTGGGCTGTTGATGTGGCCGATCCTCGGCTGCTCGATCGTCGTCCTCGGCCTCGCCATCGAACGCTACCTGAGCCTGCGCCGCGGGCGTGTGCTGCCGCGGGTCGTGGTCGACGCCGTCGAGCAGGTCACCCAAGGCCACGCCGGCATCGTCGCCGACGGCATCGCCGCCGCTCCGGCGCCGGCGGCGCGGGTGTTGACCGCCGGGCTGCGTCGGCGCGGCCACCTGCTCGCCGACATCGAGAAGGCGATGGAGGACCAGCTCGCCGAGGAGTCGGCGCGGCTGCGCGGCAACGTGCGCGGCATCGTGCTGATGGCCAGCGTGGCGCCGCTGCTCGGCCTGCTCGGCACCGTGCTCGGCATCGCCGACGCGTTCGCCGCCGTCGAACAGACCGGCCTCGGCAAGGCCGAGAGCAGCGAAGCGTTGGCGGCCGGCATCAAGGTCGCGCTCTACACCACGATCTTCGGCCTGTTCGTGGCGATCCCGGCGACGTTGGTCGCGGCGCACCTGCAGGCGCGCGCGCGGCGGCTCGCCGGTGCGGTGCGCGCCGCGGTGGCGCCGGCGATCGAGGCGCTGGCGATGCCGTCGGTGGCGATGGCGCAGACCGCCGCGGGAGACAGCCATGCGGCTTGAGGCCGACGACGACGACCTCGACGGCGCCCTGAACCTGACGCCGATGGTCGACGTCGTGTTCTTGCTGCTGGTCTTCTTCCTCGCCGCGACCACGTTCGCGCGCGAGGAGGTCGAGCTCGACCTGCGGCTGCCGGCGGCGAGGTCGGGGCAGCCCGGCAAGCCCGAGCAGCAGATCGTCGTCAACGTGTTCGCCGACGGCCGGCTCAGCATGGGCGGGCGTGAGGTGACGCTCGAAGCCCTGCGCCAGAAGCTCGCCGCCGCCGGCGAGCGCAACCGCAAGACACCGGTGCTGGTGCGCGGCGACCACGCGGCCCAGTTCGGCATCGGCCTGCAGGTGCTCGACGCCTGCCGGCTGGCGAAGCTGGAGAAGGTCGACTTCGCGGCGCGGCCGGAGCAGGGCGACTGAGGCATGGCGCTGCGCGAGGGCCCACGCCGCTGGTTGATGCGCAGCGCCTGGACGGCGCTGTGCATCAGCGTGTCCCTGTTGCTCGGCCTGCGGCTCGGCCGCCCGCTCTACTACACCGACGGGCACAGTGAGGTGCCGGCGAGCTCGCTGCGGGCGGCCGGCATGCTGCGATGGAACACGCCCGAGGTCGAACTCGAACTGCCGGGCCCGGTCAGCGGTCGCTTCGTGGTGCTGCCCGATGGCCGGTTCGTCTACGGCCGGCTCGGCGACGACGGCACCAGTGACCTGGTGCGCTTCGACCCGGCGCAGAAGGGCGTGGCGCCAGAGCCGCTGTACGAGCTCGCTTCCCCCGACAACGAGGTGGCGCCCGCGGTCGACGCCGACGGCAACCTGTGGTTCGCCTCGGACCGGCCCGGTGGCAGCGGCGGCTACGACCTCTACGTCGCCCGCCGCGTCGGCCTGCGGTTCGCCCCGCCGGAGCCGGTGCTGGCCTGCAACACCGCGCGCGACGAGACCGATCCGGCGCCGACGCCGGACGGCCAGGAGCTCGTGTTCGTGCGCCTCGATCGCCAGCCGGACCGCGGCGACGACGGCGTGCTGTATCGCTGGCGGCGGGCGGGCGAACTCGATCCGGCGCCGGTGTTCGGGCCAGAGCGGCGCGGTGCGGCGCCGGTGCAGCGGGACCCCGCGTTCGCGGCCGATGGTGCGGCGCTGTGGTTCGTGCAGAAGCCGGCCGGCGGGCGGCTGTCGTTGTGGCGCGCGACCTTCGCCGCGGGCGAGTTCGATGCCCCGCAGGCGATCGACACCGGCTGGGGCAGCGGGGAACTGCGATCGCCGCTGCCGGCCGCCGATGGCCGCACGCTGCGGTTGTGGTCGCCGCGGCGCGGCGAGGGCGGCAGCGACCTGTGCTACCTCGCGGCGGCGCAGGAGCTGCTGCCGTGGTGGCCGGCGCAACGCTGGCTGGAGTGGCTGCTCGGCGGCGTGGCGCTGGTGGCGGGACTCGTGCTGCTGCTGCTGCACCTCGGCCGCCGCTGGTCGACGCTCGACCTCGTCGCCCAGTGCCTGCTGTTGTCGCTGCTGCTGCACGTGCTGTTGTTCTTGTGGCTGATGGGTGTCGAACTGCTCGGCGCCGAATTGCCTGGCGACGACGACGGCGGCGGCATGCAGGTGCAGATCGTCAGCGCCGCCGCCGCCGATGCCGGAGGAACAGCCGCGGCCATCGCGGTGGTGGCGGCGGTGGAGTTCCAGCCCGCCGCGCGCAGCTTCGAGGTGGCGGCGCCAGGGGGTGCTGCCTTGCCGGCGGCCGGCGCCGCGCTGGCTGCTCCGGCTGGCGAACGGGCCGCCGCGCCGGTGCCGGTGGCGCCGTCGGCGGCGGTCGCAGTGCTCGACGCGGCGACTGTACTGCCGCAGCGTGATGGTGGCGATGAAGCGCCGGCGCTGGCGGCGACGCCGACCCCGCCGCTGACGACGCCGGTGCTGCAACCCGCGCGCGTCGCGGCGAC
>JAEUHT010000237.1 GCA_016793265.1 Planctomycetota bacterium
CAGGGCGTGAGCGACATCCACTTCGAGCCGTTCGAAAAGAAGATGGTCGTGCGATACCGGCGTGACGGCAGCTTGGTCGAGGCGATGACCTTGCCCAAGCGGATGCAGAACAACGTCACGTCGCGCATCAAGATCATGTCCAAGCTGGACATCGCCGAGAAGCGCAAGCCGCAGGACGGCAAGTTCCAGATGAAGATCGGCAACAAGGCGATCGACTTCCGCGTGTCGATCCTGCCGGTGGTCTGGGGCGAGAAGACCGTGTTCCGCGTGCTCGACTCCAGCAACCTCGCGCTCGACATCAAGTCGCTCGGCTTCGAGCCGAGGGCGATGGAGGACTACCTGTGGGCCTGTGCGCAGCCCTACGGCATGATCCTGGTCACCGGCCCGACGGGCTCGGGCAAGTCGACGACGCTCTATTCGGCGGTGAAGCACATCGCCGCGCCCGACATCAACCTCGTCACCGTCGAGGACCCGGTCGAGTACCAGCTCGAAGGCATCAACCAGGTGCCGGTCAACCCGAAGGCCGGCCTGACCTTCGGCGGCGCGCTGCGTTCGATCCTGCGTCAGGACCCGGACGTCGTGCTGCTCGGCGAGATCCGCGACCACGAGACGCTCGAGATCGCCGTCAAGGCGGCGCTCACCGGCCACCAGGTGCTCAGCACGCTGCACACCAACGACGCGCCGTCGACGATCACGCGCATGGTCGACATGGGCATGGATCCGTTCATGGTCGCCAGCTCGACCATCCTGATCTGCGCCCAGCGCCTGGCCCGCAAGCTGTGCACGAACTGCAAGCGCCGCACCGAGGTGCCGAAGGACGTGCTGCTGCGGCTCGGCTACACCGAGGCGGAGGCCGACTCGCCGCTCGAGCTCTACGAGCCGGTCGGCTGCCCGCGCTGCAACAACGGCTACAAGGGCCGCTTCGCGCTGCTGGAGACCATGCGCATGAGCGAGCCGGTGAAGCGCCTCGTCGTCGAGCGGGCGCACATCGCCGACATCAAGAACCAGGCGCTGAAGGAAGGCATGCTGACGCTGCGCCGCTGCGGGCTGATGAACGCCGGCCGCGGCAAGACCAGCCTGCAGGAAGTCGAGGCGTCGACCATGGCCGACTAGGCCGTGGCGGCAGCGGGACATCGGGGAGCGGGGGAAGTGGGATCATGACTACCAAGTTCAAGTACGAGGCGAAGGACGCGGCCGGCAAGGTCGTCAAGGGCTCGGTGACCGCGGACTCGCAGGCCGCGGCGGTGGCCGACCTGCGGCGGCGCAACCTGACCCCGGTCGACGTCAAGAAGGCCGGCGGCGGGCTGTTCGGCGGCAAGAAGGGCGTGCAGGTCAAGAAGGCCTCCGCCAAGAAGGGCGAGCTCGAGGTCTTCACGCGCCAGCTGTCGACCATGCTGGGCGCCGGCATCCCGATGCTCGAAGCGCTGGAGATCCTCGCCGATCAGGCCGAGAGCCCTGGCTTCGCGTTCTGCCTCAACCGGGTCGTCGACGACATCCGCAACGGCAGCGACCTGTCGAAGGCGCTGGAGCCGCACAAGAAGGTCTTCTCGCACATCTACGTCAGCATGATCCGCGCCGGCGAGGTGTCCGGCCAGATCGACATCATCCTGACCCGCCTCGCCGAGTACCTGGAGGCCGCCGCGCACCTGCGCAACGAGATCAAGTCGGCGATGACCTACCCGGTCATCTCGCTGGTGCTCGTCATCGGCATCGCCTCCTTCCTGATGATCGGCATCGTGCCGTCGTTCAAGCCGGTGTTCGACTCGCTCGAGGTCGAACTGCCGGGCCTGACGGTGTTCATCATGGACATCGCCTTCTTCATGAAGGACTACTGGTACCTGATGTTCGGTGGCATGGCGGCGATCTTCTTCGCCCTCAAGTCGCTGAGCCGCACGCCGAAGGGCGCCTACACCAAGGACCAGCTCATGCTGCGCCTGCCGGTGTTCGGCATCCTGTTCAAGAAGGTCGCGCTGTCGCGCTTCTCGCGCACCTTCGCCACGCTGATCAAGAGCGGCGTGCCGATCCTCGGCGCCATGGAGATCGTCTCCGACACCTCGGGCAACCTGGTCATCAGCGGCATCGTCGACCGCGCCCGCGACAGCGTGCGCAACGGCGAGAGCCTGTCGGATCCGTTCGGCAAGTCGACGGTCTTCCCGCCGATGGTCGTCAAGATGATGGCGATCGGCGAACGTTCGGGCGCGCTCGACGCGCTGCTGGAGAAGATCGCCGAGTTCTACGACCAGCAGGTCGAGGCCGAGGTGAAGGGGCTCACGTCGATGATCGAGCCGATCATGATCGCGGTGATGGGCGTGATCGTCGGCGGCATCGTGCTGGCGGTGTTCCTGCCGATCTTCAAGCTGCAGGAGAAGCTGTCGCAGACGGGCTGAGGCAAGGGAACCGCGATGAACGAAACCTCGAAGCGGGCGCTGCTCTACGGCAGTGCCGTCTTGATCATCTCTGGCATCGGCGTGCTGTGGAGCCGGCGCGTCACCGACGCCGACGTCGTCACGCTGCTGAGCAGCGCGCAGGTGCAGATCCAGATGGCCTACGCGATCCCGGCGACGGACAAGCTGGGCCAACGACTGTCGGCGCGGCAGGACCTGATCGACGGCGCCGAGCAGAGCCTGACCACCGTCGAGCGCATCGAGCCCGGGCTGGCCGGCGTCGCCGAGGGCTTGGCGCTCGTGCACATGCTGCGTGGCGACTTCGCCGCCTCGGCGGCGAGCTACCACGAAGCCCAGCGCCGTGCGGACTGCAAGCCGGATCAGCGCGACGTGCTGGCGTTCAACGAAGCGCGCATGCTGGCCAAGGCGGGCAAGCCGGAGGCCGCACTGCAGTGCTTCGCCAGCAACGCCGCGGTCATCGACGCCCGCTACGCGCACCATCGGGCGCTCGAGGAAGCGGGCCTGCTGCAGGGGCTCGGGCGCACCACCGAGGCGGCGGGCCGCGTCGAGCACGTGCTGCAGGACGCGGCGGCGCCGGCCGCGGTCGTGCTGCAGGCCGGCCTCGCCTTCGTCGCGCTTGGCCTCGATGACAAGGCGGTTTCGGCGCTGGCGCGTGCCTCGCACGAGGCGCCGATCGCGTATTACCACCTCGCCCAGCTCAAGTTGCAGCGTGGTGAGGTCGATAGCAGCATGCAGCTGTTGGAGCGCGCCAAGATGGCCCAGCCGACCGAGGTCGGTCGCCTGCTTCGGGACGAAGCGGCGGCCTGGTCGACGGTGGCCAAGGACGCCCGCTTCCAGCAGCTCGCAGAGTCCGCACCAGCGACACCGGGTCGTTAGGCGGCAAGAAGGAAGAGAAGGGGAACGCGGGGGCCCATCGGCCGCCGCATCAGGTCTGTCACGGAGAAACCAATGTCCAAGCGGGAACAGGGCTTCACACTCATCGAGCTGATGATCGTCGTCGCGATCATCGCCATCATCGCCTCTATCGCCATTCCGAACCTGCTCGCGGCGCGCCTCAGCGCCAACGAGTCGGCGGCCATCGCGACGCTCAAGAACATCTCGTCCGGCCAGTCGCAGTGCCAGGCGTCGGGTGTCATCGACACCAACAGCAACGGCGCCGGCGAGTACGGCTTCTTCGGCGAGCTGTCGGGCCGCGTCGCGATCCGCGGCGGCACCGCCACCATCACGCCGCCGGTGCTGTCGACCGCGTTCGGCAACATCGCGGCCTCGCGCGTCACGCGCTCGGGCTACCTCTTCCAGATGTTCCTGCCCGACAACACCGGTGCCGGCGTCGCCGAGGACGCGACGGGTGGCTACACGGGCTCGTCGATCGACGCCAGCATGTCGGAGACGCTGTGGGCCTGCTACGCGTGGCCGGCCACGCGCGGCACCAGCGGCAACCGCACGTTCTTCGTCAACCAGTCGGGCGACATCCTCGCCACGGCCGGCGCGACGACCGCCTACAGCGGCACGACCACGGCGCCGACCTTCAACGCGGCCTACGCCGCGACCGCCTCGGCGTTCATGACCTCCGCCGTCGCCGCCAACACGGCTGCGCAGGACGGCAACACCTGGGTCGTCGTGCAGTGATGCACGTCGGCTGAGCGCGCGGTTCGCCGCGTGTTCGCCTTCGCCAACGCCCGCCTCGGTTCGCCGACGGCGGGCGTTGGCGTTTTCCGGCTGCTGCTCCGGTGTTGCCGGCCGAACTGCCGATAGCACGGCCGATGTCGGTCGACCTGTTGCCGAAGGATCTCGTCGTCGCGGACCCGCTGACGACCTTGATGGCGGACGGCGACGTGCCGTGCGTGACGCTGCCGCGGCCGCCGCAACGGTCGCCGGTGCCGACGCCGGTGCCAAACGCGCCGGTGCGCCCCGATGCCCCGGCACCGCTGCCGCCGCCCCAGCCCAAGAGCCGCCGCGTGGCGCGGCTCAGCGTCGTCATCCCGGCGCGCAACGAGAACCTGAACCTGCCGGCGCTGCTCGACGAGCTCGACCCCGTGCTGCAGGCGGCGGCGCTCGCCTTCCATGAGGTGATCGTCGTCGACGACGGTTCCAGCGATGACACCGGCGCCCTGGCTGCGGCCCGCGGCGCGCGTGTCGTCCGCCACGCGGAAGGGCTCGGCAACGGGGCGGCGATCAAACGTGGCATCCGCGAGGCCACGGGCGACTGGATCCTGATGCTCGACGGCGACGGCCAGCACCCGCCCGGCGAACTGCCGGCCATGCTGGCGATGGCCGAGCACTACGACATGGTGGTCGCCTCGCGCGGCGGCCGCGGCGGTGCCGTGCACCGCAACCTCGCCAACACCATCTACAACAAGTTCGCCAGCTACGTCGCCGGCAAGACGATCCCGGACCTCACCAGCGGCTTCCGGCTGTTGCGCGCCGACGTCGCCAAGGACCTCGTCTGGCTGTTGCCCAACACCTTCAGCTATCCGACGACGATCACGATGTCGATGCTGCGCGGCGGCTGGGCGGTTGGCTTCCACCCGTTCCAGGTGCGCCAGCGCCGCGGCAAGAGCCACATCCGGCTGCTCGCCGACGGCAGCCGCTTCTTCCTGATCATCCTGCGCATCGCGACGATGTTCGCGCCGTTGCGCGTGTTCTTGCCGGCCTCGTTCGCCACCGCCGCGATCGGCGCCGCCTGGTACCTGCACACCTGGTTCAGCGAAGGCCGCTTCACCAACATGGCGGTGCTGCTGCTGTCGCAGGCTGGGCTCCTGTTCGCGCTCGGCCTGATCGCCGAGCAGATCGCGGCGCTGCGCTTCCAGGGGCTGTCGCGCGAGCACGGTCGATGACGCGCATCGACGACGTGGTGTTCTGCGGCGCCTGGGACGAAGGGCCGGGCTATCCGCGCACGACGGTGCTGCGGCAGGCGCTGCGGCAGGCTGGCGTCGTGGTGCGCGAGGTGCGGGCGCCGGGGCTCGGCACCGGCAAGCAGCAGCTGCTGCGGCAACCGTGGCGATGGCCGCTGTTCTGGTGGCGGCAGCAGGCGCTGCGGCGGCGGCTCGTGGCCCGGTTGCGTGCGGCGGTCGCCGAACGCCGGCCCGGCTGCGTGGTGGTGCCCTACCCTGGCCACGCGCTCGTCGCCGCCTTGCGCGCGGCGGTCGACGTGCCGGTGGTGCTCGACCTGTTCCTGTCGGCCTACGACACCATCGTCGAGGACCGTCAGCTGGTGCTGCCCGGCTCGCTGGCGGCGCGCTGGCTGCAGCGGCTCGATACGCGCGCCTGTGCCGCCGCCGACCTCGTGCTCGTCGACACGCCCGCGAACGCGGCCTACCTGGCGACGCTGACCGGCCTCGCGCCCGCACGCTTCGCCTGGCTGCCCGTCGGTGTGCCCGAACAGGACGGCCCGCTGCCGCGTCGCGCCGCGCCGGCGTCGGCGCCGCTGCAGGTGCTGTTCTTCGGCACCGGGGTGCCGCTGCACGGCCTGACGACGCTGATCGACGCCGTCGCTGCGGTGCCGGACGTGCAGCTCACGCTGGTCGGTGGCACCGAGGTCGAACGCGCGCGCGCCACGACCCTGCTCGGCAACCGCCTCACGCTCGAACCGAAGTTCGTCGACGCGGCGCGCCTGCGCGCGCTGCTCGCCGACAGCGACGTCGTCGCCGGCGTCTTCGGCGGCAGTGGCAAGGCCCAGCGCGTCGTGCCCTACAAGCTCGTGCACGCGCTCGCCGCCGGCCGCCCGGTGCTGACCGCGGACACGCCGGCGGTCGCCGGCTGGCTCGACGGCAGCGGCGCCGTGTTCGTGGTGCCGGCCGGCGACGTGCGCGCCACGGCGAACTGCCTCGGCGAGCTCGCGGCGGCACCGGCGGTGGTGGCGGCGGCGGCCGGCCACGCGCGCGCGGCGTTCGAACGCTGCTTCGCGCTGCCGGCGTTGGCGGCCAGGTGGCGCTCGTTGCTCGACCGGTTGGCCGGCGACGGTTGGCGGGAGGCGGCATGAACGGGCGCGACCTCGTGCGGCGACGGCTGTGGCGCGCGCTCGCCGCGGTCCTGGTCTGTGCGTTCGTGGCCTACGGCGCCGCGATTGCGGGCGACTACGTCTACGACGACATCCACTCGGTGTCCGCCAACCCGGCGCTGCACGACCTGCGCGAGTTCGGGCGGTGGTGGACGGACCCGTCGGCGTTCAGCGGCGGCTCGGCGCGCATGTACCGACCGGCGCTGCTGACCAGCATCGGGATCAACCTCTGGGTCGCCGACAGCGTGTGGTCGGTCAAGGCCGGCAACGTGCTGCTGCACGCGCTGACGGCGGCGCTGCTGACGGCTTGGCTCTGGCGGTTCGGCCGGCGGCTCCGCGTGGCGGCCCTCGTCGGTTGCCTGTTCGCGGCGCACCCTCTGCTCAGCGAAGCGATCAACCTGGTGTCGGCGCGCAGCGAACTGCTGTCGACCTGCGGCGTCCTGATCGGCCTGCACGGCATGCTGTCGTGGCAACGCGGCGGCGGCTCCGGCGCGCTGGCCATCAGCGCCCTCGGCACCGTGCTCGCGTGCGGCAGCAAGGAGACCGGCGTCATGCTGCCGTGGCTCGCCGCGGCGCAGGCGTTCTGCCTGCGGCAGCGGGCGCCGGGCTGGGCCGGCTGGCGGCGCCTGCTGCTCGGGCTCGTGCCGATGCTGCTGCTCGTCGCCGGCTACCTGGTCGCGCGCAAGCTGCTGCTCGGCGAGGCGACCGTGCAACTGCTCGGTCGCGACGGCAGCGATCCGCTCAGCGGCAGCGGCCGCGCGCTCGGCACCCAGCTCGCGACCATGGCCACGCTGCTGCCGGGGGCGCTGCTGCAGGTCGTGTGGCCGTTCCGGCTGTCGTTCGACCCGGCGGTGACCTACCGGCTGACGTGGCTCGACCCGGCGGTGCTCGGCGGCGCCGCGCTGCTGCTCGGCATGACCTGGTTGCTGCTGCGGCCGGGGCCGACGGCGCGGCAACGGCGGCTCGGCGCCGTGCTGGCCTGGAGCATCGCGCTGCCGTGGATCCTGGTGCCGCTCAACCAGCCGTACGCCGAACACCGCGCCTACGGTCCGCTGGTCGGCCTCACGCTGGTCGCGGCGGCGGTGCTGCCTCGGTTGGCGCGGCGCCTCGCGCCGGTGCCGCGGCCCGTGCTGCGCCTGGCCACCGGGCTCGTGTTGGCGGGGCTCGTGGTGCGATCGGGCACGCAGTGCTGGCTCTATCGCGACGAGAGCGAACTGTGGCGCGTCGAACTCGCGCGCGGCAGCGACTCGTACCGTTCCTGGTGGGGGCTCGCCACGAGCCTGCGCCGCAAGGGTGAGTGGCGCGAGGCGTTGGTGGCGTTCGACCACGCCCACACGCTCTACCCGCAGCACTACGACACCCTGCGCAACTACGTCGAGGCGCTGATCGACGTGCCGGATGCCGACGCGGACGTGGCGCGTACGCTGCGCTTCGCCGCGTCGATGCAGGCGCTCGGCCCGAACGACCCGTGGGTGCGGACTCTGGCGGCGCAGGCGCAGCTGCAGGCCGGGCGGGTGCGCGGCGAAGCGACCCACTTCGAGGCGGCGGAGCGGCTGGCGCTGTCGTGCCTCGAGATCGCGCCGGCGAAGGGCTACGTGTTCTGCCTCGCGGCGGCGGCGCGGCGTGGCCTCGGCGACCTCGAGGGCGCCTTGCGGCACCTCGACGAGAGTGTGCGCCGCGGCCTGGCGCCGGTGAGGGTGCGGCTCGACCGCGCCACCGTGCTGGGTGGCCTCGGCCGCCACGGCGAAGCGCGGCGCGAGCTGTTGCTGGCGCAGCAGCAGGCGCCCGGGGATGCGCTGGTGCAGCAGGCGCTGCTGCAGCTCGCGGCGCCGCCGCGCTGAGCTGCCCCGGGTCGCCGGTCGATCAGCCGAACAGCGCGACCGAGTTGGCGAAGGTGAGCTCGGCGGCCGCGGCGAGCGACAGGCCGCGCACCGTGGCCAGCGTCGCCAGCGTCTCGACCACGTAGGCCGGTTCGTTGCGGTGGCCGCGGTGTCGCTGCGGCGGCAGGAACGGCGCGTCGGTCTCGACCAGCACCCGGTCGGCCGGCGCGAACGCCGCCGCTTCGCGCAGCGCGGCGTTCTTCGGGTAGGTCAACGGCCCCGCGAACGACAGCAGGAGGCCGAGGTCGAGCGCGGTGCGCGCTTCGTCGACGCCGCCCGAGAAGCAGTGCATGACGCCGCGCTGCGGCCGCACCTGCCGCAGCACGGCGAACAGCGGCGCGAAGGCGTCGCGGCAGTGCAGGATCACCGGCAGCCCGAGCTCGTCGGCCAGCGCCAGGTGGTGGCGCAGCGCCCGTTCCTGCTGGTCGAGCGGCGTGCGGTCGCGGAAGCAGTCGAGGCCGGTCTCGCCGATGGCGGCGCAGCCAGGCGACTTCGCCAGCGCCACGAGCTCGGGCCACTCGGCGGCGAATCGCGTGCTGTCGTTCGGGTGCAGGCCGGCGCTCCAGCGAACACCCGGCAGCCGGGCGAGCTCGCGCGCGGCCGTACTGGTCCTGGCGTCGATGCCGACCACCAGCATGCCGGTGACCCCGGCGGCGACGGCGCGGGCGTGCTCTTCCTCCGGGGCGATCTTGCCGTCGAGGCCGAGGTGGCAGTGGGTGTCGAAGACCTGCATGGCGCCGGCAGGCTAGGCGACGGCGAAGGAGATTGCATGCGGCAGCGCGGCCGTCGGCGCGCCGCGGCAGAATAGTCGGTCCCGGTGCCGTAGCCCGCGCCCCAAAACCCATGCAACCTGCCGCCATCGTCTTCGTCGCCATGTTCGCCGCTGCCGCCACCGCCGTCGGCGCCTCCCTGCTGCTGCGCCCGCACGAAGCCGCGACGCCACCGGCGTCCGACGACCTGCGGCAGGAGCTCGCCGCGCTGCGCGCGCAGCAGACGGAGCTGACCCGCCGCCTGGACAGCATGCGCAACGCGCCGATGACGGCCAGCGCCGCGCCCGGCGAGGCGCGCACGGCGCTGACGGTGTCGGATGAGCAGGTCGCGGCCGCCGTCGAGGCATGGTTGCAGCGCCACCCGGGCGGAGTGGCCGCGGTGGCGGCCAACGCCGATGCCGCGGCGGCGCCGTTCGACCTCGCGCGCGAGGTGCCGAAGCTCGCCGGCAAGAACTACTGGAACAACACCGAAGCGTGGAAGCGCGCGTTCGCCGCCGGCCAGATGGATGCGGTGGTCGCCGAGTTCGAGCGCCTGGCCAAGGAGAACCCGAACGACATCGCGACGCAGATGAGCCTGGCCAACGCCTACATGGCCTACCTGCAGATGGACCAGAGCAAGTGGCAGTACTCGATGAAGGCCGACGGCGTGTTCGACAAGGTGCTGTCGCTCGACCCGACGCACTGGGAGTCGCGCTTCACCAAAGCCGTCAGCTACACGTTCTACCCCGACTTCCTCGGCAAGAAGAAGGACGCCATCAAGCACTTCGAGACGCTGGTGCAGCAGCAGGACACGATGCCGGTCGACGCCAGCCAGGCGCAGACCTACCTGTATCTCGGCAACCTGCTCGAAGAGCGCGATCCGGCGCGGGCGCGCGAGATCTGGGCGAAGGGCGCGCGGCGGCACCCGGACAACGCCGAGCTGCTGAAGAAGGCCGGCTCGTGAACGGCAGGCCCACGGTGGGCGCCGCGCGCCGTCGGCTCAGCGCGCGCGGCGCGTGGTGGCCTTGCTGGCCGCCTTCTTGGCCACCTTCTTCGTGGCCGGCTTGCTGACCGCCGACTTCTTCGTGGCGCCCTTCGGCTGCAGCACGCTGGCGGCGGGCTTCTTCGCCTTCTTCGGCAGCTTCGGCTTGCGGCCGTGCTGCGCGGCGAAGGCGACCACGGCGTCGTGGTGCGCCTCGGCGATCTCGCTCAGCACCTCATCGAGCACCACCAGCAGCTCCGCGTCGGCGGTGGCGAGCATCGGCTCGGCCAGTTCGAGGAAGCGCGGGAAGGCGTCGGCGTCGGCGCGCGCCGGCAGGCTCGAGCCGCGCAGCGCCGCGCGCTTGAGCCGCGCATCGGCGTCGGCGGCGAGCCGGCGCAGGTCCTTCCACAGCTTCTTGCTCTTGTCGACCATGGCGCCGAGCACGTCGGTGGCGAGCCGCCGCGCCACCGGATCGAGCACGTCGTCGGCGAGCAGCTTCTCGACGAACGGCAGGTCGGCGGGTTCGAGCAGAGCGGCGCGCTGCGCCAGCAGTTCGACGCCGACGGTGCGCAGCTCGTGGATCTTGCTCTGCCACAGCGTGCGCACGAAGGCCGTCATCTGCGCGCGGCCCATCTGCGGGTAGGTGTTGGCCAGATCGATCGCCGCCTGGCGCACGTCGTCGTCGCTGGCGCCGAGGAACGTCGCGCCGGGCAGCAGCGGCTGGCGCTCGGCGGCCACGGCCGGCGAGCCGGCGGCCTGCAGTCGCTGCCGCAGCAGCGCCTGCTCGCGTCCGAAGTTCATGCTCATACGCCTGGTTTCCGGGTCAGGTGTTCGATCAGGTCGAGCTTGGTGACGATCGCCAGCACGTGGCGTTGGTCGTCGACGACCAGCGCCACCTCACCGCGTTCGAAGATGCGCGGCAGTTCGGCGGCCGGCGCGTGTGGCGCGATGGTGGAGACCTTGCGCACCATGACCTCGGCGATCGAGGTGTCGGCCGAGGCGCCCTCGACCAGCACGCGCAGCGCGTCGGATTCGGTCAGGATGCCGGCCAGTTTGCCCTGGTCGGTCACCGGCACCTGCGAGAAGCCGCGCTCCTTGAACAGCAACACGGCCTTCTTGAGCGGGTCGGAGACGTCGACGGTGACGACCTCGCGCCGCGGCATCGCCCGCAGCAGCTCGCTGATCGTGCCGATCGCCCAGTCCTCTTCGAGGAAGCCGTTCTCGCGCAGCCAACGGTCCTCGACGAACTTGGTCATGTAGTTGCGCACGCCGTCGGGCAGGATGCAGACGATACGCGCGCCCTTCGGGAAGTCCTTGGCGACCTGCATCGCCGCCCACACCGCGGCGCCGCACGAACCGCCGACCAGCAGGCCCTCCTGGCGGATGATCTGCCGCGCGGTGCGGAAGCTGTCCTTGTCGTTCGACTTGACCCAGCGATCGACGAGCTTCAGGTCGAGCACGTCGGGGATGAAGTCGTAGCCGATGCCCTCGACCTTGTAGCTCTTGATCGGGCCCGGGCCGGCGAGGATCGAGCCTTCGGGGTCGACGCCGATGATCTGGCACTTCGGCGCGCGCTTCTTCACCGCGCGGGCGACGCCGGTCAGCGTGCCGCCGGTGCCGGCCGTCATCACCACGGCGTCGACCTGGTTGTCGAGCTGGTCGCAGATCTCGGTGCCGGTGCCTTCTTCGTGCGCAGCGGGGTTGGAAGGGTTGCCGTACTGATCGAGGATGTGCGCGTTCGGGATCACCTCACGCAGGCGGCGGGCGACGCCGATGTGGCTCTCGGGCGCGTCCCAGGCCGCTTCGGTGGGGGTGCGGATGATCTCGGCGCCGAGCGCTTCGAGCACGACCTGCTTCTCGCGCGACATCTTCTCGGGCAGCGTGATGATGACGCGGTAGCCGCGCACCGCGGCGGCGAGGGCGATGCCGATGCCGGTGTTGCCCGAGGTCGGTTCGATCAGCGTGTCGCCGGGCTTGATGCGGCCCTGCTTCTCGGCGTCGAGCAGCATGCGCACGCCGATGCGGTCCTTCACCGAGCCGCCGGGGTTGAGGAACTCGCACTTGCCGAGCAGTTCTTGCGGCAGGTGGCGGCCGATGCGGGCCAGACGGACGATCGGCGTCTGGCCAACCGCGGACAGGATCGAGTCGTGGATACGCGCCATGAGCCAGGGATCTAAGCAGGCCCGGCCCGCGAAGGGAAATGCGGCCTCGGTGCTTGTTCGCGGGGGCGCCGCCGCGCATCGTCAGCCGGCCCGTGAACGAGCCCGATCCGACCAGCATCCCGTCCGAGCCTCGCGTTGCCGCCGACTCCTCAGGCGGTGGCGTTGCCCCCTCGTCGCCCGCTCCCGCCGCGGACCCGGCGCCACTCACGGCGCTGCCGCCGGCTGGAGACTCCGGCCCCAGCGCCGACGCTGGACTCGCCGCGGCAACAGGAGCCGCTGGTGATGCTGGCGAAGGTGGCGAAGGTGGCGAAGGTGGTCGCCGTCGCCGCCGTCGCCGTCGCCGCCGCGGCAATCGCCAGGGTGAAGGGGCTGCCGGCGACAGCGAAGCCGCGCCGGGGTCGGCGGCGGGCGGTGAGAACGATGGCGCGAGCGTCGAGGCGCCGGCTGCGGATCCGGTCGGGTCGGCGGCGTCGCCGCGCGGCGAACGGCGGCAGCCGAAGGGCCGCCAGCACGGTCGAGGCGGCGGCCAGGGTGGTGGTGGCGGCGGTGGTTGGTCCGGTGGTCCAGGTGGTGGCCACGGGCGCCACGGGCGCCGCGATTCGCAGCACCTGGCGATGCAGGCGGTGCACGCGCTCGCCGAGATGGCGCGTTCGCTGTTGCACGTCGAAGGCGTCGATCCCCTGGCGATGCCGCGCTACCTCGACCTCAACCTGCGGGTGCCGCTCGATTCTGGCAACGACGTGCGCCACGCCGCCGGCACCGCGGTCGAGCAGATCCTGCAGCGCGTTCGCGAAGTGCGGGAGCACGAGCAGGCGCTGCGGCCAGGCGCCGTGTTCAGCTACTTCGCCGGCACCTCGCACGCCGAAGGCTGCCGGCCGACCGAGGCGCGGCAGGTGTTCGACGGCTACACGTCGACCGGCAAGCCCAACTTCACCGACTTCGTGACGATGGCGATCGAGCGCAAGGACGCGCAGATCGAACGTCTCCTGGCCGGCGAGGAGATCGTGCTCACGCACGTCACGCTCGGCCGTGTGCTGCGCACGCAGCAGCTCGCCGAGTTCGGCGGCAACTCGCCGGTGTTCAAGATCCTCGGCCAGGTCGACGCCGGCCTGTTCCGCGTGCTCGGGGCCGCCGGCCGCTGCGCCTTCAGCTTCCAGCTGCTGCGCGGGTCGACGCTCGAAGGCCGCGTGCGGCTGCGCCTGCACCCGGTCGGCGCCGTCGATCCGATGGACCTCGCCGATCCGGCGCTGATGCAGATCCTGAGCCGCTTCCAGCGCCGGCTCGACGTCGAGGCGCTGCGGCTGGAAGGCCAGAGCAAGAACGGCGAGGTCGACGAAGAGGCGTTCGTGCTGCCGCTGCTGCAGGACCTCGCGCGGCAGCTGCAGGGCCGCACCCGCAGCGCCGGCCGCCGCACCCAGCACGGGCTCGAGCGCAGCGAAGAAGGCCAGCGGCCGACGTCGCGCGCGTACCCCGACGCCGGCGAGGCCAACGACGCGGCGATCCTGTGGGACGTCGACCAGAGCACGATCATCGTGCTCGGCGGCAAGGGCCGCGTGCACGTGTTCACGCCGCAGGGCAAGCACGTCACCTCGGTGATGATGCAGGGCCAGGCCATCGAGCGCCGCCGCCACATGGGGCGCTGGCGCCAGGCCGAGCCCGAGGAGCGCGGCGAGTTCCGCATCCAGATCAAGCGCCTGGTCGCCTCCGGCGAAGGGGTCGTCAACGAAGGCGGCGACGTGGCGCCGCTCGGTCCCGAGCCGGTGGCATGAGGCGTCGTCGGTGAGCCCGCGCATCGGCATCGTCACGATCAGCGACCGCGCCAGCCAGGGCGTCTACGCCGACCAGTCCGGCCCGGCGATCGAGGCGGCGCTGCACGACTACCTCGCCACCGCGTGCACCTTCGAGCGGCGCCTGATCGCCGATGAGCAGGACGGCATCGTCGCCACGCTGCGTGAGCTGGCGGAGCTCGGCTGCTGCCTGATCTGCACGACCGGCGGCACCGGGCCGTCGCCGCGCGACGTCACTCCCGAGGCGATCCGCGTCGCCTGCCACAAGGAGTTGCCGGGTTTCGGCGAGCAGATGCGCGCGGCGTCGCTGCGCGCCGGCGTGCCGACCGCGATCCTGTCGCGGCAGACGGCGGCGATCCTCGATCGCACGCTGGTGGTGACGCTGCCCGGCAAACCGGCCGCGATCCGCGTCTGCCTCGACGCGGTGTTCCCGGCCATCCCGTATTGCATCGACCTGATCGGCGGCCCGCGCCTCGAAGGCAACCCGGACGTCGTGCAGGTGTTCCGACCGCAGGCGAAGTGAGTCGCAGCCGCAGCCGAAGACGAGTACGAGGCCGAAGACGACGATGACGCAGACGATGACGAAGGAGCAGTTCGTGGCGCTGTTGCAGCCGTTGGCGCAGGCGCTGCAGGGTCTCGACGTCGACCAGCCGGACGCCGCCGCCGAGGTCGAGCGCCGCCTGCCGTTTGCCGGGGCG
>JAEUHT010000247.1 GCA_016793265.1 Planctomycetota bacterium
CGTCGGCGGCGTCGCGACGTCCAGCCTGGCGCGCCTGCGCAACGGCGTGTGGAGCAGCTTCCCGGCGATCGCCGGCGCCGGCAGCGTCAGCGATTGCGTGCAACTGGCGAACGGCGACGTGGTCGTGGTGTGCGACCACCCCTCGCGCGTCCTGCGGTGGGATGGCCTGGGCTGGAGCCCGGTCGGTGGCGGCACGAACGGCGCCACGTGGGCCATCGAAGTGCGCGGCAACGGCGACGTGGTGGTTGGTGGGGACTTCACCCAGGCGGGCGGCGTCGCCGCCACCAACATCGCGCGGTGGAACGGGCTGACCTGGAGCGCGATGCCCGGGCTGCCGGTCAGTGTCTACGGCGTGCGCGCACTGGCCATCGCCGCCAACGACGACGTCATCGCCGTGGTCGATGGCTTCGTCTACCGCTTCGATGGTGTGGCCTGGAGCGCCATCGGTGCCGGCACGGTCGGCGTCGCCGGCACCATCGGCAGCGTGCGCACCCTCGCCAATGGGGAGCTGCTCGGCATCGTGCATCACACCACGGCAGGCCGGGTGGTGCGGTTCGACGGCACCGTGTGGTCGCCCGTCGGCGCCACGATCGGCGGCTTGGTCACCGCTGGCCGCTCCATCGCCGGCGACTACGTCGCCGTGGGTCTCTTCGAGCAGATCGCCGGGGTCGAGGTCGCGAGCGCCGCCCGCTGGGATGGCGTCGGCTGGCGGCCACTCCTCGACGGTTCGGACGGCACCGTCATGGCCCTCGACGCCGACACGAACGGGGTCATCGTGGCCGGCGGCGACTTCCAGTCCCTCGCCGGTGTCGCCTGCAATCGCATCGCGCGCTTCGATGGCGCCACTTGGAACGCCCTCGGCGGCGGCATCGACGGTCCGGTCGAGGTCGTGCTCGCCTGTCGCAACGGCGACGTGGTCGCGGCGGGGCCGTTCTTCACCGCCTCCGGCATCAGCACCCAGCGCATCGCGCAATGGCGGGCGGGGGCCGGCTCGGTAAGGACGTGGCAGACGATGGCAGGTGGCGTGAACGGCGCCGTGCGCGCGCTGATCGAACTGCCGGACGGCGACGTGGTGGCGACCGGGGAGTTCACGATGGCCGGCGGGGTGCCCGTGCCACGCATCGCCCGCTGGAACGGCACGGTCTGGTCCCCGCTCGGCGCTGGCCTCGATCTCGCCGGCACCCGCTTGCTGCTGGACGCCGATGGCAGCCTGATCGTCGGCGGCATGTTCACGAGTGCCGGCGGCGTGCCGGCCAACAACATCGCCCGCTGGGACGGTTCGTCGTGGTCGAGTCTCGGCGCTGGCGTGCCCGGCGTCGTCGGCGCGATGGCGCGTATGGGCGACGGCACGCTGGCCGTGTTGCTGGTTTCGTCCACTTCGCCCACGAACCTGCTGCTGTGGAACGGCGGCGCGTGGAGCCAAGGCAGCCTCTCCGGAACCTCGCTGCCCGGCGTCATGGTGGCGCTGCCGGGTGGCTCCCTGCTCGTGCCGACCAACGCGCAAGGCAACCCGGTGGTGAACCTCATGAGGTGGCAGAACGGGTCGACGCAGGCGATGTTCTCCGGCCCCGCGGTGGGCATCCACGCCATGGCCCTGGCGGCGAACGGCGACATCGTGCTCGGCGGCTCGTTCGACGCCATCGGCGGCACGCTCTCGGCGCGGTTCGCCCGCCTGCGGCCCACCTGTCCGGCGACCGTGGTAGAGGTCGGCGTCGGCTGCGCGGGCGCCGCGGGCATGCCGGCGTTGGTCGCCGCGGCACCACCCTGGACCGGCGAGCCGTTCGCACTGCACGCCGAACAGCTCGCCAGCGACGCGGTCGCGATCGCGGTCACCGGCTTCACGCCGCAGTTGCTCTCGCTCGGCGCGATCTTCCCGTTCGCCGACCCGTCGTGCGTATTGCTGGCGACGCCGGACGCAATGCAGATGCTGGCGCCGATCGCCGGCGCCGTCGACTGGAGCATCGGCATCCCGGCGAGTGTGTCGTTGGTCGGCACCACGCTGCACAACCAGGTCGTCGTCGCCGAGTTCGACGCCGGCGGCCTCACCCAGCTGGCGGCTTCGGCCGCCGTTCTCGGCACCGTCGGCATCTACTGGTAGGAGGCTGCATGCGCGTCCCTCTGCATTCGTACGTGTTCGTCGTGATGACCACGCTGCTGGCCAACGCCAGCGGCCAGCACCTGCACTGGAAGCACGGCCACCCGATCGGCGGATCGGTCGGCCTGTTCGGCGGCTCCTACGCGTGTGTGCGGTGGGATCCGGACGGCGCCGGACCAGGCGCGCCGGTGTTGGTGTTCGGCGGGACCTTCACGATCCCGGCGATCGACGCCACCAACCTCGCCTGGTTCGACCCGGCGACCGACACCTGGGGTGCCTTCGCCAGCAGCCCGAACGGCGAGGTGCGCTGCTTGTCCGTGATGGCCGACGGCCGCCTCGCGATCGGCGGTCAGTTCACCTTGGTCGGGGAGTTGGCGGCCCGGGGCGCGGCGATCTTCGACGGCGAGCACTGGAACGACCTCGCCGGCGGCGTCGACGCCGGTTCCATCGTGCGGGCCATGCAGGCGCTGCCGAACGGGGACCTCGCCGTCGGCGGTCAGCTCTCGCGCGCCGGCCTGGCCCACACCGGGGTGCTGCGCTGGGACGGTCTGCAGTGGCACGACTACGGCCAGGACAAGGAGGTGACGGCGATGTCGGTGACCGCTGGTGGTCATCTGCTCATCGCCGGCCCGTTCGGCGGCAACATCGCCGAGTGGGATGGGTTCAACTGGGCCTACTTCCCGCCGGGCATCGGCGGCGCCCCGACCAACCTGCTCGGGCTGGCGAACGGCAACATCGCCGCCGCGGGCACGCAGGGCCTGGTCTGGGTCTGGGATGGCAGTTGGCAGGCGATCGGCGCCGGCGCGCTGGTGCCGCTGCCGACCGGCCTCGCCGAACTCGCGAACGGCGATCTCCTGGTCAGCGGCGTGGCGCGGCTCGGCAGCGGCGAGCCGCGTGGTGTCGTGCGTTGGGACGGGGCGGCGTGGCAAGCCTACGCCCCCGGCATGGCCGGCACCCAATCGCTGCTGCTGCTGCCGAACGGCGACCTCGTCGCCGCCATCGGGGGGCCCTACTACGCGCCGCCGCAGCACCGTTGTGGCGCACGCTGGGATGGCCAGCAGTGGCAGGCGCTGGGCGACGGCTTCGACGCGCAGGTGGCGGGCACATTGGCGCTCCCGAATGGCGACGTGCTGTTGTTCGGCCCGTTCACGCGGGCGCCGGGGGCTGCACTGTCCAGCGTGGTGCGCTGGACCGGCGAGAGCTTCCATGCCTACCCGCCGCTGTTGTTGAACAGCCAGCCGGTCGGTGGCACCGTCGGTCCTGCGGACCAACCGTGGCTGCTCACCACCCAGGCGCTGCTGCGTTGGACCGGCATCGGTTGGCAGAGCACCGGCAGCATCACCTCGGGCCGGTGCGTCGTGGCCTCGGCCGCCGGCGAACCGCTGGTCGGAGGCGCCGAACCGACCATCGGCGGCCTGGTCCGGCGCTGGGGTGGTTCCTCCTGGCAGACGGTCGGCCTCTTTGATGGTGCGGTGCGCGCCTTGTGCGTGTTGCCTGGTGGTGACCTGATCGCGGGCGGCGACTTCGCCGCCGATGTCTACGGCGAGCCGATGTCGCACATCGCCCGCTACGACGGCGTCACCTGGCAGCCGATCGGCGCCGGCCTCGACGGCAGCGTGCGCGCCGTCGCGACGCTGCCCAACGGGGATCTCGTCGCGGCTGGTGACTTCAACGCCGACGGCGCCGGCACCACGTCGCTGCTCAAGATCGCGCGTTGGAACGGCACCACCTGGCTGCCGCTCGGCGTCGGCTTCGACCGCGACGTGCGCGCGCTGCTCGTGATGCCGGACGGCGACCTGCTCGCGGGGGGCAGCTTCACGACCGCCGATGCTCTGCCGGCGCGAGGCCTTGCGCGCTGGCGCGGCGGCCTCTGGACGCCGGTCGACGGCGGCGTCGACGGCATCGTCGAGACGATCGCGCAGCGGCCGAACGGCGACGTCGTGATCGGCGGCACGTTCCCACACGCCGGTGGCCATCCGTCGGCCTACTTCGCGCTGGCCCGCACCTCGTGGCCGGCGGCGGCCGCGGTCCTCGGCGCCGGTTGCAGCGGCAGCAGCGGCGCCTTGACGCTGCTGGCGCAGTCTCTGCCCTGGCTCGGCACCACCTACCGCGCGACCTGCTACGGCGCGCCGACCGGTGCCCTCGGCTTGACCCTGTTCGGGGCATCGCCCGCGGCATTGCCGCTCGCCTCGTTGCTGCCGGTCGCGGCGCCTGGCTGCGCGCTGCTGGTGATGCCCGACCTGCTGCTGCCGTCGATCGTCACCGGCGGGGCGGTGACCGTGGACCTGCCGCTGCCGCGGGCGGTGGCGCTGCTCGGTGTCGGGCTGTGGCAGCAGACGCTGACCTTGCGATCCGACCCCGTGCTCGGTGACGAGCTGTTGTCGTCGAACGCGCTCGGCCTCCTGTTCGGGGCGTTGTAGCGGTCGCCGCGGCCGCGCCGCGCCTTCAGCGCTCCTGCGCGTGACCAGCCATCGCCGGGGTCGGTGCCGGGCTGTGCCCCGGTGCCCGCAGCAGCCGCGCGGTCGTGGCGACGGCCATCGCCGTCGCCACCAGCAGCAGGATCGTCGCGAACACGCGCCGCAGGCGGTGCTGGGGGAGGCGCTTGCCGAACGAACCGCCGGCGAGGCTGCCGAGCACGCCGACGGCGGCGAAGGTGCCGAGCACGGGCCAGTCGAGCCGCTGATGCAGGTCCTGCAGCACGTGGTGGTACTTCACGAAGCCGGTGCCCGACTGCAGGGTGATGATCACGAGGCTGCTGCCGATCGCCCGCTGCATGCTGAGGCCGCCGCGCAGCACGAGCGCCGGCACGATCAAGAAGCCGCCGCCGACGCCGACGAAGCCGGTCAGGGTGCCGAAGGTGATGCCGTCGAGCCCGCTGCGCCAGGGGGTGCGCGGCCCTGCCGGCGCGTGCACCGCAGGCGGCGGCTCGGGGCGCAACATCAGCAGAGAAGCCAGCAGCGTGACCAGCACCAGCGTCAGCAGCTGCACGTAGCCGGCGACGAAGCCGCCGAGCCAGGCACCACCGAACGTGCCGAGCATGCCGGGCAGGCCGAACCACGTCACGCTGCGCCAGTGCACCTGGCCGTGCCACGCGGCGCGGGCGCCGGCGACGCCGGCGATGATGCCGACGATGCCCAACGAGCCGGCGATGGCGATCTTCTCGTCCTGGCCGATGACGTAGACCAGCGCCGGCACGGTGAGGATCGACCCGCCCGAGCCCATCAGCCCGAGGCTGACGCCGATGCCGAGCGCCGCGAGCAGGGCGAGCAGCATCGGTTCAGGCCCGTCCTCGCCTGGTGTCTCGTGCGCAGCGTGGTGCCCTCGGCGCGGCGATGGCTCGGGGCGGCGGCGGGGTGGGCACGACCTGCATGCTAACGACGGCAGGCGCGACGCACGAACGGTCGCGCCAGCGGCAACGAGAGCGCCACGATCGTCGACGAGTTCGCAGCGGCGTCGGAACCGTCGTTGCCGCCGGGCTGTCGGCGTGGCATCCTTCTCGCCACTCTCACCTCGGCTATCGGAGGATCGGCTTGGTCGTAGTTCCCCGCAAACAGCGCTCGAAGGACAAGATCACGGACCGCAAGAGCCTCGCCGCCATCCTGTCCGGACTGCGCGCCAGTGGCAAGGTGGTCGTACTGACGAACGGCGTGTTCGACCTGCTGCACGTCGGCCACACCCGCTGCCTGGAGGACGCCCGTTCGCGCGGCGATCTGCTGGTGGTGGCCGTCAATGGCGACAAGTCGGCGGCGGCGCTCAAGGGCAAGGGCCACCCGGTCGTCGACGAAGACGAACGCATGGAGGTGCTCGCCGCGTTGTCGTTCGTCGACTACGTGACGAGCTTCGAGGAGGCGACCGCCGACGCGCTGCTGGAGCAGCTCAAGCCGACGCTCTACGCCAAGGGCACCGACTACACGCTGAAGACGTTGCCGGAAAAGGACACGCTGAAGGCCCTGGACATCAAGGCCGTGTTCGTCGGCGACAAGAAGGGCCATTCGACCAGCAAGCTGATCCAGAAGATCCAGAAGCTGAAGAAGAAGTAGCTCCAGCCGCACCGGCCCGTTCGGGCCAGCGTCAAGGCGGCTTCGCCAAGGCGTCGATGCCGGATCGCGATGGTGGCTGTGGCGACGACGACCCAGGGTGTGACGACCTACTCCGCGGTGCCGCTGGAGGGGCTGGTGGCTCGCGATCCGCTGCCGTTCAGCCTCTACCTGCGCACGTCGGAGCACACCTGGGTGCTCTACCAGCCGGCGACGACGCAGCTCGACGACTCCCATCTCGGGCGGCTCACCGCCGAAGGCGTGCGCCAGTTGTTCATCCGCGACAGCGACCGCGGCGCCTACTTCGCGCGCGTCGAGACGGCGATCGACCGGGTGCTGCTCGAACGCACGATGCCGATCGAACGCCGCGCCGACGTGTTGTTCGGCGTCGCCACGCGGGTCGCCGACGACCTGCTCGCGGCGGTGCCCGACCGCGCCACGCTGCAACGCGCGCAGACGGTGATGATGGCGACGAGCGGCGTCCTGCGGCGCGAGACGCAGGGCTTCGCCGCCTTGCGCCGCGTGCTGACCGCGAGCCCGGGGCTCGCCGCGCACAGCCTGACGGTCAGCTTCCTCAGCATGGGCCTCGCCCGCATCGTGTTGGGGGCGGACGGCGGCACGCTGCTGCACGCGGGGCTCGCCGGCATGCTGCACGACGTCGGCAAGATCGGCCACGAGCACCTCGACCACGATCCCGAGCACACCACGCGCGGCGCCGACTACCTGCGCGGGCTCAACCTGCCGGCGCCGATCGTCGACGCCGCCCGCTGCCACCACGAGCGTTGGGACGGCTCGGGCTTCCCGAGCGGCCTGCGTGGCGACCGCATCCCCGAGCTCGCGCGCATCGTCGGGCTGGTCAACACCTTCGACAAGATCTACTCGGCCCAGCAGCCGCGCATCGGCGTGTTCGACGCGCTGCGCATCCTGGCGCAGGCGTATCGCGGTTGTTTCGACGAACGGCTGGCGGTGGGCCTGGTCAAGCTGTTCCGCTGACCGTTCCGCGGTCGGGGCGGTCGTGGTGAGTCCAGGGGGCGGCCCGGGCCACCGGGAATCGGAGGCTGCCGCGGCGAGGGCTGATGGCTTCCTGCTCAGGACCGTGCCCTACTGCCATTTGCCTGTTCAGCGGTCGCCGGGCGGGGGCGGATATGCCCGGGCATGAAGAGGCTCCAGATCTTCGGCAAATGGCTCGTCGCCCTCGCGCTGCCGCCGGTGGTGACGATCGGCGTGGTGGCGGCCATCGACGACGGCCTGGCGGCGCCGAGCGCGGCCGTGGCGGTGGCTGCGGCGACGGCGACGCTGGCGTTGCTCGACCGCTTCCACCTGCTGGCGGTGGTGGCGCGCAGGGCGATGCGGCGCATCCGCCGCATCGGCAAGTGCGGCGAGGCGTTCGCGACCTCGGCGGCCGACGTCAGCGTGATGGGCATCCTGCTGGCGAAGTCCGCCGGCACGCTGGCCGACAACTCGCACGCGGTGGCGGCGGCCTCGGAGCAGATCGCGGCGAGCCTGGAGACGATCGAGGCCTCGGCGCGTGCGATGCGGCAGCGCACGCAGGAGACCGCCGCGGCGGTCGCCGCGGCGCAGGCGCAGTCGGGCACCATCAGCGCCAGCAACCGCAAGAGCCAGGGTGCCGCCGCCGAGGCGCTCGGACTCGCCGGGACGAGCCGCGAGCAGATCCAGCGCCTGCAGGCCGCGGCCGAGGGCATCGGCAGCTTCGTCGACACCATCGGCGCGCTGGCGACGCAGACGCAGATGCTCGCCCTCAACGCGTCGATCGAGGCGGCGCGCGCCGGCGAGGCCGGGCTCGGCTTCGCCGTCGTCGCCGAGGAGGTGCGTTCGTTGGCCGGGCGCTCGACCACGGCCGCCGCCGAGGTGCGCCGCGACATCGAGCAGATCCGCGACATCACCACCGGCATCACCGCCTGGATCGAGACGTTCTCGGTCGCGGTGTCGGAGTCCTCGCGCGCGTCGGCGCGCGTCGGCGAGGCGATCGAGGTGCAGGTCGCGTCGATGGACCGGATCGTGCAGGCGATGCACGCCACCGAAGCCGGGGTCGAACAGGTGTCGACCGGGCTCGTCGACCTGAGCTCGGCGAGCAAGGAGATCGCCAACAACCTGTGCAGCGTCAACGCCGCCGTCACCCTGCTGGCCGAACAGGCGCGCGAGGCCAAGACGGTGGGCGAGGCCCTGTGTGAGGTCACCGACGGCTTCCGCGGCAGCATGCAGCAGCTCGGCGGCGCTGTGGTGCAGCGCGTCGACATCACGCGCATCAAGGCCGCGCACGACCAGTGGAAGTTCAAGCTCGGCCGACTGATCGCCGATGGCGCCGCCGCCGACACCGGCGAGGTCGCCAGCGATCACGAGTGCGAGTTCGGCCGGTGGTACTTCGGCCCCGGCCAGCGCCTCGGCGCCGGCAGCGCTGCCTTCGCCGGCATCGCCGGGCCGCACCACCGGGTGCACGAGGCGGCGGCGGCGTGCACCCGATGTGTGCGCGAACGCGACGAGGACGGCGCCTTGCGCGCGTTCGCCGACCTCAAGCGCGCCTCGGCGGAGCTCTACGTGCAGCTCGACGCCTTCGACGCCGAGTGCAACGGCGCCTGAGCCTCAGGCCGGCACGCCGAACGCGCGCCAGTAGGCGTCGGCGCCCTCGGCGCGCAGCTTCGCCGGGTCCCCGTAGCCGAACAGGCAGGCGATCGTGCAGAGGCCGAGCAGCTTGGCGGCGCGCAGGTCCTGCAGGCCGTCGCCGACCATCGTCGCACCGTCGCCGCCAGAGCCGAGCTGCTGCAGCGCGTGCCGCAGCGGCGCCGGGTCGGGCTTGCGCACCGGCAGCGTGTCGCCGCCGACGAGCACCGCGCACAGGCGGTCGAGGCCGAGGTGGGCGACGACCGGGCGCGCGAAGCGTGTGGGCTTGTTGGTGACGATCGCCAGCGCGTGGCCACGTTCGCGCAGCGTGGTCAGGTGGTCGAGCACGCCCGGGAACAGCCGCGCGTGCACCGTGCACTGCGCGCGGTGGTGGTCGACGTAGCTGGCGAACGCGGCGTCGAGCGCCGCCTCGCGCGATGGCCCGGCGGCGGGCAGCACCTCGGCGAGCGCGCGGCTGAGCAGCGCGCGGGCGCCGTCGCCGAGCCAGCTGCGGGCGACGTCGGCCGGCGCCGGCCCGAGGCCGTGGGCCACGCGTACGTGGTTGGCGCTGGCAGCGATGTCGGGCAGCGTGTCGGCGAGCGTGCCGTCGAGGTCGAACAGGAAAGGCGGCGGGAGCGTCACGGCGCGTCGATATACTCGCCCGGCCGTGAACACGCCCGTCCGCACGCTGTGCCTCTGCCTCGTCTCCAGCCTCGCCGCCTGCGGCACGGTGCATCGTTGGCAGGAGCTGCGCAGCGATCCGATGACCTTCGGCGAGTGTTTCGACGGCCTCGCCTATGTCGCCGGGACCGGCGGCTTCGTCGCCGACACCAGCGTCAGCGATCGTGGTCTCGGCATCCTGCAGTCGCGCTGGCGTCAGCGCATGCTCGCCAACACCCATCCGGCCCGCTACCGGCTGCGCGCCGAGCTGCTGCTCGACGAGGGCTCCGCCGCCACCGGCTGGCCGGTGCGCTTCGTGATCGAGCAGCAGCACGTCAAGGACCTGCGCCGCTCGTTGGACCCCAAGGAGGAGGACTGGTCGCCGGCCGGCCAGGACGGCGAAGGCGAAGCGCTGCTCGGCGATCGGTTGGTGCGGCGCCTGGCGCCGCGCTCGATGCCGACCCCGCCGCGGCGCCCGGAGACCCGACCGCTGCCCTGACCCTTCCCGTATCGCCGATGCCATGGTGGTGCCCGGCGCCCGTGCGCCGTCCGGCACGCCGACTTGCCCCGCGGCCGTTGCCGCGCCGATCCAAGGACCGAGAAGCGTGTGACTGAGGCCCCTCCGAGACCCACCGAGCTGTCGGTTCTGATCGTCAACTACAACACCTGGCGCGAGTGCGCCAACGCGGTGGCGTCGCTGCGCCAGCACGGTCCGACGCGCGCCGACGGTTCGCCGATGCCGTTCGAGTGCATCGTCGTCGACAACCTGTCGCCGCACCGGCCGGCCGACGCGATCGCCGCCGTCGAGCACGAACTGCGGCAACTCGCCGCGGCCCAGGGCGACCCGGCCGCCGGCCGCCTGATCCTGCACGGCGAGAACGGCGGCTACAGCAAGGGCATGAACCTCGCCTTCGGCCACAGTCGCGGCCGCTGGATCCTGGTCAGCAACCCGGACCTGCTGTTCGGTCCGGGGCTGATCCCGCGGCTGCAGCGGGCGATGGAGCAGGACCCGCGCATCGGCATCGCCGTGCCGAAGGGCTACTGGGACTCGGACTTCCAGGGCCACCTGCCGCCCAACACGCTGCCGACGCTCGGCGACGCGTGGGTGGCGACCTTGACCGAGTTCTCGCCGCGGCTCAGCCGGTGGCACAGCCGGCGCCTGGCCCGCGCCTGGCGGCGGGCCTGGCAGGCGGAACGGCCGCTGTCGCTGCCGATGATGTCGGGCTGCCTGTTCTTGATCGAACGTTCGTTCTTCGAGCAGATCGGCCGCTTCGACGAGCGCTACCCGCTCTACTTCGAGGACGCCGACCTGTCGGTGGCGATCCGCAAGGCCGGCCGCACCATCACGCAGGTGCCCGACGCGCACCTCGTGCACTTCGTCAACCGCTCGGGCATGAGCGACCTGAAGACGATGTGGGAACGTCACCACGAGAGCCGCGCCAAGTACTACCGCAAGTGGTACGGCTGGCTCGGCGCGCTGACGCTGCGGGCGACGCGGTGGCTGCAGGGCACGCCGCGGCTGCAGAAGCTGCGCCAGTTCACGCCGGAGGCGCCCTACACCGACCTCGGCGACAGCGACCAGCCGCCGCTGCTGAAGCTGCCGCGGCGCTGCGACAGCTACCTCGTGCTGATGTCGCTCGACCCGCGCTTCTACCTCGCCGCCGGCATCTACGGCGCCGGCGACCATTGGACGCCGACGCCGGCCGCGTTCGCGCTGTTCGTCAACGCGACGTTCTTCTTCGCCGTCTACGACACCAGCGGCGGGCGCTTCGACCGGCTCGGCACCTGGCGTTACTACTGCCAGAGCCACCTCGGCCATTCGGTGCGGCCGGCGGCGCCGGCTGCGGAGAAGGTGCCGTGAGCACGCCGGTGCTGTCGGTGGTGGTGCTGAGCTGGAATACGCAAGCGCTGACGCTCGCCTGCCTCGGCGCCCTGTTCGCCGAGTCGCCGCGGCACCCGCGCGAGGTGATCGTCGTCGACAACGGCAGCCACGACGGCAGCGCCGAGGCGATCGCGGCGGCGTTCCCGCAGGTGCGGCTGGTGCGCAACAAGGACAACCGCCTCTACGCCGCCGGCAACAACCAGGGCGTGGCGCTGGCGACCGGCGAGTTCGTCTGCACGCTCAACAGCGACACCGAGGTGCGTTGCGGCGCGCTCGACCGCCTGGTCGACTTCCTGCGGGAACACCAGACACACGGCGCCGTGGCGCCGCGCCTCAGCGACCCCGACGGCAGCGTGCAGCGCGCCTGCCAGCGCTTCCCGACGCTGCTGTCGGCGTTGTGCTTCGATTCGTGGTGGGGCACGTTCTGGCCCGGCTCGTGGGTGCAGCGGCGCTACCTGATGCAGGACTTCGACCACCTGTCGTCGCGCGACGTCGACCAGCCGCCCGGCGCGGTGTTCCTCATGCGGCGCGCGGAGTGGAACGGGCTCGGCGGCTTCGACGAGCAGCTGGCGCTGTTCTACAACGACGTCGACCTGTGCAAGCGGCTGTGGGCGAACGGGCGGCGCATCCACTACCTCGCCGAGGCGGAGGTCATGCACCACCGCGGCGCCAGCACCAAGAACTTCGCCAAGATGCTGGTGATCTGGCACAAGAACCGGCTCGCCTACTACGGCAAGCACTACGGCTGGATCGGCCGCGCCTGGGTGCGCCTCTGCGTACGGCTGCGCATCCGCGAGGAACGGCACAAGATCGAACGCCGTACGCAGGGTGACCCCGGCCGGCGGCAGGCCGAACTCGACCACCTGCAGCAGGCGGTGCGGGAGCTGTGGTCGTGAAGGTCTGCTTCCTCTGCGCCAACCATGCGCCGGAGGCGTGGGGCGGCACCGAGCAGGTCCAGGTCGCGCTGGCGCGCGAGCTGCGCGCCAGCGGCGTCGAGGTGTTCGCGATCGCCGGCAGTGACGTGCCGCATGCTGGCGTCGACGTGCGGCTGGAGCAGCACGACGGCGTGACCGTGCACCGCGTCTTCAAGCTGCCGGACGAATGGGATCGGCAGGGCTTCGTGCGGCCGCGCATCCTCGACCTCGTGCGCGGCCTCTTGCAGCGAGAACGGCCCGACGTGCTGCACGTGCACTCGACGGCTTCGCTCGGCGCCGGCGTGACGCAGCTCGCGCAGGACCTGGGCATCCCGGTGCTGATGGCCTTCCACGACCTGTGGGTGACCTGCGCCCGCTACTTCCGCATCCCGCACGGCGGGGTCACCTGCCCGACCGGCAGCGACCGCACGCCGTGCGTGACCTGCGTCAACGACGCGCTGCAGACCGACCGCGCCGACGTCGCCGCGCGCCTCGCCGAGCGCGACCGCCTGCTGCGCCACGAGGTGCAGTCGGCCTCGATCTGCACGGCGCCGAGCGCGACCGCCGCCCGTCTCGTGCGCGACTGCCTGCCGTACGAAGGCCCGATCGAGGTGATCCCGCACGGGCTCCTGCGGCCGGTCGCCGCCGGCACGCGCACCATGCCAAGCGGGCCCGGAGAGGTGCTGCGTGTCGGCACCTTCGGCGGTCTCGTCGCCGAGAAGGGGGTGCACGAGCTGATCGACGCCGTGCGCGGTCTGCCTTGCGAACTGCACCTCGCCGGGCGCCTCTACGACAAGGCCCTGCTCGACCACCTGCAGCGCAGCGAGGCGGGTGGACTGCGCTGGCATTGGCACGGCGAGTACACGCCGAGAGACCCGCACCCGGCGACGCGGTTGCACCTCGCGGTGTTCCCGTCGTTGTGCCAGGAGACCTACGGCCTCGTCGTCGACGAGGCGCTCGCGCACGGCCTGCCGACCGTGTTGTCGGACCGCGGCGCCTTCGCCGAACGCGCCACCGCACCGGGCATCGTGGTGACGCCGGTCGACCGGTTGGCGGACGTGCTACGCGAACTGGTAACCTGCCCAGCCCGTCTCCAGGCCCTGCGGGCCGCGATCCCGGCCAGCCTGCCGACGATCGCCACCGCCGCCGCGCGCCACCTCGAGCTCTACCGCCGCCTCTGCCGTTCGTGATGAAGCACCTGTTCTCGCCGCTGTTGCCGCGCGACCCGCTGCAGGGTCCCGTGCTCGTGCTCGCCGCGCACCCCGACGACGAGGTCATCGGCGCCGGCGCGATGCTGGCCTTCCACGCCGGTCGTGGCCACGCCGTCACGGTCGTGCATGCCACCGACGGCGCCAAGGGCGACCCCGAGAGTCGCGAACACGACATCCGCGCCGTGCGCCGCCGCGAGGGCATCGAAGCGCTGCAGCGGCTCGGCGTCGGCGAACCGCGGCATTGGGAGCTGCCCGATGGCGAGCTGCCGGAGCACCTCGACGAGCTGACCGCGCGCGTCGTCGCCGTGATGCAGGAGATCCGGCCGCGTACGCTCTACTCGTTCCACGCCGGCGAGGCGCACCGCGACCACCGCGCCATCAGCGCCGCCACCGCCGCCGCTGCCGACGCGTTGCCGGCCGACTGCCGGTGCCTTGGCTACGGCGTCAACTTCGTGCCGCCCGGCGGCTCCTTGTTCGACGTCACCGACACCTATGCACGCTGCTACTGGGCGCTGCAGGCCTACGCCAGCCAGAACGTCTACATCGACCTGCCCGGCATGAGCGAGCACCGCTGCCGCGCCGCCACCGTCAACCTCGACATCCCGGGCGTGCTCTACGGCAAGCAGTTCCTCGACCTGCGGCCGCACGAGCTGCGGGAAGCGCACGCGCTGCAGGACCGCCTGCACCGGTTGATCCAGCGGGAGGCGCCGTGAACGTCGCCGCCAAGAGGCACCCGACGGTCAGCCTCGTCATCTCGGTGTGGAACCGCAAGGACGACCTGCGCGACAACCTGCGCGCGATCGCGGCGCAGACGGTGCAGGCCGATCAGGTCGTCGTCGTCGACAACGACAGCACCGACGGCACGCCGGAGATGGTGCTGGCCGAGTTCCCGTGGGTGCAGCTGATCCGCATGCCGCACTCGAAGTACGGCGCCTGCGAGACGTTCAACGTCGGCTTCGCCAGCGCCTGCGGCGAGTTCGTCGGCATCCTCGACGACGACGTCGTGCTGCCGAAGACCTTCGTCGAGCACATGCTGGCGAAGTTCGCCACCGAGCCCGAGACCACCGCGATCCTGTCGCCGAAGGTGATCGAGCCGGAGATGCCGGACTGGTACAAGGACTCGCCGAAGATCAACCAGGAGCGTTACCTGCCGACCTTCCGCGGCTGCGGCTCGATGGCGCGCGGCGCCGCCATCCGCAAGGCGCGTTGGTACGACATCCGCTTCTTCATCTTCGGCAACGAGCGCGACCTGACGACGCGGCTGCTCAACCTCGGCTACCGGGTCAAGATGGTGCCGTCGATCGAGGTCTTCCACAAAGCCCCGTTCGGCATGCGGCACGGCAAACGCAGCCTCTACTACCACGTGCGCAACTTCTGGCTCTACGCCTTCAAGTACCTGCCGTGGAGCCAGGTGGTCAGCTTCCCGTTCCGCTTCCTCAGGAAGGGCCTCGGCGGCAAGAAGAAGCAGGACGGTGGTGAGGTCGCCGATGCGGTCGGCACCATCGGCCTGTTCGACAACATCAAAGCGGTGAAGTGGGGCTATTGGATCTGCCTCAAGGCCACGCTCGCCGCCCTCGGCTCCTTGCCGTACTGCCTGCGGCACCGCCAGGTCTGCCGCCATCCCGACTTCGAGCCGCCGCTGCGCTGACCGCGGCGCCGGCCGCAGATTTTCCGGAATCCATCGGCCTGCCGACCCCCGTACGGCGCCTTCTCGGTGGGCGAGCAATCGCCGCAGAGACATTCCCATGGGGTGGGGCCGTCAGGCTCCGTCCCTTGGTGATCGAGAGATGTGCAAGGGAGGGCGGTCGCTCCGACGGGGGGCGGCCGCCCGATTTTCTCCGCAGGCTCACTCCGTAGGCTCACTCCGCTGGCTCACTCCGCTGGCGAAGGCCCGCTGCCTGCTGACCCGGCTGGAACCGACCGCGGCCTGGCCTGCCCGCTGGCCGCCGATTGCGTGCCGCCGCCGCAGCCGTGGTCGCTAGCATGCGGGCCCTCGTGGTCAGCGCGATCGTCGTCAACTGGAACGGGCAGGCATACCTGCCCGCCTGCCTGGATGCCCTGTTGGGCCAGGAACCGCCGCCGGCTGAGGTGATCGTCGTCGACAACCACTCCGACGACGGCTCGCGCGAGCTCGTGCAGAGCCGCTACCCGAACGTGCGCCTGATCGACACCGGGCGGAACGCCGGCCCGTGCCATGCCCGCAACGTCGGCGTCGCCGCCGCCACGGGCGACCTCTGCCTCTTGCTCGACAACGACGTCGTGCTGCACCCGGGCGCCCTGCGCGCCCTCGGCGAGACCCTGGCCAGCGACCCGCGCACGGCCGTCGTGCAGGCCCGTTCGTTGTGCGGCGACGACCCCGCCGTGGTGCACTACGACGGCGGCGACCTGCACTTCCTCGGCACGCTCGTGCTGCACAACTGGTATCGCCGCCGCAGCGAGGCGAAGGACCCGACCGGGCCGATCGGGGCCACCATCGCCCTGTGCTTCTTGTGCCGTCGGCAGGCCTACGAGCAGGTCGGTGGCTTCGACGAGAACCTGTTCATCCTCTACGAGGACAACGAGTTCTCCTACAAGCTGCGCATGCGCGGCCACCTGGTGCGGCTGTGCCCGACGGCGCTCTGCACCCACCTCGCCGGCACCGCCGGGTTGTCGGTGCGCGGCGAAGGGCGCTACCCGGGCCGCCGCACCTACCTGCACAGCAGGAACCGCTGGTACGTGCTGATCACCTGCATGCGCTGGCGCACGCTCGTCCTGACCGTGCCCGCGCAGCTGCTCTACGGCGTCGTCTACGCGCTGTTCGGGCTCAAGCGCGGTCATCTCGGCGAGTGGCTCGGCGGCAAGTGGGAACTGCTCAAGCTGCTGCCGAAGGCCGTGCGCGCGCGCGGACCGGCGCAGCGTGGTCGCACCGTGCCCGACCGCGACCTGCTGGTGGCGGCGCCGCTGACGCTGAACCCCGGCCTCGCCGACCAGGGCGCCGGCGCCACGCTGCGGCGCGCGCTCGACACGTTCTTCGCCGTCTACTGGCGCGTGGTGCGGAGGCTCTGTGGCTGAGCCGGCACCGGTGCAGACGGCGGCGCTGCTGCTCAACTGGCGGCACGCGGCGCTGACGCTGCGCTGCCTCGACGACCTGCTCGCGGTCGAGGTCGCCGGCCTCGCCGTCCTGGTGATCGACAACGGCTCGGGTGGCGACGACGCGGCGCAGCTCGCGGCCGGCATCCGCGACCGTCTCGCCGCCGGCGCCCGACACCGCGTCGAACTCGCCGCGCTGCCGCACAACCTCGGCTTCACCGGCGGCATGAACCACGGCTTCGGCTGGGCGCAGCAGGTGGGGGCGCCGTTCGTGCTCGTGCTCAACAACGACCTGCGGCTGCCCGCGGACTTCCTGACGCCGCTCGTCGCGGTGCTGCAGCACGACCCCCACGTCGCCGCGGTCGGCCCGACCGTGCTGCACCCGGATGGCACCGTGTGGGCCGAGGGGGGACGCACCGGCTTCGCGCCCAACGCGCTGCGGCTGATCGGCCATGGCCGGCCGCCGCGGTCGCGCCGGCACGGGCCCGAGGCGGTGCCGTTCCTGCCGTGTGCGTGCGTGTTGTTCCGCACCGCGGCCGTGATGGCGGTCGGCGGCTTCGACGACCGCTACTTCATGTACTGGGAAGACGTCGACCTCTGCGCCAGGCTGCAGGAACGCGGCGGCCGCATCGTCTGGCTGCCGTGGGTGCAGGTCGAACATCAGGCCGGGCAGTCGTCGGGCGGCGGCCGCTCGCCGTTGCGCAAGTTCCTGATGGCCTGCAACGCGGTGCGCTTCCTGCGGGCGCGCGGCCGGCCGGTGGCCTGGCTGGCGTGGTTCGTATTCGACGTGCTCGGCTGGCCGCTGACCTTGGCGAGCGGCCCGCGCGCGGCGTTGGCCAAGCTGCGCGGCACCTGGGCGGGGCTGCGTGGCCACCGCGCCGGCACCGGCGACGTCGCGCGCTACCTGGGGCCCTGATCGAGCTCGACCAGGCTGGCGAAGGCGCGGGCGCGCTGCTGCGGGTCGAGGGCGTGGAGCCGCAACCGTGTGGCCAGCGCAAGGCCGCCGCCGAGGCAGTCCTCGGGGCGGGTGCGCGTCGCCAGCACGTCGAACGGCAGCGCCGGGTCGGCGTCGGCGGCGACGACGACCTCGCTGTTGCCGCGGCCGCGGAAGCCCTGCACGACGGCCTCGTCGATGCTGCCGCCACCGGCGTCGGCCGTCGCGATCACGGTCAGGGCGCCGCCTTCGGCCAGCGCGCGCGCGGCGGCGAACAGGCGCTTGCCGGGGCCCAGCGCCGCCGCGTCGAGCCCCGGGCACAACCAGCGGCCGGTGGCCGGCTGCACCACGTGCGCGGCCTGCGCCAGCGCCGTCAGCGAATCGACCAGCAGCACGACGTCGGCGCCGGTCTCCACCTCACGCTGGGCGCGCGCCAGCGTCAGCTCGGCCACGGCAAGTGAGCGCGCCGGCGCTTCGTCGAACGTCGTCGCCACGACCTCGCAGCGCGGCAGCGCGGCGAGCGCCGAGCGCGCGGCGGCGGCGGCCTCCGGGCGTTGGTCGAGCAGGCACAGGCACAACCACGGCGCCGGGTCGGCGGTGCGCACCGCCGCGGCGAGCGCCGTGAGCCATGCGGCGCGCGGCCAGCCCGGTGGCGTCAGCACCAGCGCGCGGTGGCCGTGGCACCACGGCGCCAGCTGCGCCAACGCCCGCAGCGCCGGCGTCGTCGTCGCGAGCCGCAGCGGCCGCTGCGCCACGATCGGCGTGCGGGCCTGGAACGGCGCCTGCGCCGCCAGCGTGGCGGCGTCGACGTCGTCGACGGTGGTGATCGTCTCGAGCGCGAAGAACTTCTCGTTGCCGCGCGGGCCGCGCAGTGGGCCGCAGAGGCGGTGGCCCTGGCGCAGGTTGAGGCTGCGCACGAGCGAGGGGCTCACGAACACGTCGTCGGCGCTCGGCAGGTAGTCGCGCCACGGCGAACGCAGGAAGCCGTAGCCCTCGGGCAGCAGGTCGAGCACGCCGGCGGCGACGGCGCTGCCGCGGGCCTCCAGCTCGTGCTGCAGCAAGAGGGCGACCAGCGTGTCGGCCGCCGGTTGCGGCCGCAGCGGCAGACCGCGCGCCGCGGCCATCGCCACGAGGGCGGCGTGGGGCAGGCGCTGCAACGTGGTCAGGGTCAGCGGGACATCGGACGCCGCGGTCATCGGTGGGGGCTTTGTAGCCGCGGCGTGCGCGGCCCGCACCATCGCTCCGCCGATCGCGCGCCGCTCAGCCGCCGCGGGCGGTCGCCAGGCGATCGAGCAGCTCGGCCACCTGGGCTTCGGTCGTGGTCAGGTCGCCGTCGTTCTGCACCACGCTGTCGGCGCGCGCCCGTTTGTCGGCGAGCGGCGCCTGCGCGGCCTCGCGCCGCGCCAGTTCGCCGGCGGCCCAGCCGCGCGCTGCGGCGCGCGCCGCCCGCACGGCCGCCGCGGCGTCGACGAAGACGACGTGGTCGCACCAAGCGATCAGGCCGCCTTCGAGCAGCAACGGGGCGTCCAGCAGCACCGAGCGGCCGGTGGCGCGCGCGGCGTCGAGCGCCTGCAGCACGCGGGCGCGGATGCGCGGGTGGAAGATCGCCTCCAACCGGCCGCGGGCCGCCGGGTCCTGGAACACCAGGGCGCTGGTGGCGGCGCGATCGAGCTGGCCGTCGACCACGAGCCCGGGGCCGAGCTGGCGGGCCACCTCGGCCAGCACCGCCGGATCGGCCGCCACCTGCCGGGCTTCCTGGTCGGCGTCGACAACCACGAGGCCGCGGGCCGCGAACAGGCCGGCGACGGCCGACTTGCCGGCGGCGATGCCACCCAGGAGGCCGATGACGACGGGGGTTCGTGGGCGGAACGGCGCCGGCTCGGCGCCCGCTGCATCCGGAATTGCCGGCATGGTGGGCATGGTGGGGTAGACTCGCGGTGACGGCAAGCTGTGCGTGGGCCATGCCTTGACCACGGCGCGCCTCCCTTTCTAAGATCCCGAACCCCTCGCGCCCCCCAGTTCCCTCCCGGGCCTGGTTCTCGACCGTGCCCTCGGTCGGGACGCGAGCCACCCAGTAGCCCTCACGACTCGCGAAGAGCCCTACGCAGTCTCCCCTCGCCGCCGGCCTCACACCGGCGCAACCGATCAGACCCCTTGGAGTTGGTTCCAATGCACAATCGCCAGAGCGGCGCCGCCCACGTCCCGATCATGTTCTTCCTCCTCCTCCTGGTGATGTTCCTGGGAGCGTTGGGGTTCGCTTACGTGGTCCAGACCAAGAACGGCGAGTTGATCAAGTCCCGGGATACTGCCAAGACCGAAGCCGCGCAGCTCAAGGAGCAGGCGCTGCTCACCACCGACTACATCGCCGACGTGTTCGACGCCGTGCAGAAGCCCGGCAAGTACGAAGGCCGCCAAGGTGGCCAGTACGGCCAGGCCGCGATGACCATGCCTGGCGTGATGGACCCCGCTGAGCTCAAGAAGACGATGGAGAAGGCGTGCGCCGACGCCGGCGTCTCGACGGCCAGCGGCCTCGAGAACGTGCTCGGCTCGCTGCTGACGACGCTGAACCAGAGCAAGCGCCGCGTCACCGAGATCGAGGCCGAGCGCGACAAGGCGCTGGCCGACAAGAACGAAGCCGACAAGAAGTTCCGCGAACTCAAGACCGAGGTCGACAGCAAGGTCGCCGAATGGGCGCGCAACCTCGACCAGGCCCGCTCGGACTTCGAGACCGCCAAGGCCGACAAGGACAACCGCATCACGCAGGTGCAGGACAACCTCAAGGCGAAGGCCGAGGAGCTGGCCAACATGAAGGACCAGTTCGCGGCCGAGGCCAAGGTGCTGGCCAAGAAGGTCGCCGACGCGCAGATGCAGGCTTCGGCCATGACGGCGCGCGTCGCCCTGCTGAACCCGCCCGACGAGGCCGACGGCAAGATCCTGCTGGCCAAGACCGGCATCGCCACCGGCTTCATCAACCTCGGTCAGAAGGACCTGGTCGTCGCCGGCACCGTGTTCCGCGTCCGCAACCCGAACAGCAAGGAAGTGAAGGGCTACGCCACGGTCACGCGCGTCGAGCCGGAGCGTTCGGAAGTCGCGCTGTCGGACTTCAAGGATCCGATCGGTGACTACGCCCGCGAAGGCGATCTGCTCTACAACGACTTCTTCGCGCCGCGCATGACGCGCACGATCTACCTGATGGGCGCCTTCAGCGCGCCCTACCACAAGCCCGAGCTGACCAAGCTGCTGACCCGCCTCGGCAACAAGGTCGTCGACAAGATGGTGCCGGGTGTCGACCTGGTCATCATCGGCAACAACCCGGTCAACGAGGCCGGCGACGGCTTCGCCCCGATCGAGGAGACCGAGGAGTTCAAGAAGGCGACCGAGCTGCGCGTCGAGTTCACCTACCTGCCGAAGGTGCGCGACCTGATCAAGCTCTGATCCGAGCGCAGAGCGCTCGGATCAGAGAGTTGTCCGCTGGTCCTGCGGAAGAACGTTGTGGGCGATTGACGCAACGGGCCGCAGACGGACCAGCGGGGAGAACGAGCCGGGCTGCGCGATGCGCAGACCGGCTCGTTTGCGTTCTGGGGGGTGCTGTTGGTGGGCGGGGTGGTTCGTCTTGGTCGTTGGTGGGTCTGGTTCCTTCATTCCTCTGTTCCTCTGTTCCTCTGTCCTCCGCTGCCGCTCGCGGCTTCTGGGGGGTGAGCCTTCGGCGGCTCGACGCTGGGCTCGCGCGGGCGCCTTGGTAGAGTCGTCGCCCCGATGGTCAGGCTGGACGATCCGAACCTGGCGAGGGACCTCGAACGCGAGGACCTGCCGCGCATGTCGCTCGGCGACCACCTCGACGAACTGCGCAAACGGCTGATCCGCTCGCTGCTGGCGATCGTGGCGGCGGTCGCCCTGGTGATGCCGTTCAAGAAGTCGGTGCAGGACATCATCGTCGGCCCGTACCGCGCGCAGTGGCGCATGGGCTTCGTCGAGCACATCGAGGGGCTCGAGCAGAAGGCGGCGGCGGCGACGGCGGCGGGGCGCGAGCTCGACGAACGCACCCGCAAGTACCTCGACGTCTGCCGCCACGATCGCGACATGATCCTCGCCGGGGAGCACCCGTACCCGCAGGAGATCCAGCACGAGACGGGCTATCCGGTGCCCTACAGCCTGGTGGCGATCAACGGCCTCGAGGACATCTTCGTCTGGATGTGGGCGGCGCTCGTCTTCGCGCTCGTGCTGGCGGCCCCGGTGGTGGTCTGGCAGGTCTGGGCCTTCATCGCCGCCGGCCTCTACCAGCGCGAGCGGCGCCTGTTCTACCGCTACTTCCCGTTCATGATGCTGTTGATGGCCGGCGGCGTGTCGTTCGGCTACTTCGTCGCGCTGCCGTTCAGCCTGCGGTTCCTGATCGGCATGATGGACCCGTCGACGGTCGGCGCGATGTTGAGCATCGGCCAGTTCCTCAACCTGCTGCTGGCGCTGACGACGGCGATGGGGCTCGTGTTCCAGGTGCCGCTGGTGATGGTGGCGCTGCAGAAGATCGGCCTCGTCACCCACGCCGGCTTCCGCAAGAACTGGCGCGCCACCGTGCTGGTGATCTTCATCCTCGCCGCGCTGCTGACACCGCCGGACCCGGTGTCGATGCTGATGATGGCGTCGCCGATGCTCGTGCTCTACGGCGTCGGCCTGCTGCTGACCGGCTTCGCCAGGAAGTCGGACCCGCCGGTCCTGGTGCAGGAGACCCGACCATGATGCTCGGCGAAGTGCTCGCCATCGGCGACGAACTGATCCACGGCGCCCTGCTCGACACCAACAGCAAGTACCTGGCCGGACAGCTCGAGGCGCTCGGGGTGGTGGTGCAGCGCTTCACCGTCGTCAGCGACGACCCGGCGCAACTGCGCGCGGCGATCGCCGACTGCTGCGCGCGCGCCGACGTCGTCGTCGCCACCGGCGGGCTCGGGCCGACGCTCGACGACCGCACCCGCGACGTCGTCGCCGAACTGTGCGGTGGGCCGCTGCAGTTCGACGCGGCGAGCTGGCAACAGACGCAGGCCTGGCTGGTGAGCCGCGGCCGGCCGGTGCCGGACAGCAACCGTCGCCAGGCGATGCTGCCGCCGGGCGCCAGCGCGCTGCCGAATCCGGTCGGCACCGCCCCGGGCTTCGCCGTGACGATCGGCCGCGCCCGCTTCTTCGCCATGCCCGGCGTGCCGCGCGAGATGCACGTGATGCTGCGGGACCAGGTGCTGCCCGCGATCCAGGCGATGCCAGGGCTGGCGCCGATCGCGCAGGCGTGGCTGCGTGTGCTCGGCCCGAGCGAGGCCGCGCTCGGCGAACGAATCGAGGACTTCATGCATGCCGGGCGCGAGCCGGCGGTCGGCATCACCGCGTCGGGCGGCCTGTTGACCATCCGGATCGTGGCCCGTGGCGCCACCCGCGCCGCCGCCGCGGCCGCCTGCGAGGCCACCGCCGCCGAGCTGCGGCCGCGGCTCGGTTCCTGGCTGTTCGCCGAAGGCACGTGCGAACTGCCGCAGCTCGTGCTCGATCGTCTGCGCCGGGCCGGCCGCACGCTGGCGGTCGCCGAATCGTGCACGGGCGGGCTGATCGCGGCGCGCCTGACCGACATCGCCGGGGCGTCCGAGGTGCTGCAGGGCGGCGTCGTCGCCTACGCCAACGAGGTCAAGCAGGGCCTGCTCGAAGTGCCAGTCGAACTGCTGGCGGCGCACGGCGCGGTCTCCGAAGCGGTCGCCGCGGCGATGGCCGAGAACCTGCGACGCCTCGCCGGCAGCGACCTCGCGGTGGCCACCACCGGCATCGCCGGGCCCGGCGGCGGCAGCGCCGACAAGCCGGTCGGCACCGTCTGCTTCGCCATCGCCGGTGCCAACGGCACCAGGGCCTGGACCGTGCGCATCCCGGACCTCGGTCGCGGCTTCATCCGCGACCGCGCCGTGTTCGAGGTCTGGCGCGCGCTGCTGAGCGAGCCATGAGGCCGCCGCTGCCGACCGGCCGCGCGTATCATGGCGGTCCTTTCCGCTCGGGCTCCCCGATGCCGGTGGCGAACGCGTGAAGATCTGTCTGTCGTGTGAGGGCGTGACCAGCACGCCGGCGCAGCGCTGCGGCCATTGTGGGGCGTGGCTGGTGCCGACCGACAGCGTGCACTACCCGGTCCGCCGCGGCGAAGCCGATGCCGGCAATCCGCTGCTCGGCACCATCATCGACGGCAAGTACCGCTTGCAGGCAGTGCTCGGCCGCGGCGGCCTCGGCACCGTGTTCCGCGCCCAGCACATCGGCTCGCTGCTGACGGTGGCGCTCAAGCTGCTGAACCCGCGCTTCGCCGCGCGGCCCGAGTACCGGCGCGCGCTGGTGCCCGAGGCGCGCCGCGCGGCGACGGTGACCAACGACCACTGTTCGCGCCTGCTCGACGTCGGCGACGCCGAGGGTGGCGTCGCCTACCTGGCGATGGAGCTGGTCGAAGGTGCCACGCTGGAGGCGATCGTGCAGGCTGGCCGGCTGCCGCCGTCGCAGGCGATCGACGTGCTGCTGCAGGTGGCCGAGGCGCTGGAGGCGATCCACGCCGCCGGCCTCGTGCACAACGACCTGTCGCCGCGCAACGTGATGGTGGCGGCGCGCAACGGCGCGCTGCAGGTCAAGGTGCTCGACTTCGGCATCGCCCGCAGCGTGCGGCTGGCAGAGGGCGGCCCGGCGCAGGTCGATCTGGCCGGCTTCGTCAATCCGGCGTTCTCGGCGCCCGAAGTGCTGACCGCCGGCGAAGTCGACGCCCGCGCCGACCTCTACTCGTTCGGCACATTGGCCTGGTACCTGCTCACGGCGACGCTGCCGATCGACGCCAGCGAGCCGCGCGCCGCCGCCGCCGCCGTCGCCGCCGGGCAGCTGCACGCCTGGCCCGCGGTGCCGGGCGTGCCGCGCCGTCTGCTGCGGCTGCTGCAGCGTTGCCTGCTGCTCGACCCGGCGCAGCGCCCGCCGTCGGCGGCGGCCGTGCACCGCGAACTCATGGTGATCCGGCGCGCGGCGCAGCCGCTGGTCACGCGCGGCGCGCTGCTGGCGGCGGCGGCGGCGGCGGTGTTGGCCTTCGCCGGCGGCAGCGAACCGCCGGCGCCGTTCTTGCGCCCGGTGTCGAGTTCGGCCCTCGAGCTCGCCACCAGCACGCTGCCGCCGGCGGCGAAGGTGCAGGAGCTGCGTTCGGCACGGCTGGTGCGGCTCGGCTTCCACTTCGGCGGCTTCGCCGCGCGCCGTATGCGCGCCGACCTGACCCGCAACGGCGAGGTGCTGACCTCGATCGCCCTGCGCCCGGTCGTCGACGCCGCCTCCGGCACGCTCGAATTGGCGACGGTGCAGCCGGAATGGAGCGACGTGGTGCAGGCGCTGCGCAGCCAGGGGCGTGATGGGCCGGTCGACCTGACCTTCGTGGTGCCGGGCATGGCCCCGCTCGGCGCCGCCCGCGTGCGCATCGACGACGACCCGCCCGAGCTGCGGGCGCAGCTGCAGGGCCACGACGCCGGCGACGGGCCGGGGGATGGTGGCGATGCGGTCGTGCTGCATGCCGGCAGCACGCTCGACTGGGCGGTGCAGGACGCCAGCTCCGCGGTGGTGGTGGAGGCGGTCGTGCAGTTCGCCGAGGGCCGTGGCCAGGCGCTGCCGCTGGCCGGACGCGACGGCCGCTTCGCGCTCGGCAAGGAGCTGGCGCGCCTGCTCGGCACCACGGCCGACCTCGGCGCCGGCGAGGTCGTCGTGCGCGCGCGCGATACCGCCGGCAATGAACGGCGGCTGCCAGCGCTGCCGTTCGCGCGGGCCGACGTCGCCGCGCCGGGGCTGCTCGAACTGCGCGGCGGCGGCGGCGAGAGCTTCCTGCCGAGCACCGCCGGCGTGCTGCGCCTGCGCCTGCGCCTCGCTGCCGAGGAGGCCGGCTGCCGGCTCGTGCTCGCCGTCGTCGACGGCGGCCCGACGACGACCGCGCCGCTCTTGGCGACGCGCTCGTGGCAGACCGTCGAAGCGGCGCTGCCGGTGCCGAAAGGGGCGCTCCTGCGCTGCGTCGTCCTCGACGAGCTCGGCAATCGTGGCGAGCCCGAACTGGTGATGCCGGTGCGCGACCAGGACCTGCGGGTCGAGTTCGTCGGCGAACGGGGCGCCGTGCAGGTCGGTGCCGAGCTGGTGCTGGCGTCCGCGGGTGGCTCCGTGCTGGCCAGCGTCGGCGACGGCTTGCGCCTCGACGCCGCGCGGGTCGAACTCGCCGGTGCCACCACGCCGGGCCAGCCGACCAGCCCGGTGTCGATCACGCCCGTCGTCGATCGCACGCGGCGCTGCACCTTCCATCGGCTGCCGCCGGGCCTGCATACGCTGCGGCTCGAAGTCAGCGGCCGCGACGGTGACCCGGCGCCGCCGGCGCCCACGGTGCCGCTGCGTGTACTGCCGGACACGATCGAACTGCGGCTGCCGGCGCCGGGCTCGCGCTTCCTGCCCGGATTGCTCGCCGCGGGCACGCTGGCGGCGCGCGGCGGCGGCCTGGTCGACGGTCCCGGTTGGCGGCTCGATCCGGCGCTGCGGCGCTACGTGCGCGGCACGCTGTGGCTCGGCGAACGATGTGACGTGGCGTTGTCGCTGCCGGCGGGGCTGGATGCGGCGGCGCCGCTGCTGCCCGAGGTGCAGCCGGTGCCCGGCCACAACCTGCTGACCGCCAACCTGCGCGACGTGCTCGACCGCCCGCTGCGGGTGCTGGTCGGCGACGCGACGCGGCGACACCGCTGTGGCGATCGGGAACTCGACGTGCTCGCCGACTTCTGGTGGAGCGAGGTGACGCCGGCGGTGATCGGCGAAGAGGTGCCGGTGGAGTTCGGTCAGCCGGCGCGCTGCCGCGTGCGGCTGCCGCTGCCGTACACCGACGCCGACCGCGCCGATCTGCGGCTCGGCATCCTGGCGGCCGAGGTGCCGGCCAGCCGCGTCGACGCCGATGGCGAGGACCGCGCCATCGCCCTGTTCGAGATCGACGCCGCGATCTGGAGCGTCGCCGCCGGGCTCGTCGGCCACAGCCGCGAGGAGTTCGCCGCGCAGCTCGAACGCACCGTGCCGGCCTACCTGGCGACCCCGGCGGCGGCCGGCGGCAGGGATGCCCTCGAGCTGCACCTGCGCACGGTGCGCAGCACGCTGCAGCCGATCACCCTCGGCGAACTCGCCGAGCTGCCGGCGCCGCTCGACACGATGCGGCTGCTGCCGGTGCTGGCGCCCGACCAGCCGTTCGCCGAGCCGGTGCCGGCGGGGGCGCCGCCGCGGCCGTCGTTCCGGCCGCAGGTGGCGGTGGCGGTGCGCAACCTGCCCGACCTCCTGCTGCAGCGTGAGGAGTTCACCTGGGGCGAGGCGCGCGCCGTCGTCGCCGCGTTCCTGGCCCGTGATCCGGCCGCCGTCGCGGGGCTCTCGCTGGTGCACCACGACGACCCGCTCGGCCGGGATCGCCTGCTCGCCGCGAACCTGCTGCCGCCGGCGCCGGCTGGCACCACCGACACGATGTCGGTGTGCGGCGTCAGCTTCTTCCAGGCCTACACGCTGGCGCGACTGCTCGGCCTGCTGGTCGCCGGGGATGCCGAGGCCTGCCGGTTGCCGCTCGGTTGTGAACTCGAACTCGCCGCCTACGCCGGTGCGACGACGCCGGCGTGCAGCGGCGCCGTCGCCGGCGGCGGCACGGTGACGGTGGCCGGCTTCCTGCTCAGCGGCCGCGCCAGCGCCGCCACGGCGCGCTCGATGGGGGACGTGGTGCCGACGCGCTTTGGCGAGCCGTTCGTCGGCCTCGACTTCGGCGTGCGCGAATGGGTGCTCGACCTGCCGCACGTCGACGGCGGCGAGATGTTGCTGCGCGAGCTGATCCGCGACCACGAAGTGCACCTCGGCCGCGCCCTGGCGATCGCCCGCGGCGAGCAGACCGCGCTGACCGACCCGATCGGGCCCGTGCGCCAGCTCGGCGTCGTGCGTGGCCTCGCCAGCGGCGAGCGCGACGGCCTGATCGACGACAGCGGCGACCGCCTCGACGTCTTCACCACTACGACGTTGCCGGCGGCGGTGCCCGGGGTGCTGCGCACGCTGCAGCTGCCGCGCGACGGCCGCGACCCGCTCGGCGGCGGCCGCGACCCGCGGCTCGCCGGCATCGGCTTCCGCGTCGTCGGCGACGCCAACGTGCTGACCCGTCTGCGAGGCCGCCGATGAGGTTCTTGCGATCGCTGCTGCTGGCCGCGTGCGCGCCGTTCGCCGCCTGCGTGACCCCGGTCGACGAGCTCTACGGCCTCGCCGGGCAGCCGCCGGTCGACCGCGCCGTGCTCGTCACCGGTGGCGCCTTCCTGGGCCAGGCCAGCGGCGGCGAACGCACCTTCGGCGGCGACGGCATCGCCGCCGGCGACGAGATGATCCCGATCGAGGCGGTCGTCGACGTGCTGCGGCGCGGCGGCGTCTACCAGCGCGTCGCGCTCGACGAGCACGCCGAGCACCGCCGCAGCCTGAGTGCCCGCCTGCGGGCGGGCCGCGGCGACCCGGAGCTGTTGCAGTTCCTGCAGCAGGCGCGCGACGACGGCTTCGACCTGCTGCTCGTGGTCGAGGAGCTGCAGGACGGGCCGATCGAGCGCCAGGGCACCAACGGCCGCTGGCCGGTGACGCTGGCGACGTGGCTCCTGCTCGGCATCGGCGTGCTGATCCCGGACCACAGCTACGAGTCGCGGGCGACGCTGCGCATCACGCTGCGCGAACTGCAGAACGGCGGCACCCTGCACGATCCGCTGCTGCTGGCCGGGCCGATCGACCTCAACCTGATCGAACGCACCGACCTGCTCGGGGTGCTGACGTCGATCCTGGTGCCGCCGTTCTGGGTCGGCGACGACGAGGCAGCGGTCGGCCGGCAGGTGCGCAGCACGACGACGCGACGGTTGTTGCTGTCGCTGGCGCGCGACCTCAAGAGCGAGGCCGTGCGCCAACGCCTGCGCGAACGCGCCGCCGCACGCATCGGCCTCGTCGCCGTGCCGGGCGGCTTCGTCGTCACCGTCGACGCCGGCGAGAGCCTCAGCATCGCCCGCCTGCGCGGCGGCGGCGAAGCCGCGGCGGCGGAAGCGTTCGCCGGCCAGTTGTTGGCGTCGATGCGCCGCCAGGGCGCCAACTTCCACTACGAGGCGGCGCTGCCCGCCGACGCCAATGGCCTGGTGCAGGTGCTGGTCGGCACCCAGCGCGGCGCCATCGCCTCGGCCACCTTCGCACCGGGAGCCCGGCCATGATGGTGCCGCCGCACGTCGTGGTCGGCGCCTGCACCCACACCGGTTGCCTGCGCCTCGCCAACGAGGACGACTTCCTGCTCGGCAGCGACCTCGCGGTCGGCGGGCGACCGCTGCTGTTCGCCGGGCTCGCCGACGGCATGGGTGGCGTCGCCGGTGGCGCCGAGGCCAGCCGCAGCGCCGTGCGCGCGGTGGCCAGCCGCGTGCTCGACCATGGCCAGACCGGGCCCGCGTCGGCGTTGCTCGCCGCCGGCTTCGTCGCCGCCGAGCAGCGCGTGTTCGAGACCGCGTCGACGGTGCCAGCGCTGCGCGACATGGGCACCACCCTGACCGCGTGCTGCTTCGAGCCAGGGCTGGTCAGCTTCGCCCACGTCGGCGACACCCGGCTCTACCGCTGCCGCGGCGGCGAGGTCGAACAGCTCACCACCGACCACGCCATGCGCCAGCCGGACAACTTGTTGACGAAGTGCATCGGCGGCGGTCAGGCCAGCTGCGACTTCGACCGCGGCAGCTTGCCGACGGCGCCCGGGGAGCGATTCGTGCTGGTCTCCGACGGCGTCTGGAGCGTGCTGCCGCCCGCCGGATTCGCGCGGCTCTGCGAACGGCTGGCCCCGCAGGCCGCGGCCGAGGCGCTGGTGGCCGCGGCGCTCGCCGCCGGTGGACCCGACAACGCCACCGCGCTGGTGATCGACATCGTCGACGCCGCCGACGATGCCGCGGTCGAAGCCATCGAGCTGCCGCGCGAAGAGCGCCCCGACGACCGCGGCGGCTGGCCGCCGGCGGTGTCGCTGCGGCCGCCGGCGTGGCCCTGGCTGTTGCTCGCGGCGTCCGTGGCCGTGCTGGTGCACGAGGTGTGGCTGCGGCTGGGTCCGGGCTGATCGTGCCGCCGCCGCTGGTGCACGGCGGCGCGGTCCTGCCGCCCACCCGTTGCCCCGGTGGCGGCGATGCGCAACGATGGCGCGCCCCTCTCGACGCCGATGCCAAAGAAACTGCAGCGCAAGCTCCCCGCTCCCAAACCGGCCGCTGCCGTGCCGGCCGTCGCCGGCGCCAACAAGGCGGGCGGCCGGGTGCCGTTCGGCCAACGCCGGGTGACACCGCGCGTGTTGGCCGAGTTCACCAGCCAGCTC
>JAEUHT010000252.1 GCA_016793265.1 Planctomycetota bacterium
CGATGCGCTGGTTGCCAAGGGCACGCCGCCGTCGTGGGGGGCCTTGGTCTTGGTCGAGATCGCCACCGGCGACGTGCTCGCGGCGGCGACCTGGCGCCACGACGTGAAACACCCCGCCGGCGCCGCCTTCGCGCCGTACCAGAGCCTCTACGAGCCCGGTTCGATCGTGAAGCCGCTGGTGCTCGCCTATGCGCTCGAGGCCGGCCGCCTCGACTGGTCGCACGTGTTCGACTGCACGCAGGGTGGGTCCGAATACCGCGAACGCATCGGCCGGCTCGGCCGCCGCAAGGCCGTCAGCGACGACCACCCCTGTGGTTCGCTCGATGCCCACGGCATCCTGGTCAACAGCTCCAACATCGGCGCCACCTACATCGGCCTCGGCCTCGATCGCGAGCAGTGGCGCGACTACATGCGCTTCTACGGCTTCGGCGAATCGCTGGCGCTGCGGCTGCCGCACGAGGCGAAGGGCGGGCCGAACCGGCGGTCGTTCGACGCCGGCACGCCGCTGCGCAGCTTCCAGGCCAACAGCGCCATCTCGTTCAGCTTCGGCTACGAGATGACGACGACGGCGATGCAGATGGCGCGCGCCTACCTGCGGCTGTTCCGCGGCGCCAAGGCCGAGCTGCGCGTTTGCCGCGGCGCCGAGGTCGACGGCCGCTGGCTGCCGGCCCCGGGGGGAGGCGACAGCGGACCGCGCTTCCGGCCCGAGGTGGTCGCCGCGATCCAGGCGGCGATGGTCGACGTCGTCAGCGCCGATCCGCACGCCACCGGCAGCCACCTGCACCGCGAGGTGTTGAAGTCGGCCGGGGTGGACATCCACGGCCTGATCGCGGGCAAGACCGGCACGGCGGCGAGCACGGTCGGCAACAAGGACGGAACGAGTTCGAGCGTGCGCAACGCGAGCTTCGTCGGCGTGATGCCGGCCGAAGCGCCGCGCTGGCTCGCGGTCGGCGTCCTGCAGAAGGACGGTAGTGCGCGGTTCTACGGTGGCAGCTATGCTGCGCCCCCGGTGGTGCGACTCTTGCTCCAAGCCATGCAGCTGGAGCAGAGGCAGCAGCTGCGCCAGGACCCGGTTGGCGGCCCGGATGGTCAGATCCGGCCGGTCGGTGGTTCTCCTGGTGATTCAGGCTGGGGCCGGGAGCCCCAGAGACAAGGTCAGTAGGGCGGCAGATGACTGAATTGGCGTACCCGTCCGGACTCCCGTCCGGCCAGGGATTCGTACGACTGCGTGAACTGCGCGACTGCTTGCAGCCGCGAGAGGTTCTGCGTTGGCGTGACCTCGCGGTGGACGGCCTCGCCTTCCATTCCACCGAGGTGCGCTCGGGCAACCTGTTCTTCGCCATCCGCGGCGTCAAGAACGACGGTTCGTTGTACGCGCAGCAGGCGGTGGCGCGCGGCGCCGTCGCCGTCGTCGCCGAGGAGGCGCTGTCCCTGCCGGTGCCGGTGCTGGTGGTGGCGAACGCGCGCGAGGCCCTGGCCGACGCCGCCCGCTACTACTACCGCGATCCGTCGCGCGCGGTGTCGGTGATCGGTGTCACCGGCACCAACGGCAAGACCACGGTCTCGCACCTGATCCGCGCCTGCCTGCAGGCCGATCGCCGGCAGGTCGGCCTGCTCGGCACCATCGCCTACGAGTTCGGCGGCCGCCGCATCCCGGCGGCGAACACGACGCCGGACCCGGTGCGCATCCACGGCTACCTGCGCGAGATGGCGGACCGTTTCGCCAGCGCCTGCGTGATGGAGGTGTCGAGCCACAGCCTCGATCAGGACCGTGTGCGCGGCGTGCGCTTCGCGACCGCCGTGTTCACCAACCTGACCCAGGACCACCTCGACTACCACGGCACCATGGCCGCCTACCTCGAGGCCAAGGCGAGGTTGTTCGCCGGGCTCGGCCACGGCGCCAAGGCGGTGCTGAACCGCGATGATCCGGCGTCGTTCGCGCTGGCCGAGAAGATCGGCGCCGGCATCGACGTGCTCTGGTACGGCCTCGCGCCCGAGGCCGACATCCGCGCCGAGAACGTGCGGCTCGGGCCGGACGGCACGCGCTTCACCATGGTGATGCCGAACGGCAGCGTCGAGTTGTTCCTGCGCCTGGTCGGCCTGCACAACGTGCACAACGCGCTGGCGGCGGCCGCAGCGGCGCTGTCACTCGGCGCCTCGGAGCTGACCGTCGCCTCGGCGCTCGAGGACGCCCGTTCGGTGCCGGGACGCCTCGAACTCGTCGACGCTCCGGCCGGTGGCTCGCGCGTGCGCACCTTCGTCGATTACGCGCACACTCCCGACGCGCTGTTGAAGGTCTGCGGCACGCTCGGCGAGGTCGCCGAGGGCCGCCTGCTGGTGGTGTTCGGCTGCGGTGGGGATCGTGACCGCAGCAAGCGGGCGCCGATGGCCGCGGCCGTGGGGCGCTTCGCGCACGTCGCCTTCCTGACCAGCGACAACCCGCGCAGCGAGGATCCCGAGGCGATCCTCGACGAGATCGAACCCGGCTTCGCCGGCAGCGCGACCGTGGTGCACCGCGTCGTCGATCGTGGCGAGGCGATCCGCGCCGCGATTGCCGCCGCCGAGCCCGGCGACACCGTGCTGATCGCCGGCAAGGGCCACGAGACCTACCAGGTGTTCAAGGACTGTGTGGTGCCGTTCGACGACCGCCTCGAAGCGGCGCGGGCGCTCGCCGCGAGGGGGGCCGGATGGTTGCACCGATGAGCCGCCGCCGTGTCGTCACCGAAGCCGAAGGGCGCGGCCGCTCGCCGCGGGCGTCGTGGCTGACCGCGGCCGCCGTGGCGCGGGCCACCGCTGGCCAGGTGTTGGCGCGCGGGCGCACCGCGACCGGTGTCACCACCGATACGCGCGGCGATTGCGCCGGCAAGCTGTTCGTCGCCCTGCGCGGGCCGAGCCACGACGGCCACGACCACGTCGCCACCGCCGTCGCCAAGGGCGCCGCCGGGCTCTTGGTCAGCCGGCCACAACACGAACTGGTCGGGCTCGACCGCACGGCCGCGCCGTTCGTCGTGCGCGTCGAGGACACCGGCAAGGCGCTGCTGGACCTCGCCGCCGAACACCGCCGCCGCCACCGTGCCCACGTCGTCGGCATCACCGGCTCGTGCGGCAAGACCTCGACCAAGGAGTGGCTCGGCGCCGTGCTCGCCGCGGCGATGCCGACCGTACGTTCGCCGGGCTCGTTCAACAACCAGATCGGCGTGCCGTTGACGCTGTTCGCGATCGGCCCAGAGACCCGCGCCGCGGTGGTCGAGATCGGCACCAACGCGCCCGGCGAGATCGAACTGCTGACCGCGGTGGCGCGCCCCGAGATCGGCATCGTCACCTGCGTCGCCCCGGCGCACCTGCAGGGCCTCGGCTCGCTGCAGGGCGTCGCCCGCGAGAAGTCGATGCTGATCGCCGGCCTGCCCGAACACGGCCTCGCCATCCTCAACGGCGACGACGCCGCCTGCCGCGAGATGGCGGCGCTGACCGCGGCGAAGGTGCAGTTCACGAGCGTGACGCGCGAGGCCGACTGGTTCGCCACCGACCTGCGCTTCCACGCGCTGGGCACCACCTTCCTGCTGCAGGGGCAGCGGCCGGTGACGCTGCCGCGGCTCGGCACCCACGTCGTCTACAACGCGCTGGCGGTGATCGCCGCCGCCCACCGCCTCGGCGTCGCCGAGGACGATGTGCTGCAGGCGCTGGCGACGGTGCCGTCGGCGGCGCGCCGCATGGAGCCCAAGGTCGTGGCCGGGGTCACGATCTTCGACGACACCTACAACATGAACCCGCAGTCGGCGGCGGCTGGCTTGCAGGCGTTGGCCGGGCTCGGCGGCGGCGGCCGCCGCATCGTCGTGTTCGGCGAGATGCTCGAGCTCGGCGACGCCAGCGAGAGCCTGCACCGGGGCCTCGGCGCCGAGGTGCAGCGCACAAGGCAGGACCAGCTCGTGGTCGTCGGCGCCGGCGCCGGGCCGATCGCCGATGGTGCCGTGGCCGCCGGCATGCCGGCCGCCAACGTGCACCGCACGACCGACGCCGATGCGGCGTTCCTGCTGCTGCGTTCGCTGTTGCGCGCAGGCGATCGTGTGCTGTGCAAGGCGTCGCGCCGGGTCGCGCTGGACCGCCTCGTCGATCGCCTGGTGGGCGAGTTGCCGGTTGCGCCGATGGCGCGCGCCGAGGAGAACGCCTGACATGATGCAATGGCTGGCGCCCTGGTTGTTCTCGGACGACGTGTGCCGGTTGTTCGGCTACATCTCGGTCCGGGCCGCGGGCGCCGCCGTGACCGCGTTCCTGCTGGCGATCCTGTGCGGGCCGATGGTGATCCGTTGGCTCGGCCAGCTCGGCGTCAAGGAGCGTATCGACGGCACCGGCTCGGCCACGCTCGAGCAGCTGCACGGCCACAAGCGCGGCACGCCGACGATGGGCGGCCTGTTCGTCATCGGCGCAATCCTGGTGGCGTGTGCGATGTGGCTGCGCTTCGACGGGCAGAACCGCTTCTCGCTGCCGGGCATCGTGCTGGTGGCCGGCTTCGCCGCGGTCGGCCTGTGGGACGACTGGGTCAAGCTGCACGACGGCAAGAAGCGCGGCATCAGCAAGCGCGAGAAGCAGGGTGCGTTGACCGTCATCGCGCTGCTGGTAGCCCTCTGGCTGCTCGGTCCCGCGGGGCTGCAGGACAACCTCGGCGGCCCGCACCTCTACGTGCCGTTCGCGAAGTCGTTCGCCGCCGACCTGACGGTCTGGTTCGGCGTGCCGTTCCTGCTGCTGGCGATCCTGGTGCTGACCGGGTCGGCCAACGCGGTCAACCTCACCGACGGCCTCGACGGCCTGGCTGCCGGCTGCATCACCACCGCGGCGATCGCCTACGCGGTGATCACCTATGCCGTCGGTCGCGTCGACTGGGCTCAGTACCTGCTGGTGCCGCACGTGCCGGGGGCCGGCGAGATGGCGGTGATGATGGCGGCGCTGCTCGGCGGCGCGCTCGGCTTCTTGTGGTTCAACGCCGCGCCGGCGCTCGTCTTCATGGGCGACGTCGGCAGCCTCGGCCTCGGTGGCGCGCTCGGTTATGCCGCGCTGGTCAGTCGCACCGAATTGGTGCTGCTCTTCGTCGGCGGCGTCTTCGTCGTCGAGGCGCTGTCGGTGATCGTGCAGGTGGCTTCGTTCCGCCTGCGCAAGAAGCGCGTGTTCCGCTGCGCGCCGCTGCACCATCACTTCCAGTTCGGCGGCATGCCCGAGACCCGCGTCGTCGTGCGCACCTGGGTGGTGTCCGCCCTGCTCGCCCTCTGCAGCCTGGCCCTGTTCAAGGTCCGTTGAGTCGTCATCCATGACCGCGTTGTCGCCCCCGAAGCCGCTGACCAACCGCCCGCACCTGCGCGAGCTCGACTGGCTGATGGTGGCCACCGTCGCGCTCTGCTGCCTCGGCCTCGTGATGGCGGTGTCGGTGCGCGGCGCCCAGGTCGACGTCGGGCCGCTGCAGGCGATGAAGCAGCAGGGCAGCAAGCTGCTGGCCGGGCTGGTCGCGTTCCTGGTGGCGGCGCTGACGCCGATGCGCGTGCTGCGCCGCTTCGCGTTGCCGGCGTTCTTCGTCACCGCCGCCGCCTGCCTGCTGCCGCACCTGACCCCCGACGTCAAGGGCGCCTCGCGCTGGATCCGGCTGCCCGGCCTGCAGCTGCAGCCGGTCGAGCCGGCGCGCATCTGCCTGGTGCTCTGCCTCGCCTCCCTGTTGTCGCGCGCCGGGGCGGGCATCGACCGCTTCCGCACCGGCTTCGTGCCGGCGATGGGCTGCACGGTGTTGCTGGCCGGCGTGCTGGCGCTGCAACCTGACAACGGCAACGCGCTGATCGTGATCGTGCTGGCGAGCTGCCTCGCGCTGATCGCCGGGGTGCGCCTGCGCTATTTCGCCAGCTTCGGGGTCGTCGCCCTGGCCGGCTTGCTGGCGGTGGCGCTGCAGCACGACTACGTGCGCAACCGGCTGACGGACTTCCTGCACACCAAGCCGCAGTCGCAGGTCGGCCTCGGGCTGATCGCCGTCGGTTCGGGCGGCTCGTTCGGGCGCGGCCTCGGCCAGGGCTGGATGAAGATGAACTACGTGCCCGAGGCGCACAACGACTTCGTCTTCGCGATCATCGGCGAGGAGTTCGGCTTCCTCGGCTCCGCGTTCGTGTTGCTCGCCTTCAGCGTGTTCGGTTACGCCTGCTACCGGCTCGTCTGCAAAGTGCGCGATCCGTTTCTCCGCTACCTCATCTGCGGCTACGCTCTGATGATCTGCATGCAAGCGGCGATGAACCTGCTCGTGGTCAGCGGGTGGGCTCCAGCCAAAGGCATCGATCTCCCGTTCGTCAGTACGGGTGGCACCAGCCTGATGTTCTGTCTCGCGGCGGTCGGCCTGATCGGCAACGCGGCGCGAACGGATCGCACCGGCGAGGCCACGATCGACGCAGGTGCGGTTTCCTGATTTCCCTGCGGCTCCGGTGCGCGCGTGCGCAGCGGGGCCGGTCCAGTTTCTCGGTTCCGAAGGTTTGGGAGGGTGTGTGCGATGGGCCAGCTCGAGAAGTACGGCCTCTATGTCCTGTGTCTGTTGATCTTCCTGATCGCTGGCGTCTCCATCTGGGGCGGCAGCGAGCAGCCAGTTCTGCCGCAATCGCAGCCGCCGCTCAAGGTGCCGGCCAGCGTCGATCCGGCGAACCTGAAGCCGGTCGCCAACATCGGGGCCGGCAGCGGCGCTGCCCGCCTGCCCGCAGACGAACTCGACGCCTTCTGGAACCCGGAGACGCCGCCGTCGCCGAAGAAGGACCCCGAGCCGCGCAGTCAGCCGGCGAACGCGCCGGCCGGCAACGCCACGCCAGGCCCGGCCAATCCGGTCGCAGTCGCCAACAACGAACCGCCGAAGGTGGCCCGGACCGAGGTTGCGCCGCCTGCGACCAAGGCCACCTACAAGGTCAAGGCCGGCGACACCTTCGACAGCATCGCCCGCACGCAGCTCGGTGACGTGCGCAGGGTGCGCGACATCCAGCGCCTGAACCCGAGCGTCAAGCCGGAGAAGATGGCGGTCGGCACCGTGCTCGAGCTGCCCGCGGCCAAGGCTGTCGACGCCGACGCCAACAAGGCGCCGGCAGCGGCCGTGGTCGCGACGGCCGACGGCGCGCGGCTCTACGCGATCCGCAAGGGTGACACCTTCGAGCGCGTGGCGCGTCTCGAACTCGGCTCGACCAAGCGCGTCAACGAGATCAAGCAGCTCAACCCGAGCGTCGACCCGACCAAGCTCCAGCTCGGTCAGCAGATCAAGCTGCCCGCCAAGTGACCACCGTGCGCCGTGTCTGCCTCGTCAGCGGAGGCACCGGCGGGCACCTGATGCCCGCGCTCGTGCTCGCCCGCGCCATGCGCGGCCGTGGGCATCTGCCGCTGCTCGTCACCGAGGGGCGCGAGGTCGAACGCGAGATCCTGCGCCGCGAGCTGCCGGACGTGCGTGAGGTCCGGTTGCCTCCGGCGGCGCGCGCCCGGTTGGCCCTGCCGATCTGGCTCGTGCGGGCGACGTTCGCGGCGCGGCGGCTGCTGCGCGAACACGGCATCGACGACGTGGTCATCACCGGGGGGCGGCCGTCGGTGCCGGTCGGGCTCGCCGCTCGCAGCCTCGGCCTGCCGCTCTACCTGCTCGAACAGAACGCGGTCATGGGTCGCGCCAACCGCTGGCTGCAGCGCTTCGCGCGCCGCGTCTATCAGGGCCTGCCGTTCGCGACCGTAGCGGCTGCGGGTGGGGCAACGGAGAGGCCGCGGTTCGTACTCACCGGCACGCCGTTGCGCAGCGGCATCGGCAGCATCAGCCGCACCGAGGCCCGCGCCATGCTCGGGCTCGACGCCGAGGCCCCTGTGGTGCTGGTGACGGGCGGCAGCCAGGGCGCGCAGAGCCTCAACCAGATCGTGCCGCGCGCGCTGCTCGCCCTCGACCGGCCGCTGCAGGTGTTGCACCTGGCCGGCATGGGCCGCGACGAAGCCGTGCGCGTGCTCTACGCCGGGGGCCGGCTGGTCGCCCACGTGCGTCCGGTGGCGCTCGACATGGACCGCATGCTGGCGGCCGCCGACCTGGTCATCTGCCGCGGCGGCGGCACCACCGTCGCCGAACTGGCGGCGGTGGGCCGACCGGCCGTGATCGTGCCCTACCCGCACCACAAGGACCGCCAGCAGCTGCACAACGCCCGCGTGCTCGCCGATCGGGGCGCGGCGATCGTGATCGAAGAGCCGCAGTTGAACCCGGAGACGCTGCGGCAGTACCTGACCGCGTTGTTCGACGACCCAACGCGCTTGCTGGCGATGGCGAGCGCGGCGAAGCAACTGCACAAAGTCGACGCCGTCGACCGCATCCTCGGGGACATGGGCCTACTGAGCGAAGGCGGGGGCCTGCTGAGCGAAGGCGGCCTGCAGAACGAAGGCGGCCTGCAGAACGAAGGTGGGCGACCAGCGGCCGGCGACCACCGCAGCGCCGCCGTGGTCGCGCCGCCGCGGCCCGGGCCGGCGCTCCCCGTCCCCACCGGACGCGTCGCCGAGCCGTCCGCCCACCGTGGGAGGGCCGGATGAGCACGACCACGCACCAGATCCCGGCCGAACCGGTGGCGCCTGCGCGCACCGGTAACGGCCCGGCCGGGTTC
>JAEUHT010000302.1 GCA_016793265.1 Planctomycetota bacterium
ATCGTGTCGAGACGCTGCCGGTCGAGCTCGACACCCTGGGTGGCCTCGTCGCCGCCAAGGACACGCTGCTCTACACCAAGAGCGGCGGTTCGTTCTACGGCCGCGCCAGCGACCAGCCGACCGCGCTGATGTGCTTCGACCCGAAGGAGCGCAAGGCGGAGGTGATCGCGAACGACGTCCGCGGCTACGCGCTGGCGCCCGACCTCGGCCACGTGCTGGTGCGCACCAACAAGGGCTTCGCCGTCGCCGAACCGACGCTGAAGGGCAAGGACGGCCAGAAGACGCTCGACCTGCAGCAGCTGACCGTCGAGCGCGTGCCGGCCGACGAGTACTGGCAGATCTTCCACGAGGTCTGGCGCCGCTACCGCGACTTCTTCTACGTCGCCAACATGCACGGCTACGACTGGGACGAGCTGCGCCAGCGCTACGCGCCGCTGGTGGCGTTCGTGCGCCACCGCAGCGACCTCAACTACGTGATCGGCGAGATGATCGCCGAGCTCAACGTCGGCCACGCCTACATCACCGGCGGCGACATCGACATCCCACCGCGGCCGGCGGCGGCGCTGCCCGGCCTGCGCCTCAGCTTCGACGCGGCCTTCGGCCGCTACCGCATCCAGTCGGTGCTGCGCGGCGAGAACGACGACGCCATGTACGCGTCGCCGGCGACCGCGGTCGGTGTCGACCTGCGCCCGGGTGAGTATCTGCTCGCGATCGAACACGACGAGCTGACCGGCGAGGTCAACCCGTACCGGCTGCTGCGCGGCAAGGCCGGTCGTTCGATCGAACTCACCGTCAACCTGCGACCACAGCTCGAAGGCGCCCGGCGCGTGCGCATCACGCCGACCGCGAGTGAGGCCAAGCTGCACTACCTGCGCTGGGTGCAGCACAACCGCGAACGCACCGCCGAGCTCAGCGGCGGCAAGCTCGGCTACATCCACCTGCCGGACATGGGCCAGGACGGCATCCGCGAGTTCATCAAGCAGTACTACCCGCAGCGCGACAAGCTGGGCCTCGTCATCGACGACCGCGGCAACGGCGGCGGCAACGTCTCGCAGATGGTGCTGAACCGCCTGCAGCGGCAGTTGCTGATGTGCACCTTCGGCCGCACCAGCGGCTATCGCCCCTACCCGCAGGCCCTGTTCGACGGCGAGCTGGTCTGCCTGCTCAACGAGAACAGCGCCAGCGACGGCGACATCTTCCCGGCCATGTTCCGCCGCGCCGGCCTCGGCAAGCTGGTCGGCAGACGTTCGTGGGGCGGCATCATCGGCATCACCAACCGCGGCATGCTGATGGACGGCGGCACCGTCAACGTGCCCGAGTTCGGCAACACCGAGCCCGGGCCCGAGTGGACGATCGAAGGCCACGGCGTCGACCCCGACGTCGTCGTCGACAACGACGTCGCCGCGGTCTTGCAGGGCAAGGACCCGCAGCTCGAGAAGGGCGTCGAGATCCTGCTCGAACAGCTCCGGCAGCACCCGCGCCCCACGCGCACGCCGCCGCCGGCCCCGGTGAAGACGGGCCGATGAGCGCCGCCCGCAAGACCAACGCCCCGCTGCCCGAGCTGCGGCTCAAGGTGCGCGCCAACGGTCGTCATCCGTGGTTCTACCGCAAGATGATCCAGAAGCCGGACGACCGGCTGCCGGCCGGCGGCGCCTGCAAGGTGCGCGACCGCGACGGCCGCCTGGTCGGCACCGGCTTCTACAATCCGCGCGCCGAACTGGCGCTGCGCATGTTCGCCGACGACGTCGTCACCGATGTCGAGGCCCACTTCGTCGAGGCGCTGCGGCAGGCGGTGCTGCTGCGCGAACAGACGCTCAACCTGCCACAGGTGACCGACGCCTACCGGCTGGTGCACGCCGAGGCCGACGGCTTCCCCGGCCTCGTGCTCGACAAGCTCGGCACCGCGTTGGTCGCCCAGGTCGCTTCGCTCGGCATGCTGCAGCAGCTCGAACCGCTCGGCGAGTGGCTGCTGCGGCGCTACCCACAGGCCCGCCTCGTGCTGATGCAGGACAAGGACTGGGCCGAACGCGAAGGCATGGAGAAGCTGCCGCGGCCGGCGGCGGTGTCCTGCACCGTGCACGAACACGGGCTCGGCTACGCGGTCGAGGCCGGCACCGGCCACAAGACCGGCTTCTTCGCCGACCAGCGCGACAACCGGCTGCTGGTGCGCACGCTGGCCAAGGGCCGCGCCGTGCTCGACCTCTGCTGCAACAGCGGTGGCTTCGCCATGAACGCCGCCAGCGGCGGCGCCGCCAAGGTGCTGGCCTGCGACCTCGACGAGGTGATGGTCGAACAGACGCGCCACAACGCCAAGCAGAACAACCTGCGCCTCGTCGCCGAACACGCCGACGCCTTCGACTTCCTGCGGCAGGCGCAGACCGGCGCCCACGACCTCATGGTGCTCGACCCGCCGAAGTGGGTGCACCACAAGGACGAGCTCGAGACCGGCATGCAGCGCTACTTCGATCTCAACCGCCTCGGCCTCGAGAAGGTGGCGCGCTCGGGCATCGTGGTGACGTGCTCGTGCTCCGGCAGCGTCAGCGAAGGCGATTTCCTGCGCATGCTGCGGGACGCCGCCGCCGCCGCGCGCCGCGACGTGCGCATCCTGGCGCTGCGTTCGGCTGGCGCCGACCACCCGGTCGCGCTCGAGTGCCCGGAGACGCGTTACCTCAAGGTCGCGGTGTTGCAGGTGCGGTAGGCGGGGAGGGCACCCGCTCGCGCAGCCGCTCGAACGCCAGTTCGCCGAGCAGCGCGTCGAGGTCTGCTGCCGGCCCCCGCCAGCGCAGGTCGTCGACCGACTCGGCCAGCGGCACGTCCGTTCGCAACGTCGCCAGCAGCTTGTAGAGCTGCGCCGCTTCCCGATGTTCGGTGAGGCTCGCCGCCAGCGCCTCGGCGCCACGCACCTCGACCGACCACGCCGCCGGCGCCGCCGGGATCGCCTCGAGGTGCGCGTAGTGCGCGAGCACGGTCGCCGCCGACTTCATGCCCCAGCGTGGCACCCCCGGGATGCCGTCCTGTTCGTCACCGACCAGCGCCAGCAGGTCCGGGATCGAACCGGGGCCGACGCCGAACTTCGCCCGCACCGCGGCCGCGTCGAGCACGACCTTCTTCCGGCGGTCGAGCTGCACGACCCGTTCCCCCTGCACCATCTGCGCGAGGTCCTTGTCGGGGGTGGCGAGCGACACCCGGTCGACGCGCGTCTCGGCCGCCGCCCGCACCGCCATCGTCGCCAGCGCATCGTCGGCCTCGAACTCCACCATCGACCACGTGCAGAGGCCGAGCGCCCGCGCCGCGCGTTCGGCCAGCGGGAACTGCGCCCAAAGCGCCGGGTCGATGCCAAGGCCGGTCTTGTAGCCGTGGAACAGTTGGTTGCGGAACGACTCGATGACGGTGTCGAAGGCGATGCCGACGTGCGTCACGCCCGGTTCGCGCAAGAGCGACACCAGGCTCGCCAGCAGGCCGCGCACGGCGCCGACCTCGCGCCCGTCCGGGGCGGTCGCCGAAGGGGCTCCGTAGAAGCTGCGGAACAGCTCGTAGGTGCCGTCGATCAGGTGCACCTGCATGCGTCAGCCGCCCCCCGTTCGCACTGGTGTCAGCACGAAGCTCGTGCAGGCGAAGCGGTCGCCGACCGTCTGTGCCGCCACCGGCTCGAACAGCAGCCGGCCCTGTTCGTGCACACGCACCAACGCGCCGGTCTCGCTCCACAACGACCCCAGGGCCCGCACTTCGTCGAGGCTCAGGGCCTGAGAGCGGTCGCGCGCGGCGAAACGGACGGCGGCGGCCCAATCGGGAGGCGTCGGCGCCATGCCGAACGCAAACGGTGTCTCGCCGGCGATCGCGGCGAGCTCCTGCCAGGCCGCGGCATCGCCGCCGACCACGATGCGGCTGCCCTCAGGCAGGCCTACACCGGCCCAGGTCGGCACCGACTCGCCCGGAAAGTCGATGCTGCGGGATGAGCTCAGCACCGCGAGGCCGACCGCCCGCGCCAGCGCCGGATCGCCGCCGGTCGCGGTCAGGCAATGCCTGAGCAGCCGCGGCAGCAGGCCACTGGCCCTTCCCGTGTTATTGGCGAGGTGGTGATCCAGCCGCGTCGCCAGCACCGCCGGCGACTCGACGGCCGCGAGGTCGTGCCAATCGCCGTAGAGCACCTGCAGACGCGCGGCGGCCTCGCTCTCGGCGATCGACACCAGCGGCAGATGGCGCAGCGACTCGACGAGCCGCTGCAAGCGCCTGCCCAACCACTCGATGGCGAGGTCCGGGCCGAGGCTCAGGTTCACCGGTTGGCTGCCGCTGAAGGCGAACACGACCTCATCACGCGGCGAGCGGAAGCGGCCGAACGCGGCCAGCGCCGCCACCTGCAGCTCGGGCGCCCATCCAGCCGCCACGCGTTGCACCGGCCAGCGCATCTGCTCGGCCTCGCTCCCGGACGCAGCCCAGGCCAGGAACGCCCGCACGGTCGCCGGCGATTCGTGCTGGAGCTGCTGTGCCAGCAAGAAGACGAGCCGTCGCTCGGCGGCGCGCGGCGGCACCAGCAGCAGCTGCTGCAGCGCGGCACCACGCTGCAGGGCATCGGCCCGACCGATGGTCCCCAGCAGGCCCCAGCGCCCGGGACGGGAATATGGCTCTTGGCGCGACAGCAGCCAGGCCTGCGCCAACAGCGGGTCCGTCGGCCACTCGGACATCGGCTCCGCCAGCTCCAGCGACCGCCGCACCTCGCGTTCTACCGCCGCCGGAATGGTGCCGTCGTCGCGGTCGTGGTCGGCAAGCAGCCTGGCCTCGACGGCTACGAAGCGCACGTCGGCGTCGACGAGGCGACAGCCATGGAAGGCGTAGTCCCGATGCTGGCAGAACCGGTAGACACGCTCCGCCAGAGCCTCCGCGGTCGGACTCGAGAGCTCGGCGGCGCGTAGCTCATAGCGGAACGCACAATCCAGGCGGCGGCCGGTGAACGGTGACTGCGGCGCGCGGCGGGGCGCCGCACGACGCAGGTCGTCCAGCACCCGCTGCACCTGCTCGCTGGTAGCGAACGGCAGCACCTCTTCGAGCAACCGGAAGTGCCGGGGTTCGCTGGCCATCCCGGGGTCGACGAGCTTCGGCGCCACGTCGAGCAGCACCACGCCAAAGGCCGGCGCGGCGGTCGCCGCGGCCAGCAGACGATCCACCAGCACGTCGCCGGGTTCCTGGTTGAGGCTGCGCACCACGGCCGTAGCGACGGCGGCACGATCGTCGGGCTTGACCAAGCGCAGCACCGGCGCCGCCAGCCGGTCGCCGTCGGGCTGCCGCAGGCAGTTCAGCACGGTCTCGACCTGACGCTGCTGCTGTTGCTGCGCAAGGAGCGGCCCGAGCGAGGCCAGCAGCAGGGCGAGCCGGGCCACGTAGGGCCACGCTGTACCATCGCGGCGGCGCGCGCGGGGCCTGGAAACTCGTGTGTTCCTCATCGAGGCACCTCTGGAGTCCACCACGAACGTGCGTCAACATGGCGGCACGTGGCGACCCCCGACGAACAACTGCGCCAGGAACTCGCGCCGATCGGCGACTGGCGGCGCACGACTCTAGCGCGCGCCGCCGTGTTGTGCCCGCTCGTCGCAGTCGACGGTCAGGATCACCTGCTGCTGGTGGTGCGCAACGCCGAGCTGCGCACGCACGCCGGCCAGGTGGCGTTCCCCGGCGGCATGCAGGACGGCGACGAATCGCCGCTCGCCACCGCGCTGCGCGAATGCCACGAGGAGATCGGCGTGCCCGCGACCGCGGTGACGCCGCTCGGCGAGCTGCCGCCGCGGGAGAGCTCGTCGCACGTGCTGGTGCACTGCGTCGTGGCGCGCGTGGCGCCGGTGCCGCTCCTGCCCGACGCCAAGGAGGTCGCCCGCGTGCTGCGCGTGCCGCTGCGGTCGCTGCTCGACGACGCCAACTGGCACGAACGCAGCTGGGATCCCGGCGACGGCCGGCCGCCGCGCCTGCTGCCGCATTTTGCGATCGGCGAGCATCTGCTGTGGGGTCTGACCGGGCGCTTCGTGCGCGATCTGCTGGTGGTGCTGCGCGGCGCCGCTGGCTGAGCGCGGCCGGTCCGCAGCAGCACGGCTCACCCGCGCATCTCGGCGCCGATCGAAGCCGCCTGCTCGCGCACCTTGCCGAGGTACTTGCCCTCGTCCTCGTCGGTCAGGGTGCGATCGTCGGCGCCGAGCGTGACGGTGAAGTTGAGGCTCTTCTTGCCCGCCGGCAGCCGTTCGCCGCGGTAGACCTCGAACAGCGACACGTCGCGCACGAGCTTGCGACCGATCGTGCGCAAGAACTCGGCGACCGCGGCGACCTGGGTCGATTCGTCGACCAGGAGCGCGACGTCGACCGGCAGCACCGGGAAGGTCGGCACCGCCTGGTAGCGCGCGATGCGGCGGCCGTTGGCGTGCAGCGCGCGCACGTCGATGCAGGCGATGGCGGTCTGCAGCGGCAGGTTCATGCTGCGCGCGATGCCAGGGTGCAGGTGCGCGAGGTAACCGACCGGCGAACCGTCGCGGTCGAGCGCGACGGCGCGGTTGGGGTGCACCCACGGCTGGTCCTTGCCGTGCCAGACGCGCTGCATCTCGACCGGGTAACCGAGCCGAAGCAGCAGCGTGCGCAGCGCCTCACGCAGCTCGCCGAACGGGTGCGGGCCGTCGCGCCGCGCAAACACGAAGGCCAGCTCGCGCACCTCGTGCGGCAGCTTGTGGTCGTCGGGCATCTCCGGGTGGTAGCCCTTGCCGTGCTCACACAGCCGCACTTCGGCGTGCTGGCGCAGGTTGTTGGCGACGCTGGCGAGCAGGCTCGGCAACACGTGGCGGCGCATGCGCGTGATCTCGGGCGCCACCGGATTGGCGACCCGCACGTAGGCGTGGCCGAGGGCGTCGCAGCCGGTCAGCACGGCGTCGGGCACGAAGCTGTAGTTGTAGGCCTCGCTGCAGCCGAGCTCGAGGCACGCGACCTCGAGCAGCCGGCGCACCAGGAACAGCTCCTCGTTGCGCTTTGGCGGCGCCACCGTGCCGTGGAGCGGCCGTTCCGGGATGTTGTCGTAGCGGAACATGCGGCCGACCTCCTCGATGAGGTCGTCCTCGATGTGGATGTCCTTGGTGGCGCGAAAACTCGGCACGCCGCAGTCGAAGCCGGTCGTGGTGACGGTGACGTGGAACTGCAGCGAACGCAGGATGCCGGCGACCTGCTCGTCTTCGAGCGTGATGCCGAGCTTCTGCAGGAGCCGCGTGCGGCGCAGGGTGACGTGCTTCGGCTCGTAGCGGAAGCCGGCTGGATCGACCAGCGGGCCCGCCGCCACGGCCGTCGGACAGTACTGCTGCAGCAGGTGCAGGAAGTGGTGCACCGCCAGTTCGGCGTTGGCCGGGTCCTGCGCCTTCTCGAAGCGCGCGCTGGCGTCGGTGCGCAGCGCGAGCCGCATGCTGGTGCGGCGGATCGTGGCGGCGTGGAAGTTGGCCGACTCCAGGAACAGGCTGGTCGTCGTCGACGCCACCATCGTGCCGGCCCCACCCATGATGCCGGCGAGCGCCTCCGGGGTGTCGCCGCTGCAGATCAGCAGGTCCTCGCCGTCGAGCGTGCGGGTCTGGCCGTCGAGCGTGGTGATCTTCTCGCCGGCCTTGGCGCGGCGCACGCGGATCGGCCCCTTGCCGACGTGTACGGCGTCGAACGCGTGCATCGGCTGACCGAGGTCGAGCATGACGAAGTTGGTCAGGTCGACCGGCAGGTTGATCGCGCGCTGGCCGACCGCGGCGAGCTGCCAACGCAGCTCGAGCGGCGACGGCCCGGCGGTGACGCCGTCGATGACGAGGCCGCAGTAGCGCGGGCAACCGGAGCGGTCGTCGATGCGGACCTCGACCTGCTTGCCGCCGGACTGCGCCGGCGACGGCAACGGCGCCGGCGCGACCACCGGACGCAGTTCGCGGCCGTAGATGGCGGCGAGCTCGCGCGCGAAGCCGTAGTGACCCCACAGGTCGGGGCGGTGGTTGATCGACTTGTTGTCGATCTCGAACACCCAGTCCTGCACCGGCAGCACGTCGATGAAGCGCGCGCCGATCGGCGCGTCGGGCGGCAGCACGAGGATGCCGTCGTGCTCTTCCGACAGCCCCAGCTCCGACTCCGAGCAGATCATGCCGTGCGACTCGACGCCGCGGATCTTGCCGACCTTGATCTTGAGCGCGCCCTTGCCGCCGCCCGCCGGCAGCGTATCGCCGGGCTTGATGACGACGACGCGCTGGCCCGCCTGCACGTTCGGCGCGCCACAGACGATCTGCAGCACGCCGCCGGCGTCGCCGAGGTCGACCTGGCACACCGACAGCTTGTCGGCGTCGGGGTGCTTGTCGCGCTTGCGGACATGGCCGACGACCAAGGGTTCGAGGCAGTCGCCGAAGCGGTGCAGGCCCTCGATCTCGGCCGTGCTCATGGTCAGGTCGGCCAGGATCTGCTTCGGCTCGATGCCGGTCAGGTCGACGTGGCGGGACAACCAACGCAGCGAGAGCTTCATCGCGCCACCTCCGGGAACTGCTGCAGGAAGCGCAGGTCGCCGCCCATGAACTGGCGGATGTCGTCGATGCCGTAGCGCAGCATGACGACGCGCTGCAGGCCCATGCCGAAGGCGAAGCCGGTGAACTGCTCGGGATCGAGGCCACCCTTCTGCAGCACGTTCGGGTGCACCATGCCACACGGCAGGATCTCGATCCAACCCGACTGCTTGCAGACCGAGCAGCCCTGGCCCTTGCAGAACGGGCAGTTGACGTCGAGCTCGAAGCCCGGCTCGACGAACGGGAAGAAGCCCGGCCGCAGCCGCACCTGCACGTCGCGTTCGAGGATCACGCGCAGGCAGGTCTTCATGGTGTGGATCAGGTTGGCGGTGCTGACGCCGTGCTCGCCGCGCACGCGGTCCACCACCAGCCCTTCCATCTGGTAGAAGGTGTGCTCGTGGCTCTTGTCGACCGTCTCGCTGCGGAAGCAGCGGCCCGGCACGATGACCTTGAGCGGCGGCTCGAAGCCCTGCGCCACCGCGCGCTGCAACGTGCGCACCTGCACCGGGGAGGTGTGCGTGCGCAGCAGGTTCTTGCCGAGGCCGGCGTGCGGTTCGAGCCAGAAGGTGTCCTGGCTCTCGCGCGCCGGGTGGTCGGCCGGGATGTTGAGCGCGTCGAAGTTGAAGTACTCGGACTCCACCTCCGGCCCGTCCTGCCATTGGAAGCCGAGGCTCGTGAACAGGTCGACGAGCTCGTTCTGCACGATCGTGATCGGGTGCAGGGCGCCGCGCGCGCGGCGCGGGCCGGGCTCGGTCGGATCGAAGTCCGCCGCGCCGAGCTCGCGGGCGAGCGCCTGCTGGGCGAACGCCTCGCGCTGCGCCGCCAGCGCCGCCTCGACCTCCTGCTTGACGGCATTGGCCGCCTTGCCGAAGGCCGGCCGCTGCTCCTTCGGCAGGCTCGTCACCGAGCGCACCAACTCGAGCACCACGCCCTTCGGGCCGAACAGGTGCGTCTCGACGGCCGCGAGCTGCGCCGCGTCGTGGGCGCCGGCGATCGCGGCCAACCAGGTCTCACGTTGAGCCAGGGTGTCCATGGACGATTCGGGGGTACAGCCGGACGGCGCTGGGCCGCCGCGCGTCTGCCGCGGGCTCGCCAGCGCCGTCGTGAGCAAGACGGACCGTGTGGTGACGGAGGTCGCTGCGCCGCGGCGCGACGACCCCCACCGGCATCAGGCAAGCGCCTTCTGGGCCTGCCCGCAGATCGACTCGAACGTCGCCGGGTCGTGCATCGCCAGCTCGCTGAGCTCCTTGCGGTTCAGCTTGATGCCGGCCTTCTGCACGCCGTGGATGAACGCCGAGTAGCGCAGGCCGAGCGGCTTCAGGGCTGCGGTCAGGCGCGTGATCCAGAGCGAGCGGAACTGGCGCTTCTTCTGCTGGCGACCGGCGAAGGCGTAGACCTCCGCGCGCATCACCGTGACCTTCGCCATCTTGAACAGATTGCGACGGCCCTGGCGATAGCCCTTGGCGGCCTTCAGGGTGCGATTGCGACGCTGCCGGGTGGCAGGACCATTCGTGGCGCGACTCATGCTCGATTACCTCCCACCCAAGCACTTCGCCATGTTGACGGCGATCTTGCCCACGCAGAGCCCCTTCTGGCGGAGCTGGCGCTTCCGCTTGGAGGTGCGGCGCACCATCAGGTGCGACGTGAACGCATGGCGGAACTTGACCTTGCCGGTCTTGGTCAGCTTCATGCGCTTGACCACCGCCTTCTTGGTCTTCTGCTTCGTCATAAAAAACCTGCTCACCGATCCGTGCGGCACCGCCGGGCGCCATGCGCCCGCCGACCCGACGATGTAGGAAGGCGGAGGAAGGTAGCGACGCCATCGGAGGCCAGCAAGCACGGCCTGGGGAAAACTCTGGCTTCCTGGCCGGCCGGCCGGGAAAACCCCGGCCCCGATCGGCATTGCCGGTCCCACGACATGGAGCCAACCCTCGTCTGCCTGCATCTGGCCGCCTTCCTCTGCCTCGGTCTCGGCCTGCCCCTGCCGGGCCTGCGCCGGCCGGCCCTGATCCTGCTCGTCGTCGCCGCGCTGGCCTCGCTCGGCCGCGGCCTCTTCGGCGAAGCCGCGCCGCTGAACACCGTGCACACCTACGCCGGCTACCAGGGCTCCGCGCTCGAGGTCAGCATGGTGGCCTTTCCGACCGGCACCTTCGCGGCCCCCGGCTGGCAGTGGCCGTTGGTCTACACCGGCTTCGCCGCGCTCTGGGTCGTGATCTTGCTCGGCCTCGGCCGCCGGGCGCCGAAGAACGCCCTGGTGCTGCCGCTGCTGTTCGCCTGGACGGCGACCGCCGGCTGGCTCGGCATGCAGTGGTTCGCCGCCCCGTCGGCGCTGGTGCAGCCGGTCGGCCTCGACCGCTTCTTGTGGCCCGCGGGCCTCGCCATGGCCCTGCTCGCCGGCAAGCAGGCGAAGAGCTTCCCGGCGCTGCTGCTGACGATCAGCGCCGGCACGCTGCTGGCGCGGTTGCCGGCGGCGGTGTTCAGCAAGTACGCGAGCGACCACGAGCTCGGCACCTGCCTCGACGTGCATACGATCCAGGACATCGTCAATCCGATGACGCAGGCGACCTTCTCACCGCCGCTCGAGGTCGGCTCGGCCGCGCAGCAGTTCTGGCTGATCTGGCTCGAGCACGTGATCTTCTTCCCGGCGGTCTACTTCCTGAGCTTCTTCGGCATCGCCTTCGGCGCCTACATGTTCCACCAGCACGGCGACAAGCCGCGCTGAAGCACCGCGCGCCGCCTGTCGCCTGCCGGCGCGGCCGCTCAGCCGGCGCGGCCGCCGCGCTTCTTCGCCGCCTTCTTCTCGAGCTCGTCGGCGATGCGGCCGGCGCCGTAGATCTTGCGCAGGGCCTCGATGATGATCGCCGGGTGCACGGACACCGTGCGCGACACCTCGTCGTCGAAGACGTAGTTGTTGCCGAGCATCTCGATGTTGCCGTCGAAGACGAGGCCGATGACGTTCTGGTCCTTGTCGATCATCGGCGAGCCCGAGTTGCCACCGATGATGTCGCAGGTGGCGACGAAGTTGAACGGCGTCTTCAGGTCGAGCTGCTTCTCCTTGTCGAGCCAGGCCTTCGGCAGGTCGAACGGGTGCACGCCGCCGAACTCCTGGTGGCGCGCGAACAGGCCGTAGAGGGTCGTGAAGTAGGGCGCGCGGGTGCCGTTCATGGCGTAGCCCTTGACCAGACCGTCGCTGATGCGCAGCGACATCGTCGCGTCCGGCGGGATCGACGTGCCGTAGACCGCGAAGCACGCCTCGCCGATGCGCTTCTGCTGCTCGGCTTCGGCCTTGGTCAGGTCCATCAGCTTCTGCCGGTTGCCGGCGGCCTCGGCCTTCTCCTGCTGCAGCGCGGCGAGCTTGTCCCAGGCGTCGCCGTACTGCTCCTGCAGTTCGGGCTTGGCGGCCACCGCCTCGCGCAGCTCGGTCTCGGCCTTCTGCTTGATCGCCATCACGCGCGGGTTCCGCAGCCCGTCGAGGTAGCCCTGGAACGCCTTGCGCGTGTTCTCGAAGCGCAGGATCTGCGCCCGCAGCTCCTTCTCCTTCTCCGGGCTCTCCTTGGCCTTGTCGTTGAGGTCGGCGAGCATCTTGTGCACCCGATCGAGCTGGCCCGGGTAGACGTGGTCGCGCAGGTACTCACACTGCGCATAGGTCTGCAGGCGACCGGTGCGACCCGGATTGCCCGTCACGAACACCAGCTCGCCTTCCTTGGCGCCTTCGGTGCGCCACGAGAAGTGCGTCGCCTTGGTGTCGGCGGGCTTGTCGTTGACGTAGGCGCGCAGGAAGGTGAAGTCGAGGCCCCAGCGCGGGTAGCAGAAGTTGTCGTCGTCGCCGCCGAAGTGGGCGCTCTGGCCGTGCGGCGCGCAAACGAGGCGCAGGTCGTCCCAGATGCGGAAGCTGTAGAGCTGGTAGTTGCCGCCCTGGTAGAGCGCGATCACCTGGTGCGAGAGCTCCGGCTGCTCCTTCTCCGCCTTGGCCTTGACGGCCTCGGCCGAGGTCTCGTTGACCTCCTTGGTGACGTCGCGCTGGCTGATCATCTGCGACACCACGAGGCCCGGCACCTTGAGCTCGTTGTCGTAGGCGGCGGCGTAGAAGCCGTCCTTGAGCCAATCCTCCTTGCCCTGCACGGCGACGATCGAGTCGCGCGCGCAGTGGTGGTTGGTCATGATCAGGCCGAGGTCGCTGACGAACGACGCGCTGCAGAAGTAGGAGATCTCGCCCTTGTCGTTGCGCTGGCCGAGGCGCAGCGAGCTGAGCCGGGCGTGGTCGAGCCACTGTTGCGTCGGCGTGAAGTCGTAGGCCTGCTGGAACCAGCCGAGCGGGGCGGCCTCGAAGGTCCACATGCGGCCGAGTTCCTTGCGCGTCTGCGCCGCGGCCGGCGCGAGGCAGAAGGCGAGCGTGGTGGCCGCGAGCAGGCCGCGGCAGAAGCTGGACAGCCGCGAAGCGGCGAGGTTCTTGGTCATGGGCGATCCTCGGGAAACGAGCGCCGCATGCTACGGAGCCGGCGCTCCCGGTGCGAAGCCCGGCGGCCGGGAATCGTCCGCTCAGGCGGCCTTTGCCCCGGCGCCCGGACGCCGCCGCAGCCACAGCCAGGACACCACCGGCGTCAGCACGAGGCTCAAGCCGAGGCACAGCGTCTGCCCGCCGATCACCACCACCGCGATCGCCTTGCGTTCTTCGGCGCCGGGGCCGGCACCGAGCGCCAGCGGCAGCATGCCGGCCACGAACGCCAGCGTCGTCATCAGGATCGGCCGCAGACGGTCGCGGCTGCCCTGCACGATGGCGTCGTACGGTCGCCCGCCGGCGCGCAGCAGCTGGTTCTGGTGATCGACCTGCAGGATGGCGTTCTTCTTGACCATGCCGAACAGCACCAGCATGCCGAGCGCCGAGTAGAGGTTCAGGGTCTGGTCGGCGAGCAGCAGCGACAGCAGCGCGAACGGCGCCGCCACCGGGATCGCCAGCAGGATGATCAGCGGCTGCACGAAGCTCTCGAACTGCGCCGCCAGGATCATGTACATGAACACCAGCGCCAGCACGAAGGCGAACACGAACTCGAGCCGCGTCGCCTCGAGTTCGCGCGCGCTGCCGCCCACCGCGGTGCTGTACTCCTGCGGCAGGTTCATCTCGGCGACGAGCCGGCGCAGGTCCTGCACACAATCGCCGAGCGCCCTGCCGGGCGCCGGACTGCCGCGTACGCTGGCTTGCCGCTGCCGGTCCATACGATCGATGCGCGACGAGGTCAACGCCGGCTCGATCTGCACCAGGTTGTCGAGGCGCACGGTGCCGCCGTCGCCGCGGCCGACCAGCAGCTGCTCGATGCGGTCGAGCCGGTCGCGGTCCTGCTGCCGCAACCGCAGGCGCACGTCGTACTCCTCGTCGAGCCGGGGGTCGCGGAAGCGCGACGCCTCGCTGGCACCGCCGACGAGCAGGCGCAGCGCGGTGGCGACGTCGCGCGTGGAGACGCCGAGCTCGGCGGCGCGCGGCCGGTCGATGCGCACGCGCAGCTCCGGCCGCCGCAGCCGCAGCGTGGTGTCGAGGTCCACCATCGTGCCGAGCTTCATGCCGGCGAGGCGCAGCTGCTCGCTGTAGTCGGCCAGCGCCGGCAGGTCCGGACCGCGGATCACGAAGTCGAGCGGGAACGGGCCGCCGCCGAGGTTGAAGCTGCGCTGGTTGCGCACCGAGACGCGCACGTCGGTCAGCTTGCGCAACCGCCCGCGCACTTCGCTCATCACCGCGGCCTGCGAGCGCGAACGCTCGGCGTGCGGCGACAACCGCACGTAGACGCTGCCGTTGGACAAGCCGCTCAGGAAGCCGCCGCCGACCTGGGTCAGAGCCGTCGTGATCTCCGGCACCTGCTGCAGCTCGGCCTCGATGCTGCGCATGACGGTTTCCATCGCCGGCAGGCTGGCGTCGTCGGGACCGCTGACGCTGACCTCGAACTCCCCTTCGTCGATGTCCGTCGGCAGGAAGTCCTGGCGCATGACCGACGACAGCGGCACCAGGCTGGCGACGACGGCGAGGCTCGCCAGCACCACCGCCCACGGGTGGCGCAGGCACCCGCGCAGGGCCGCCGCGTAGCCGCGCTCCAACCACCCGTCGTGGCGGCGGCTGGCGCCGGGCGCCGGCCGCACCAGGCGCGCGCACATGGCCGGCGTCAGTGAGAACGACACCACGAGGCTCAGCAGCACGGCGACCGCGGCGGTGATGCCGAACTGGTAGAGGAAGCGACCGGTGATGCTCGACAGGAACGACACCGGCACGAAGATCACGACCAGGCTCAGCGTCGTCGCCAGCACCGCCAGCGCGATCTCGCGCACCGCCTGCTGCGCGGCGACGAACGGCGTCACGCCCTTCTCGTCCGCCCAGCGCTGCACGTTCTCGAGCACGACGATGGCGTCGTCGATGACGACGCCGACCATCAGCACGAGCGCCAGCATGGTGACGCCGTTCAAGGTGAAGTCGAGCACCCACATGACGCCGAACGTCGCGATCACCGACACCGGGATGGCGACGCCGGCGATCAGCATGGCGCGCCAACTGCGCAGGAAGCCCAGCACCACCAGCGCCGCCAGCAGCGAGCCGACGACGAGGTGGAACTCGATCTCGTGCTGCGCCGCCTCGATGTAGCGCGACTGGTCGCGCACGATCTCGAGCCGCAGGTCCGCGGGCAGCGTCTCGCAAAGGCCGGCGAGCGCCTGCTTGACGCCATCGATGACGGCGATGGTGTTGCTGCCCGACTGCCGGCGCACCTCGAGCACGACCGTCGGCACCCCGCCGAGGCGCGCCAACGAACGTGGTTCGGCGGTGCCGTCCTCGGTGGTCGCCACGTCACGCAGCTCGATCGGCACCCCGTTGCGCCGCGTGATCATCAGGCCGTCGAAGGCCCGCGGGTCGACGACGCGGCCGAGCGTGCGCAGCGTGCGCTCGGTGTCCTCGCCGGTGACGTTGCCGCCGGGGGTGTCCGCGTTCTGCGCCGCGATGGCGCTGGCCACCATCTCGACCGGCAACTCGTAGGCGGCGAGGCGGTCGGCGTCGACCCAGACGTTGATCGTGCGCTCGAGGCCGCCGACCAGCCGCACTTCGCCGACGCCGCGGCCGCGCTCGAGCACGCGCTTCAGCCGCTTGTCGGCGAACTCGGTCAGCTCCCGCAGCGGGCGGTCGCCGGCGAGCGCCACCGTCAGCACCGGCCCGCTGTCGCTGTCGAACTTGCCGACCACGGGCGGTTCGACGTCGTCGGGCAGCCGCCGCAGCACCTGGGCTATGCGGTCGCGAACGTCCTGCGCCGCGGTGTCGACGTCGCGGCCGAGCTCGAAGGTGATCAGCACCAGCGAAGTGCCCGCCCCCGAGATCGAACGCAGCTCGCGGATGCCCTCGACGGTGTTGACGACCTCCTCGATCGGGTAGGTCACCGACACCTCGACCTCCTCCGGCGCGCCGCCTGGCAGTTCGGTGCGCACGGTCACCGTCGGCAGGTCGTACGCCGGGTAGCGGTCGACGGCGAGGAAGTGGAAGCCGACGGCGCCGGCGACCACCATCAACATCACCAGCATGGTCGCGAACACCGGCCGGTGGATGCAGGTCTCGGCGAGCTTCAGCACGGCATCACTCGCGTACGACGACCGGCTGGTCGGGGGAGAGGCCGGTGGCATCGGCGACGATGCGCGTGCCGACGGCGGGGCCGGACCGCAGCTCGATGCGCTCGCCGAGGTCGCGCCCAGGCGCGACGACGCGCCCCTGGGCGCGGGCCTGCCCGTCCGGGCCGACCAGGACCTCGAAGACGCGGTGCACGCCGGCGAACGACAACACCGCCGCCTTCGGCACCACCAGGGTCGGCGCCGCCGCGGCGGTGACGATCTGCGCGCGGCAGAAGCCGCCCGGCAACAACACGCCGTCCGCGTTGGGGATCGCCGCCTCGAGCAGGCGCGTGCGATCGCCGCGTTCGATCGCCGGACCGGCGCGCACGATGGTGCCCGTGCGCACGGCGTCGTCGCGGCCGTCGACGGTGAACTCGACGGTCTGGCCGATCGCCGTCTCGCTGGCCAGGCGGTCGGGAATGCGCAGCCGCAGGCGCAGCGGGTCGATGCGCAGCAGGGTGACGATCGGCGCCCCGCTGGCCAGCACCTGACCGGCCGTGGCGTGGCGCACGGCGACGCGGCCGGCCCACGGCGCGCGCACCACGCTGTCGGCGAGCCGCTTCTGCGCCTGCAGCAGCTCGATCTGCGCCAGTTCGGCCTCGGCCAGCCACGTGCGCGCCTGGTCGCGGGCCTGCAGCAGCCGGCTCTCGGCGACCGCCAGCGCCGCCGCGGCGCTGTCGTAAGCGCTCTCCGGCGTCATCTTCTGCTGCACCATCGTCGCCGTGCGGTCGCGCTGCAGCCGCGCCTCGACGACCACCGCCTGGGCTTCACGCACCGCCGGCAGGCCGTCGAGGTCGAGCCCCGCGGCGCGTTCGCCGGCGGTGCCTCCGGCCGCCGGATCGGCGCCGGCCACGGTGCCGAGCCGCGACTTCGCGGCGACCAGCGCCGCCTCGGCGCGCTGCACCGCCAGTTCGTACTCACGCGGCGCCAGCGCGGCGATCACCGCGCCGGCGTCGACCACATCGCCGACGTCGACCACGATCGTCTGCAGCCGCCCCGCGACCTCGAGCCCGAGCACGAGCTCCTCCTGCGCCGCCAGCACGCCGGTCACCGCCACCTTGGTCGGCAGCGGCACCGCGGCCACCGTCGCCAGTTGCACCGGCATCGGCTCGCGCGCTCGCCCACCCGCCGGCGCCGCCGCCCGCTGCCTGCAGGCCGGCAGCCCCGCGGCGCCCAGCACCAGCAGCGCCCAGAGCTTGGTGGCGAACGGCTTCATCCGGCCACGATGCGCAGATCGTTGACGAAGCGCTCCGACATCGCCAACGTGGGCTCGAGGTCGCGGTGGCGCACCACGATCCAACCATCGCCGACGACGACCTTCTTCCAGTCTCGCTTCGGCTCGCCGATCGGCGTCAGCTCGATGCTCGCGATGTGCGGGCCGTAGCGCTGCACGAGTTCCTGCAGGCCACGGTGCTCGCGGATGCGGCCCTCGCCGTCGGCGCGCTTGAACACCATCGCCGTGTTGTACTTCTTGCTGGTGTCCTGGCTCAGCCGGCCGAAGCAGGTCGCCTCGGCCCAGCCGCGGAACAGGTCGATGTCGCAGGAGTAGTTCATCGCGTGCACGAGCCGCGCGCCGGGCGGCCGGCCGCCGATCTCGCCGAACACGGCCTCGCCGGTCGGCGTGTGGAACCACTCCATGTGGGTGAAGCCGGTCTGGAAGCCGAGCGCCCGCAAGACGCCGTGGCCGAGCTCCACGCCGGGCCGCGGCAGCGGTTGCGTCAGGTCGCGCAGCACGATGTTCTGCATCGAGATCCAGGCGTTCTGGGCCAGGATCATCGGCTTGGGCCGGTACCAGGCGACGTTCTCGAACAGGATGCGGCCATCGGCGCACACCGTGTCGTAGGTCAGCTCCTCACCTTCGATGAACTCTTCGACCGAGACCTCGGCCAGGTGCTTGGTCATCGACAGCGCGGTCTCGAACTCAGCGCGGTCGTTGCAGCGGTAGGTGTCCTTGCTGCCGGCGCCGTCGATCGGCTTGACGATGGCCGGGAAGCCGACGTGTTCGATCGCCGCCCAGGCCTCGGCCAAGGACCGCGCCTTCTGGTGGCGCGGCACACGCAGGCCGGCCTTCTCGACCGCCTGCTTCATCAGCTCCTTGTCGCGGAAGATCCGCGTCTGCTGCTTCGACATGCCCGGCACCGCGAACGCCTCGCGCAGCGTCGCCGCCAGGTACATCAGCCGTTCCCACATGCACTCGACGCGGTCGACGCTGCGGCCGCGCAGCCAGTCGCGCAGCATCGGAACGACACGGCCCTCGTCGTCGAAGCTCGGCACCTGCAGGTAGTCGCTCAGCGCCTCGCGCGCTTCGTTCGGCACCGCCTGCAGCGGCTGGTCGCCGACGCCGAACACCTTGGCGCCGACCGCGGCCAGGCCACGCACGAACAGGGGCATCTCGGCGGGGAATCCGGGACTCAGGAAGACGACGTTCATCGGCATCTCGATCAGGAAGTGGCGGCGCCGAGTTCGACGCGCATGGTGGCGACGATCGCCTGCACGGCCTCGGTGACGACGCGGGTGTCGGGGTGGCGCACGATCAGGTAACCGTCGCCCTCGTAGCTGGTGCTCGGCGGCAGGCCGAGCCGCGGCAGCCGCGTCTCGACGATCAGCTCGCCGAATCGGCGCTGCACCTGGTCGAGGCCGTGCACGGCGCGCACGACGAGGCCGGTCTTGCCGGCCCCGCCCTGGCCGCGCAGGTAGGCGGCCCCGGCCGCGAACGGCCGCGCCGTGGCCTCCCAGGTCTCGAACACCATCAGCTGCACGAAGGCGCGGTACATGTCGACGTCGCAGGCGTAGCTGATCAGCGACAGGAACTGCGCCCCCGGCGGTCGCGCGGCGACCTCGGAGATGGCGATCGAGCCATCGTGTCGGCGGAACCACTCCATGTGCGACATGCCCGTCCACATGCCGAGCACGCTGAGCGCGCGCGGCCCCAGCCGGTGGATGGCCTGGAACTCCGTCGCCTCGCAGTCGCGCGGCGCCACCACGCACCACTGGATCCACGGGTTCTCCATGACCTCCAGCGGCGTCGGGTAGTAGCAGTTGATGTTGTGGAAGACGTGGCGGCCGTGCAGCGTCACCGAGTCGAACGAGAACTCGCGGCCGCGCACGAACTCCTCGAGCAGCACCTCGTTGCCCTTGGCCGGCGGCACCTGGCGCAGGAACTTCTGCAGGTCCTCGAGGGTGTCGCAGCGCGCGGTGGCCTTGGCGCCGGCACCCGCCGGCGGCTTGGCGACGACCGGCAGCCCGACCTGGTTGGCGAAGGTGAGCGCCTCGGCGACGCTGCCGACGAGGCGGTAGCCCGCGCACGGCAGGTCGTGGGCGCGGAACAGGTCCTTCATGCGCGACTTGTCGCGGAAGTTGCGCGCGGTCGGCGCATCCATGCCGCGGATGCGTTGCCGTTCGCGCACCAGCGCCAGCGGCTCCTGCAGCGGTTCGAGGATGCCGAGCAGCCGCTCCACCGGCGCCACCTTCTTGCCGAGCGCTTCGACGCCGTTGCCGAGCTGCTCCGGGTCCATGGCGTCGCCTACCTGCTCGAAGCCGGCCAGCAGCTCGCGGAAGTCCGCCGGGAACCGGTCGGCGCGATCCTGCGAGACGACGCTCAGCCGCACGCCGGGCAGCGACGCCGCCGCGCGCGCGAACCGCAGCGTGTTCTCCATCGCGAACGGGATGGCGAAGACGACGTGCACCATGTGGCGCGCAGGCTATCGCCCGATGCCAAGGGCCGCCACGCCGGACCGGGTTCGCCCACCGGGCGATCCGGGTCACCAGCCGCCGATGGTCAGCCGCAGCGCGTTCGAGCTGGTCGCGGCGACGGCGCTGCCGCTGGCGCCGAACTCGATGACCACGGCCTGCTGCAGGACTTCGAGGCCGACCAGGGCGGGCTGGCGCGGGAGCACGAGGTCGAGCGGCGTCGTGGTGGGGCCGGGCAGGTGCAGGTCGAGCAGGTCAGGGACAACGAGCAGCGCGCAGCCCGCGAGGGCGAACGGCAGCAGGCTAGTGAGTGGCGTCATGACACGACCGGGTCCGAGCACCCGCACGACCACCGCATTGGCAGGCACCCCGGTGGCCACCGCCCGGAACGTGCTGCCGGCCCACGGTTCCCCCACGGCAGCGAGGTGCGCGAGGCCACTGCTGCCACTGCAGCCGGCGCCGACG
>JAEUHT010000017.1 GCA_016793265.1 Planctomycetota bacterium
CGCCGGCGGCCGCGGGTGGTGAGTTCGTGCTGGCGCTGCTCGCAGCGGGCCGGGCCCCGCTGGCTTTGCGCACCGAGGCCTTCGCCGAACTCGCCGCGCGGCTGCCGTTCGACGCTCCGGAACACTGGCTCGCGCGCACGCTCGAACGTGGCCACCGCGGCGATGCCGACGGCGCCCGCGAAGCGGCGAAGCTGGCCTGGCTCGGCGGCGCCGGCGAGCTCGCCGTGCTGCTCGAGGCCGCTGCGGCGACGAACGGGACGCCACCGCCCGCCGACGCCGATCGCAGCCACAGCGGCCAAGCCCGGCAACGCCGCCTCGTCGCCGCCGACCGCGACGACCACCCGGCCAGCCACCTGCTCGCCGCCCTGCTGACGCCGGGCGAGCCCGAACTCGGCCCGCTGCGCACGTTCCCGGCGCTGGTCCGCGGCCACGCGGTGCGCTGGTGCCTCGCCCGCGCCACCGCCGACACCGCCGCGCGCGACCGGCTGTTGCTGCTGGCGACGGCGCTCGGTGCGGTGCCCGACTTCGTGAGCCCACCGTGGTGCGACGCGGCCGCGGCCACCCGTTCCCGACTCGAACAGGAGGCCAGCCGTGGCCACTGACGCCGGCGACGACGCGCCGTTGCTGCAGCGCGCCCGCGGCGGTGATGCCGCGGCGTTCGCCGCGCTGGCCGAACGGCACGCGCCGCGGCTGCTGCGCTTCCTGCAGACGATGACCGGCGACGGCCACACCGCCGAGGACCTGCGCCAGGAGACGCTGCAGCGCGCGCTGACCAGGCTCGACCAGGTGCGCGACGACCGGCGCTTCGCCTCGTGGCTGCTGGCGATCGCCTGCAACGCCTGCCGCAACCACCTGCGCCGGGAACTGCAGCGCCACCACCTCGGCGACGACGCCCTGGCCAAGGTCGCCGCCAGCCGCCGTTCGGCGTTGAGTTCGCTGGTGCGGCGCGAGGACGCGCTGCGGCTGGCCCTGGCGCTCGACCGGCTGCCGATCCTGCTGCGTGAAGCGTTCGTGCTGTTCGTCGTCGAAGGCCTGCCCTACGCCGAGATCGCCGCCATCACCGAGGTCGCCGAGGGCACCCTGCAGGTGCGCGTGCACCGCGCCAAGGCGCTGCTGCGGCAGCAGCTCGGCGACCTCGTCGACACCGTCTGGACACGCTCGCCCTAGCGGCGGCGGCCGGGCCGGGTCGGCGGCGAGACGGCGTCAAGCCAAGCCGTCGCGAATGCCGACAATCGGGGCATGGAAGGGTTGGCAAGGCACAGGCGCATGCTGCTCGCGGCGCTGCTGGCGGGTGCGCCGGCGCTGCGCGCCCAGCACCACGAGGCCGCACCCGCGCCCGCCGCCTCCACCAAGGCCCCCGCCGCCGCCGCGCCGGCCGGCGAGACCTCGCCGGCGACGCAGAAGCGCGGCAGCCCCGACGCGCCGAGCCACGCGCCGCACCCCGAGCTGCGGCCGCTGCCCGCCTTCGAGCACGTCAAGAACGGCAACGAGGCCATGGCCAAGGCGCGCGCGGCGAACACCGCCGTACCGCCGCCCGCCGAGCGCCCCGCCGGCGCCGGCCGCTACGTCTGCGCCGCCATCGTCTGCGCCGATGCCGACCTCGACGTGCCGGCCCTGCTCGGCCTCGCCCAGAAGGACGTGCTCGTCATCGCCACCCCGGGACCGTTCGTGCAGCCCGAGACCGTGGCCTTGCTCGAACAGGTCGTCGCCGAGGACCGGCTGTCGCTGATCCTCGTGCTGACCCACGACCGCTGCCGCACGCTGACCGCGGCGCCGAGCGGTTCGGCCACCAACACCACCCTGCAGCGCCGCCTGGCACTCGCCGCCGCCACCGGGAGGCAACGCCACCGTTCGCTGCGCGACGCCATGGCCCCGCTGCAGCGTGAGCAGCTGCTGGCGGCGTCGGCGCCGCTGCGCGAGAAGCTGCTGCGCGACGAACTGCGGGTGATGCCGGGCGAGGTCGCCGATCGCACCCTGGCCATCCGCTGGCTGCAGAATCGTGCCGAGGAACTGCCGGTCCCGCCCGTGAAGTGACGGCTGCTGCCGACCGCATGTGGACAATCACCCAGATTGTCCACGCGGCGTGGACAACAATTCCTCCGGCGAACCCTCCCTTCCGGCCGCCGCCGCGCTCCAATCGCCGCGCGCATCGTTCGTGCCGGTGCGCCTCCCGTCGACCCCTCGCCCGGCCCCGCCGCTCGCCATCGCATGCTCACCCAGCTCGGCGCCTACTGCCAGCAGTTCGATTCCACGCTGCGTCCCGTGCTGCAGGACCTCGCGGCCGTCGTCGCCGCCGCGGAGCTCGCGGCGCCGGGTTCCCCCGGCAGGAGCCTGCACCCACCGATGGTCGAGCTGCAGCACCAGCTGCGCGTGCTGTGCGACAAGGTCGTCGAACAGCAGGCCTACGTGCTGATCTTCGGCCCGCTCAAGAGCGGCAAGTCGACGCTGATGAACGCCATCGCCGGCGCCTACGTCAGCGAGGTGTCGAGCTTGCCGGCCTACCCGTGCCTCGTCTTCGTCAGCGCCGGGCCGCGGCGCGAGTACGTCGTCACCAGCTACGCCGGCAACGCCACCACCTTCCAGGACGGGCAGGCCCTGCACCTGCACATCGACAGGGCCCACGGCGAACTGGCGGCGGCGATCCGCCGCGCCGAGCAGAACGGCCTCACCTTCGATCCGCAGGAGCACTTCCCGCAGGCGATCCGGCGCGTCGACGTGCGCGTGCCCGGCAGCGAGCTCGCCTCGACCGGCGCCGTGCTGGTCGACACGCCCGGCCTCTACACCCGCATGCGCTTCGGCTACGACCGCATGACGCGCGACTTCCGCAACGCCGCCGCCTGCGCGATCTTCGTGGTCAAGAGCGACACCTTGTTCCTCGAGCAGGTGTTCGCCGAATTCGAACAGCTGCTCGACCTGTTCAGCCGGATCTTCCTGGTCGTCAACGTCGACTCGCACAAGCGCGACGTCTCGCCCGAAGGCAAGCTGGTGCCGAGCCTCGAACAGTCGCGGCCGGAGGCGGTGCTGAAGGCGTTCGAGGAGCTGGCGATGTCGGCGCCGCTGCAGCGCGCCGCCGCCGAGGGCCGCGTGCGCATGTACCCGGTCGACCTGCTGCACGCCGCCAGCAGCTGCCTGCAGAAGGCGCCGCTCAGCGAGGCGCCGGCCGGCTTCCAGAGCTTCCGCAACGACCTCGCCGCCTTCCTGGCCAGCTCCGAGTACATGGCCTCGTTCCTGCGCGACTCGCTGCAGCGCGGCAATACGCTGCTCGCCGAGCTGCTGCAGCGCAGCAACGCCAACGAGCGCGTGGCCCTCGAAGAACAGCTCGCCGACCTCGACGAACAGATCGCCTGGCTCGCCGCCGAACACAAGCGGCTGCAGCACGCGCTGACGCTCGACTGGAGCGCCGCCTTCGCCCGCCTGACGCGCGACGTCGACGCCGAGATCGAACGCGCCGCCCGCGACCACGGCGCCAAGCTGCTGCGCACGCTCGGCGCCTCGATCGACACCTGGTTCCTGTCCAGCCACAGCCTCGAATGGCTCGTGCAGGGGCAATGGACGCCGCTGGTGCGCGACTACCGCGACGAGGTGCTGGCCGCCGGCCGCCGCGCCTTCGACCAGGGCACCCAGCAGCTCGACGCCGGCCTCGACCTGCCCGCCGGCATCCCCGAGCTGGCGCGCCGCGCCGGGCTCGACCTGCAGCAACTCGTGCAGCACGCGCTCGCCGCGCTCGGCGCCGTCGGCTGGCCGAAGACCACCACCGTGCCGGTGCAGGTCGACCAGATCCCGATCAAGCGCGGCGTGCTCGACGTCGTCACCTTCCGTTCGCACGACCGCGTGCGCGAACGGTTGTTCGGCCCGAGCAACAAGCCCGACGTCAAGATCCCGGGCAAGGACAAGGCCAAGCACCTCGGCGACGCCGGCCGGCTGCACCTGCACCAGTGCGTGGCGCAGTTCCGCGGCGCCCTGATGCCGGAGACGGTGGCCATCATGCGCGAGTACTTCGGTCCCGGCTTCTTCGCCAAGGCGACCGAGCGGCTGCGCCAAGGCTTCACCGACCACCTGCCGCGGGTCGAACAGAAGCAGCACGAACTGGCCGCAGCGCGCACGCAGGTGCTGCAGCAGCTGCAGCCGGTGCGCACGCTGGAGCAAACCGGCCGGCAACTGGTGACGCAGCTCGCCGAGCTCGGCCGCGCCTTCGACCACGACCTGGCGCAGGCACAGCCGGCAGCGGCATCGGCACCGGCCAAGGACGTCGTGATCCAGCCGGCGACCCGGCGCGACAAGCCGACCCAGGCGCCGACGAACCGCGGCGCGACGCGACGCCCCGAACGCACCTGATGCGCGCCGCGCGCGAGCTCAGCGCGGCGCCACGCCCCCCCGAGCCACGCCCCCCAGAGCCACGCCCCCCAGAGCCAAACCCCCGAGAGCCAAACCCCCGAGTGACAGCTCGCGGAAGCGCGCCAACGCCGCGCGCACCCGGCCGAGCACCTCGTCGCTCGACAGGCCGGTGCAGACGGCGATCGCCTCGTACACCGAGCCGACGGCGCAGACGCGGAAGCTGCCGGCGGCGACCGCCGCGACGACATCGTGGTCGAGCATCAGGTCGCCGACGTTGGCGCGCGGCAGCACGACGCCCTGGTCGCCGCTGAGGCCGCGGGCGCGGCAGAGCCGGAAGAAGCCCTCGATCTTGTCGTTGACGCCGCCGACGGCCTGCACTTCGCCACGCTGGTTGATCGAGCCGGTGACGGCGATGCCCTGGCGCAGCGGCACCTCGCCGAGCGAACTCAAGAGCGCCAGCAGCTGCGCCAACGACGCCGAGTCGCCCTCGACGCCGTTGTAGAGCTGTTCGAAGCAGATCGTCGCCTGCATGCACAACGGCCCCTCGCGGCCACACTGCGCCAGCAGGAAACCCTCGAGGATCATCACGCCCTTGTCGTGGATCGGACCCGACAGGTTGGCGAGGCCTTCGATGTTGACGAGGCCGGCGCGGTGCGCGGTGGCGACGCCGGAGCTGCAGGTGATGCGGCACGGGCGGCCGAACTCGATCGAACCGGTGGCCAGCACGGTCAGCGCGTTGATCTGCCCGGTGACGGCGCCGGCGGTCGTCAGGTGCATGTAGCCGGCGGTGTAGTCGCGTTCGGTGAGCTCCTGGGCGAGATCGTGTCGCCGCCGCTGCATCTCGATCGCGCGTTCGACGTGCTCTCGGCTGACCACACGCGCACCGTCCTGTGTGGCGAGGTGCGAGGCCTCGCGGGCGAGGTCGCCGATGTCGCTGTAGCGCGTGATCAGGCGGTCGCGGCGGCCGGCGGCGCGGGCGCCGTACTCGGCGACGGCGGCGTTGCCCTGCGGGCTCAGCGGCCGCAGCCCTTCCTTGATGGCGAGCCACGCCAGGTAGTCGGCGTAGCGGCGCAGGTTGAGCGGTTCGATCGGGATCGTGGTGTCGAACTCGGCGTGGATCTTGAAGATCTGCGGGAACTGCGGGTCCTCGTTGGCGAGTTGTTCGTAGACGCCGGGCTCGCCGATCAGCACGACCTTGACGTCGATCGGGATCGCCTCCGGCTGCAGCGTCGTCGTCGGCGCGCCCTGTTCGAACTCGCGGATCTCCAGCCGGCCGGTCTGCAGCGTGCGCTTGAGCTGCGGCCAGACGCCGGGCTCGCGCAGCACGTCGAAGCAGCGCAGCACGAGGTAGCCGCCCTCGGCGCGCAGGATCGCGCCCGGCAGCACGTGCATCGGTCCGACCGGCGAGCCGTCGACCGGCGTGGCGATGGTGCCGAACAGGTTGGCGAAGGTCGGGTTGGTCTCGATGACGACCGGGCAGGCGTCGTTGAAGGAGGTCTTGACGATCTTGGCCTGGAACGACAGCAACCGCGGCTCCGTCAAGGACGGCGGCGGCACCTCCGAGGTCTTGCCGTCGTCGTCGGGATCGACCTCGATGCCGACGAACTGCTGCAGGTGCAGCTCGAGGAACTCGCCGGCGGTGTCGAGCCAGTCGGCGACCTCCGGCTGCGGCCAGCGGCGCACGAACGCCTTGGTGTGCGCCTGCAGCACGCGCCAGGCCAGCTTGCGGTCCATGGAGCGCAGCTCGGCCTCGACCCGGGCAGCTTCCTCGCGCATTCGTTCGCCGACCTCGTCGAGGCGCTCGAGCAGCTGGTCGCGCTGGCGCAAGAGCCGCGCGCGCGCTGGTTCGTCGAGCTTGCCGTCGGCCACCAGCGTGGCCAGCGCGTCGAGGGTGATCGGCTCGCCGTCGACGACGGGGTAGATGTCGGCCGTGGTGGTGCCGTTCGGGGCCTGGAAGCGCACCACGGCGCAGCCTTGCTTCTGCGCCTGCCGCTGCAGCGCCTCCATGATGCGCCGCTCGCGCCCGGAGCTCGAACGGCGCACGACGCGGCGCGACATGCGGTGCGGGCGCGACCGCAACGCCGCCAGCACGGCGCCGTGCAGGCTGCGGCCGAGCTCGCTGAGTTCGTCGCGGAACACGGGCCCCTTGCCGGGCGGCAAGGACACCAGGATCGGCTGGCTCGGTTCGCGGAAGTTGGAGACGAACAGGCGGTCCGGCACGCGGCGGCAGACCGGCTGGATGTCGCGCAGCAGGCGCTCGACGACGGTCGTGCGGCCGCTGCCCATCAGGCCCGAGACGAACAGGTTGTAGCCCGGGGCGTGGATGGCGAGGCCGGTGTGCAGCGCCGTCATCGGCCGCTCCTGGCCGAGCAGGAACACCGCGCTCGGCGGCTCCGACGACGGCTTGATCGGCGGGCAGCTCCAGCGCAGCGCCGTCGCCGGCAGCTCGCAGCCCGCCGCCGGCGCTTCGCCGGCTGCAGACCCGGCCGCGCTGCGGGCCGCGGCCCGACTGCGCGTCGGTGCCCGCCCGGCCATAGCCTTCGCCCTGCCCGCCTTGACGAACTTGCCGCCCGCCTTGACGAACTTGCCGCGCGCCTTCACGAACGCGCCACCAGCACCGGGCACGGCGCCGCCTTGAGGATCTCGCCGGCGGTGCTGCCGAGCAGCAGCTTCATGAAGCCGGAGCGGCCGTGCGAACGCACCACGATCAGGTCGACCTTGTGCACCAGCGCTTCCTTGAGGATCTGCTCCTCGACATCCTCGCAGAAGGTCAGGTGCCCCGACGCGTGCACGCCGCTGCGCGCGGCCAGGTCGACGGCCTGCTGCAGCATGGTCTCGACCTCCTGCTGCAGCGCCTTCTGGAAGTCCATGCCGCCGCCGCGGCGGGCGCGGTGCTGTCCGATCAGGCTGACCGTGGCGGCGGTGTCGACGACGGCCAGCAGGCGCAGCTCGGCCCGCAACTGCGCGGCGAGAGCGATGGCGTAGCCGCACTCCGGCTCGATGCTCTCGGCCAGTTCGATCGGCGCCAGGATGCGGCGTACGACGGGCACCACCATGGGCCGGAACCATACTCGCGCCGCCGGCACTGTCGAGACTTCGCGGCCGCCTTCCGGCTCGTGCTGGGGCGCGCCTCTGGCTATGGTGCCGGCGGCCATCCCGCCGCCCCAACCGCCGTGGACCTGCAGAGCCTCAAGATCGACCGTACGCCGCCGCCGCCGCACCCGCCGCGCCGCGCCAACAACCCGTGGCCGCTGCGCGCCGCGCTCCTGCTCGCCGCCGGCGGGGCCCTGTGGCTGTTCTGGCCGTCGCTGCGCGGGTTCGCCGACCGTCTGCGGCTGCCGCAGGTGCGCACCCACCTCGTCACCGCCGCCGCCCCGGCCGCCGCCGCCGCCGTGCGCGGCACCGCCGCCAACGGCTACATCGTCGCGGCGCGGCGCGCGGCGTTGTCGTCGGACGTGCCCGGGCGCATCGTCGAGATGCGCGTGCGCGAGGGATCGCAGGTGCAGCGGGGCGACATCGTTGCCCGCCTGTTCGCCGACGAATACCGCGCCGCGCTGCAGCGCGCCGAGGCCGACCTCGTCACCGCCAACAACCAGGCCGCCCGCGCCGCTGCCGCCGCCGCCGCTGCCGCCGTCGAGGTGCAGCAGGCCGATGGGGCGGCGACCGCCGCCGAGGCCCAGCGCCGCCAGGCCGTGGCCCTGCAGAAGTACTACGCGCTGCAGATGGCGCGCGTCCAGGCGCTGGCCCAGCAGGGCATCCAGACGCTGCGCGACCTCGACAAGGCGCAGAGTGACCTCGACAGCGCGGCGGCGCAGGTCGACAGCGCCACCGCCAGTGCCGCCGCCGCCGCCAGCGCCGCCGCCGCCGCCCGCAGCCGCGAACAGGTGGCCAAGGCCGACATCGAGGTGGCCACGGCGCAGGCCGCCGCCGCCAAGGCCGGGCGCGATCTGGCCCAGGCCACGCTCGACAAGACCGACGTGCGGGCGCCGTTCGACGGCATCGTCGTGCTGAAGGACGCCGAGGTCGGCGAGGTCGTCTCGCCCAACTCGCAGGGTGGCAGCAACGCGCGCGGGGCGGTCTGCACGCTGGTCGACTTCGCGTCGCTCGAGGTGCAGGCCAACGTGCCCGAGACCGCGCTCGCCTCGGTGCAGATCGGCGGCGCCGCCGACGTCTTCCTCGACGCCTTCCCCGACCGCCGCTACGCCGGCGTCGTCGACCGCGTCTGGCCGACCGCCGACCGCCAGAAGGCGACCGTCGAGGTGCGGGTGCGGCTCGAACAGAAGGACGACCAACTGCGGCCCGAGATGGGCGTGCGCGTCGTCTTCCGCGACGCCGGCACCGCGGCCCCGACCGCGGCCGATGCGGCCGCCGCGCGCATCCTCGTGCCCGAACCGGCGATCGTCGGCCGCGACGGCAAGCAGGGCGCCTTCGTGCTCGAAGGCGACGTCGTGCGCTTCGCCACCGTCGCCGCCGGCGAACGCAAGAACGGCCGCATCGCCATCGACGGCGGCCTCACCGAGAACCAACGCATCGTGCTCGATCCGCCGGCGTCGCTGCAGAACGGCGACCGCGTGCGCCGCGTCGACGACTGATCTCCACCACCGTTCGCCAAACCGCGCCCCATCATGGTCAACGCCATCCGCCTGCGTTCCGTCACCAAGACCTACCGCCGCGGCGGCGAGACGCTGCACGTGCTCGACGGCCTCGACCTCGACATGGACCCGAGCACGTTCTACGCGCTGATGGGCCCGTCGGGCTCGGGCAAGACGACGCTGCTCAACCTGGTCGGCGGCCTCGATCACGCCGACAGCGGCCTCGTGCAGGTCGGCGACGTCGACCTGACGCAGCTCGACGGCGGCCAGCTCGCGGCCTGGCGCGCCGGGCACGTCGGCTTCGTCTTCCAGGGCTTCAACCTGCTGCCGGTGCTGACCGCACGCGAGAACGTCGAGCTGCCGCTGCTGCTGGCGCCGCTGTCGCGGTCGCAACGCCGCGCCCAGGCCGAACGCGCACTCGAGCTGGTCGGCCTGCAGGACCGTATGGACCACAAGCCGCGCGAGCTGTCGGGCGGTCAGGAGCAGCGCGTCGCCATCGCCCGCGCCATCGCCAGCGACCCGCAGGTCATCCTCGCCGACGAACCGACCGGCGACCTCGACCGCCACACCGCCGACCAGGTGCTCGAGCTGCTGCAGCGGCTCAACGAGGAGCTGCACAAGACCATCCTGATGGTCACCCACGACCCGCAGGCCGCCGGCTACGCCGACCAGGTCATCCACCTCGACAAGGGCAAGCTCGGTCGCATCGAGCAGAACGCGCGCGGCGCCGCGAAGCAGGAGCGCTAGCGATGCCGTTCCGCCTGCTCTGGCGCAACCTGTTCCGCCACTGGCTGCGCACGCTCTTGACCGTGCTGTCGGTGGCGGTGGCGCTGTTCCTGCTGTCCGTGCTCAACGCCATCGACCGCGGCCTCGACGCCTCGATCGCCGAAGCCTCGCGCACCCGCTTGTGGGTGCAATCGGCGGTCAGCCTGTTCGTCAACCTGCCGCACTCGTACGAACAGAAGATCCGCAGCACGCCGGGCGTCGCCGAGGTCGTGCGCTTCCAGTGGTTCGGCGGCGTCTACCAGGACCCGTCCAACTTCTTCGCCCAGTTCGGCGTCGACCCCGAGAAGTGGCTGGCCAGCTATCCCGAGATCGAGCTGGTCGAAGGCACGCTCGCCGACATGCGCGTCGCCAAGGACCGCTGCGTGATCGGTCAGGACCTCGCCAGGAAGTTCGGCTGGAAGATCGGCGATCACGTGCCCCTGATCGGGGCC
>JAEUHT010000031.1 GCA_016793265.1 Planctomycetota bacterium
CTACTTCTGACGCAGCAGCCAGACGAAGCCGGTCGATTCGTCGCGCACGATCTTGGCGCGCGCCGCCTCCAGCTTCTCGTAGGCCTGCTGCCACTTCTGCTGCGCCGCCTCGTCTTCACCCTGCGGCGTCGCGAACAGCTCCTGCTGCTGCTTGTTCCAGGCCACGAGCTGCTCGCGCGCTGCGGCCTCGTCGATGCCGGCGAGCGGGAACGTCAGCCGCTGCTGATCGCCGACCAGCAGGTCGAGCTTGCCGTCGCCGTCGACATCGGCGACCCAGACGCGCGAATCGGCACCGGGACCCTGCAGGTGGCCGTCGCCGAAGCGGATCGGGGCGTCGGGGCCGTGTTCTTGTTCGGCGGCGGCGACCAGCGTCACCTTGCCGGCGAACTTCGGCGCCGTCTTGTCGCCGGTGTTGGCGAACAGGAACACCCCGCCGGCCGCCGAGCCGCTGAGCAGGTCGAGGTCGCCATCGCCGTCGAAGTCGATCAGGAACGGGTCGCTGTGCATGTCGACGCGCATCCGTTCGCCGCCGGCTTCGAGCCAGGTCGCCGCGGGCGTGAACTTGCCGCCGCCTTCGCCGCGGAACCAGGCGAAGGTGCCGCCGAAGTTGCCGGCGACGAGGTCGAGCTTGCCGTCGCCGTCGAGGTCGCAGGCGAACGGCCGCGTGCAGATGCGATCGAGGTCCTTGTCCTCCCGATCACTCTGCGGCATCAGCAAGAGCGCGCCGTCGCTGCCGTGCAGCGGAGCCGCCTTGCGCAGCCCGTCCTTGCTGCCGCGCAGCACCTGGAACAGGCCGGCCATGTCGCGGTCCATGCGCGAGTAGCTGCCGGAGAGCACGTCGAGGTGACCATCCGCGTCGAGATCCACGAACTGTGGAGTCGAGGAGGTGCATCACCAGACGCCGGGCACTTCGGCGATGGCTCCTTCGGCCAGCAGCCAGTCGCCGGCCGCGAGCTTGCCGCCGCCGAGGCCCGCATGGACGCGCATCTTGCCGTCCTTGAACTGGCCGACGATCAGGTCGGGCTTGCCGTCCTTGGTGACGTCGAACCAGGACGGGCAGGCGAAGCCGGGTTCTTCGGCCTTGACGAGTTCGTCGCCGGCGCGAAGGCGCACGGGGGTTGCGAACGCCGGTTGTTGGGGGGTGGGGGAGAGCAGCGTGAGCAGGAACGTGGTCAGCATGCGGGGGCTCCGTGGGGGTCGGGCAGCATAACGGGCGTGGGCTGGTGCCGGTCCGGTGCGCGGCTCAGCCGTCGTGCGGCAGCGAACCGCGCGCGGCGCGCAGGTAGCCGAACGGCGTCACGAACTGCAGGTTGCTGACGCGCGACGTGTAGACGTCGGCGTGGCGTTCGATCTGCCGCGCGAGGCGGCTCTTGTCGTTGCCGGCGCGCATCGCCGGGCCCCAGGTGCCGTGGCCGATCGCCGAGGCGGCCTTGGCCAGCGGCACGATGCGGGCCTCGAGCGCGTCGAGCTCCGGGCGCAGCGCGCGCAACCGTTCGTGATGGGCGGCGGCATCGTCGGCGACCCCGGCCGGCATGCCGCCGCCGCGTTCGTGGCGCTGCAGGGCGAGGCGCAGCGTGGCCTGCTCGTGGTCGAGCCGTTCCTTCTGCTGCATCAGGCTGTCGAGTTCGCGCTGCTGCGCGGCGAAGGCGTGCTCGGCCAACACCTCGTGTTCGAGCTCACGCAGCACCAGCGCCGTGCGCCAGCGGCGGATCTGGCTCGACACGTGCACGTCGGCGTAGACGTGGTCGCCGACGTAGAGCACCTCGTGGCCGTCGATGGAGAAGTGGCGTTGCACCGCCTCGGCGTTGCCGCCGCGATAGACGCGGCCCTTCTGCAACGGGCCCTGCAGCGGCCGGGTGCTGCTGCCGTCGCTGCGGTCGTCGACCTCCAGGAACAGCGGTTCCTGCTCGAAGAACGCCGGCTTCTTGGCCTGCACGATGACGAGGTCGAACAGCTCGCGCCACGGCACCACCGGGCCGCCGCCCGGGCGCGGTCGGTCGAACGCGTAGGCCATCATCGCCTTGGTGTAGTGCCACTCCGAGTTGGTGGCGAGGAACAGCTTCTTGCCGGCGTGGTGCAGGTCGAGCAGCGTCTGCGGCAGGTCGGGGTCGAGGTCGACGAAGCGTTCGGGGTCGTCGATCACCTCGGCCTTGAGCTGGCCCTCGAGGTGGGCCGCGTTCATGGTGTCGCCGACGAGCTCGTAGAGGCGCTGGTAGTCGAGTGATGCCGGCAGGGCACCCTGGTCGTGCAGGTCGACGAGCTGGCCGTAGAGGCTCGCCTCCGACAGCGAGAACAGCGTGTTGAGGAACACCCAGCGTGGTTCGCTGAGGTCGACCCAGACCTGGTTGTAGCTGCTGCGCTGTTCGTCGTGCGGCAACAGCCGGGTGCCGTGGCAGGCCTGGGTGACGTAGCCGAAGCGATTGGCCTTGACGATGTTGCCGCGCTCGACGTCGAGGATCAGGCCGCGCGCGAACTGATCGGCGTCAAAGCGCATGCCGGCGACCGGCAGGCCGCGGTCGGCGAGGCGCTGCTGCACGTGGGCGAAGGCGCGCGCTTCCCAGGCCTTCACGTCGTAGTGCACGAGCGTGTAGTCCATGTCGAAGCCGACGGCGCGGATCGACCGCATGTTGAGCGTGCGGTTGCAGAAGACCCGGCGGTGCGCCGGTGGCGTCTCTTGGTCCTTGACCATGCGTTCTTCTTAGCTCGCCGCGGGCGCAGTCGCCGCTGCCAAGGCGCGGATCGCCGGCGACCGCGGCCGCGGGGGGCGGGGTAGACTTGCCCGTCCAATGCAATCGCTGAACCGCCTGCGGCCCGTCGTCGCGATCGCCATCTGCGCGGTGCTGTCGAGCTGTGGTGCCGGGCTGATCACCGGCATCGCCGCCAGCGACGGCAACCGCACGCCAGCGGCCCGCCCGCCGGAGCTCAGCGTGTCGGCGTTGTTCCCGCTGGTGCCGGCGCCGAACACCACGCGCACCCTGGTGGTCACCAACGCGCAGATCCCGGCGGCGTCGCCGCTGGCGGTGCGCATCGTCGCCAACGGCGTCACCGTCGATCAGCCGGGGCCGGTGGCCAGCGGTCAGGGTGGGGCGACCCTGATCTCGTTCACGCTGGACACTGCGGCGATCGTGGCCAGCGTCGCCGATGCGACGGCGGCCGACCTGCCGGGACAGATCTCCGTGCTCGTCGACGGCCGGCCGATCGCCGGGGCGGCGCCGATCCTGTTGGTGCGGCAGCCGTCGGCGCGCCTCGTGCTCGACGCCGGTGCCGAACAGCGCTTCGCCTCGCCGCTCGGCGAGCGGGTCAGCGTGCGCGTCGAGGGCCTGCGCGGCACCACGACCGACGACCTGCAGCTGCTGGTGGTCACGCGCGCGCCCGAGAACACCACGCTTGGCGGGCCGACGATGATCACGCGCGTCGCCGCCGACCTGCGCTTCGAGGCGCCGATCGACGGTGCGCCGGTGTTGAGCGGGCTGTTGCCGGCCAACACCTGGCCGCAGCAGGTCGAGCTCGTCGTGCGGGATACGATCGCCGGCAGTTCGACGGTCGTCGACAACCTCTACTACCGGCCCGAGGTGACGCTGGCGCTGCCCGGGCAGGGCTCGACCACCGGCGGCAACCTGCTGACGCTGATCGGCACCGCGCTGGTGCCGTTCGACCTCGGCGGCGGCGCTGGCGCGCTGCCGCTGCGTTTTGATCAGGTCGAGATCTCGTTCGCCAAGGGCGGGCGCTCTGTGCCGCTCGCGGCGGCCGACTTCCGCACCGCGGACAGCGACAGCGATCGCCTCGTCTTCACCATGCCGGCGGCGCCAGACGGCCGGCCCGGGCAGGTCGACATCATCCTGCGTGTGCACCTCGGCGCGGTGGTCGCCGAGGTGACGGCGAGCCAGAAGTTCCTCTACGCCAACCCGGACCCGTTCTTCGGGCCGCGCGGCGCCGTGCTCGATCGGCTGCCGTTGGCGGTGGCGCCGATCGCGCTCGACCAGGCGCCGAGCACGGCGGCGGCGCCCGACTTCGTGGCCCTCACCGAGCAGGGTGGGGTGGCGTTCCTGCAGCTGCTGCTGGCCCAGCAGAACGGCATGTTCCAGCGCTTCGCGGCGCCGCGGCAGATCGCTGATCACGAGGCGCCGGACGAACGTGGCCCGCGCGACCTGTGCGTCGGCGACTTCGACGGCGATCAGGTGCCCGACGTGCTGGTGGCCAACGCCGGTGCCGCCAACGCCGTGCACCACGTCGTGCTCGGCCAGGCGCGGCCACTGCCGCCGCTCGGGGCGGTGACGCGGCTCACTGCGGCCCCGGGCACGGCGATCTGCCGCAGCGGCTTCTTCGACGGCGACACCTTGGCGGACGTGCTCCTGGTGCCGGGTGCCGATGCGCCGATCGGGCAGCGGCCCGAGGTGTTGTTGGCGCGCCCGCTGGCGGTCGGCCAGCCGGCGTTCGCAGCGCCGATCGAGCTCGACGTGCGCGCCTTCCGCTACGAGGCGGTGGAGGTCGCCGACCTCGACGGCGACGGTCTGCTCGACATCGCCCTGGCCAGCGGCAGCGAAGGCAAGCTCGACGTCGCCTACGGGCTCGGCGGCGGCCAATTCAGCATCGGCGTGCCCACCGACTTCGTGGTGCCCGGCTATTCGCCGGACCCGGCGGCGCCCGCGGTCGGGCTGCACGCCTGCGCCGACGGCGGGCTGCAGTCGCTGGCGATCGTCTTGTCCGGGCTGGAGTCGAGCTTCCCGAGCGGGCCGACGCAGCCGACGATCACGGTGCTGCGCCAGGACGCAGCCCGCTCGTTCGGGCCGCTGCTCGCCAGTGCCACCGTACAACTGCCGATCGAGCCGATCGGGCGGTCGTTGGCCGCCGACCTCGACCAGATGCCGCCGATCGAACTCGTGATCGCGATGCGCGACGAGCCCGCATTCGTGTCGCTGGCGCTGTTCCAGCTCGGCGTCGAGCACTTCGAACAGGTGCAGACCGGCATCGAGTTCGGCGCCGAATCCCCGCGCCAGATCAAGGCGCTCGCGTTCGGTCGCGCCTTGCCGCCGACGCCGTTCTCCGGCGAGGCGCGCGCGGTGTTCATCGTGCACGAGACGGAGGTCGACGGCGAACGGGAACGGCGGCTGTCGACGCGGTTGATCATCACCCTCGATGCGACGCCCCCGGCGCCGTTGCTGTTGCCGCCGGATGCCGGGGCTCAGCTCGAGTTCCCGATCGAGGCCGTGGTCTCGGGCAACTTCCACCCGATCAGCATCGCCGGCGCCGGCGCCGTGCGCGACCTCGCGGTGGCGCACCAAGCGGTGCCTCTCGCGCCCGACGACGAGGTGATGTTGATCGCCAACGACGGCTTCGGTGGCTTCCCGGCGCCGAGTTCGCGCCTGCTGGCGCCGGGCATCCTGCCGACGACGCTGAGGGTGTTGCCGACCGCGGGCGGGGTGGACCGCCTCGTCTACCTCGGCCGTGATTCGCGCCTGTACTGCTGGCAGCACGACTTCGGCGACCCCGACGCGGTGCCGCCGGTGCCGGCGCCGCCGGTGCAGACGCCGACGTCGGCGACCTCGCCGCTGCGTGATCTGCTCGCCGATCCGCAACTGGCGACGCTCGACCTGACCACCCGATCGCGGCTCGACATCGCCGACGTCGACGGCGACGGCATCGACGACCTCGTCGCCTTGCTGAGCTTCGACCTGGCGAACCCAGGCGAAGGGCAGGCCATGCTGATGCTGTTGCGGGGCAAGGTCGCGCCGGCGGCCGGGGAGTTCCCGTTCGTGATGCCGACGGCGGCGACCGCAGTGCACGGCAATGCCACGGCGTTCGCGCTCGGCGACTTCGTCGACAACGGCGGTGCGGTGCCGCGACGGCTCGAGCTCGCGCTGGCGGTGCCGGTCGGCTCGACGCCGGGAGCCGTGGATGGCGACCACGTGCGCTTCTTCCGGTATCTCGCCAGCGCCGGGGCGTTCGCCGCCAGCGCCGCGCCGGGTGGGCCGCAGGTGCTGCTCGCCGGCAGTCGGCCGACGCGCCTCGCCGCCGGCGACTTCGACCGCGACCAGCGTACCGACCTGCTGGTCGCCTGCGCCGGTGACAGCACGCTGCGTTGGTTCCGCAACACCTCGGCGGCGGCGGGCACCAACACCGAGGTCGAGGTGGCCGACTTCGTCGAGGACCTGGCGTCGCCGCGGCCGCTCGCCGCCGGCGCGCCGACCGCGCTGCGCCTCGTCGACATCAACGGCGACGCCAGCGTCGATGTCGTCGCCTTCGTCGAGGACCTCGTCGGCGGCGACCGTTCGACGACGGTGGCGAAGTACCTGAGCTCGAGCTCGGGCGGGTTCGACGGTCCGCTCTTCGCGTCGCCGAAGCGCATCGGCGACCGTGACGCCAGCGTCTGCGGCGACCTCGGCGACTGGAACCGCGACGGCGTGCCGGACCTGTTCCTGGGCTGGAACAGCGCCGGCAGCGGCGACATCAACCTGCGCGTCTTGTTCGGCGGCACCCGCTGACGGGCCGCCGCAGGCTCACTCGTCGTCGTCCGCGAGCGGCGCGCCGTGTGCGTTCTTGCCGCCGAGGCCGAGGTCGCGCAGGCGCCGGTGCAGGTGCCCGCGCGACAGGCCGGCCTGCCGCGCGGCTTCGGTGACGCTGCCGCCGCTGCGGCGCAGCAGCGCCTCGAAGTAGAGCCGGTCGAAGCGCTCGCGCGCGGCCTCGTAGCCGTCCTCGCCTGCGGCGGCGTCGAGCGCGGTGCTGGTGGTCTCGGCGATCTCGGTCGGCAGGTCGGCGACGCCGAGCTCGGTGCGATCCCCGGCCAGCACGACCATGCGCTCGACGACGTTCTCCAGCTCGCGCACGTTGCCGGGCCAGGCGTAGCTCGCCATCGCCGCCAGCGCGTCGGCGGACAGGTGGTGGCGGGCCGTGCCGCCGGCGGCGCGGGCGAGCGCGCTGGCGACGAGTTGCTGCAGGTCGTCGGCGCGTTCGCGCAGCGGGGGCACGTGCAGCGGCACGACGTCGAGCCGCCACAGCAGCTCGGCGCGGAAGCGACCGTGTTCGACCAGCGCCGGCAGGTCGCGGTTGGTCGCCGCGATCACCCGCACGTCGACCTTGACCGGCTGGGTGGCGCCGAGCGGCACGAACTCACGATCGACCAGGAAGCGCTCGATCTTGGCCTGCGCGGCGAGGCTCATGTCGGCGACCTCGTCGAGCAGCACGGTGCCGCCGTTGGCGCGCAGCAGGAGCCCGTTCTTCTTGCTGCGGGCGCCGGTGAAGGCGCCGGCTTCGTGGCCGAACAGCTCGCTCTCGACCAGCGTATCGGGCATCGCCGCGCAGTTGAGGGCCAGGAACGGCTGTTCGGCGCGCGGCGAGCGCAGGTGCAGCGCGCGCGCGACGAGCCCCTTGCCGGTGCCCGATTCGCCGGTCAGCAGCACGGTCGTCGCCGAGTCGGCGACCAGTTCGACCTGCTGCAGCAGCGTGCGCATGACCCGGCTCTTGGCGGCGAGGCCGACGCCGCCATCGGGCTGCTGCAGCATCGCCCGCAGCCGGCGGTGGGCGCGGCTCTGCGACCGCGACGCCGCGGCGCGTTCGATGCGCATGGCCAGTTCGTCGATCTCGAACGGCTTGGTGACGAAGTCGGCGGCGCCGAGGCGCATCGCCTCGACGGCGACGTCGACCGAGCCGTGCGCGGTCATCAGCACGACGACGGCGTCGGCGTCGTGGCCACGCAGCTTGCCGAGCGTGGCGAGGCCGTCGCCGGGCATGCGCAGGTCGAGCACGGCGAGGTCGAACGCTGAGGCCACCCAGGCGGCGGCCGCGGCGTGGCCGTCGGCGACGGTGGTGACGTCGTGGCCGCGGCGGGCGAGGCCACGCTGCACGAAGTGGCGCATGCTCTCTTCGTCGTCGGCGACGAGCACCCGCAGGCGGGTGGTGGCGGCGGCTCGGAGGTCGGGGGTCGCGGCGGTCACGGCGGGCATCGTCGCCGTGTCAGCCGGCGGGCGCAACCGACGGCGGACCCTGGCGCGGCAGTTCGATGGTGAAGCAGGCGCCGGCGCCCGGCGGCGAGGCCGCGGTGATACGGCCACCGTGGGCCGTGACGATGCCGAACGAGACGGCGAGGCCGAGGCCGGAGCCACGCTGCGTCGGGTCATCGACGCCCGCCTTGGTGGTGAAGAACGGCTCGAACACGTGCGGCAACGCCGCCGCCGGGATGCCGGGGCCGCTGTCGGCGACCTGCACGCGGGCGCGGTCGGCGTCGGCGCTGAGTTCGACGCGCAGGCTGCCGCCGCCCGGCATCGCCTGCAGCGCGTTGACCAGCAGGTTGACGAACACCTGGTGCAGCGCGTCACCATCGGCGGTGACCTCGACCTCGGCCAGCGTGGTCGCCACCTGCACGCCCTGGCGCCGCGCCGCCGGCTCACACAGCCGCAGCGCGTCGGTCAGCACACCGGCGAGGTCGACCTGCTGCTGCCGCCCCACCGGCGCGCGCGCGAACCGCTGCAGCTGCTGCACGATGCCGGTCGCACGTTCGCTGGCGCGGTGGATCACGGCCAGCGTCTCGCGACGGCCGGCGTCCTGTTCGTCGGCGAGCAGCTCCTTGGCGCAGCCGCGGATGCCGCCGATGACGTTGTGGAACTCGTGGGCGACGCCGCCGGCCAGCGTGCCGAGCGCGGCGAGCCGTTCGGCCTGGGCCAGCTGCGAGTGCGACGCGCGCAGGTCGCGCAGCGTGCGTTCGAGGTGCGCGGTCTGCTTCGCCACCTCGTGCTCGAGGTTCTCGGTGAGCTGGCGCGTGCGTTCGCGCGCCTTCTGCAGCTCCTTGACCATGAACGAGAAGTCGTTGGTGAGGTCGCCGAGTTCGCCGCCCGGCGGCGACGGCAGGTCGACCTCGAGCTCGCCGAAGGTGACGCGGCGGGTGGCGCGGCGCAGGCGCATCGCCGGGCGCACCACCAGGAAGTGCAGGCCGATGCCGAGCATCGACACCAGCACCAGCAGCGTGGCCGCGACCAACCACAGGTGGGAACGGCCGAGGCCGGCGAGGAAGCTGCGGCTCTGGGCATCGGCCTCGGCGCGGATCGTGCGCAAGGCGGCGTCGATGTCGCCTTCGGCCCGGCGGCGCACCTCGTCGGCGAGCAGATCGACGTTGCGGCACTGGCGGTCGGAACGTTCGGCGTCCTCGCGCAGCACGGCGTCGCGCATCGCCGCGACGTCGCCGCCGTACGACTCCAGCGGCAGGTCGCGCAGCGCATCGCCGCGCGAGGCGGCGTTGTTGCGGATCAGGTCCACCAGCACGCGGCTCTGTGACACGACCTGCCGCTCGGTGAGTTCGCGCATCTGCGCCGCGCTCTCCTGCAGCGTCGCGGCCCCGTGCTCGCGCAGCGCGGTCGCCGTCGTCGGCGCCACCAGCAGCAACAGCACCGCCGCCAGCAGCGCCGCCGAGAACACCAGGGCGATGGCGAGCCACTGGGCGAGCGTCGGGCGCCGGCTCTGCAGCACACTATCTGGCATCGCTCGGCTCCGTGGTGGTGACGAGGTCGTCGGCGATCGCCAACAGCGACAGCGGCAGCTGCACCTGCAGGCGCCGCGCCGCCGCGAGGTTGACGGCGACGATGGTGCTGCGCATGCGATCGACGGGCAACGCGCCCGGCGCCCGGCCGTGCTGCAGCACGTCGAGCAAGAGGGCCGCGGCGCGCTGGCCGTGCAGGCGGTAGTCGACGTTGGCGCCGACCAGGGCGCCCTGGCGCACGCCGGCGGCCGCCGTCGTCAGCAGCGGCACCGGCGTCTTCGCCAAGGCGGCCTCGATGGTGGGCAGGTGCTGGTAGACGGTGATGTCGATCGGGATCCAGATGGCGTCGACCTTGGCCGCCAGCAGCTGGCGCACCGCCGCGGGCAGGCCCTTCTCGTCGTCGGTGACGACCTCCTCGAGCTGCAGCGCCGGCGCCGCCGGCCGCGCCAGCAGTTCGCGCATGGCCGCCAGCTCGGCCGCGCTGACGACGCCGCTGCTGCGCGTGCGCAAGACGCCGAGCCGGGTCAGCCCCGGCACCGCCAGCCGGAACACCGACAACACGGCGTCGGCGGCGATCCAGTTGCTGGCGCCGCACAGGTTGCTGCCGCTCGGGCCCCAGTCCGTGGTGATGCCGGAGGCCACCGGGTTGGTCACCGCCGCGAACACCACCGGCAGGTCGGTCACCTCGGCCTTCGCCAGCAGCGCCGCCTGGGTGCCGAGCACGAGCAGCGCCCGGCAACCGGCATCGCGCAGCTCGCGCAGACAGACCTTGGCCCGCTGCGCATCGGAGTCGGCCCGGCGCTCGACGAACTCGCAGCGCAGGCCGGCGCGTTCGAGCCCGAGCCGCACGCCAGCGAAGGTGGCGACGTCGTTGGGGGAGTCGTGCCAGAAGAACACGCCGAGCCGCGTCGGCGCGGCCGGCGCCGCCGGCGGCGGTTGGGCCGGGCAGATCGCCGCCGTGGCCACCGTGATCGCCGCGGCCAGCGCCGCGGGCAAGAGTCGCCTTCTGCTCATGGAGTTCGCCTGCGCTGCTGCGACGGCGGGGAGGCGAGCCCGGCGGCGGTGGCGCGCGGGCGATCGTGCAGCGCCGTGCCCGGCAGCGCAAGCACGGCGCGTGGCCGCGGCGCCGCGCCGAGCACACCGTTCCCGCGCGGCGGCATGGCCATTGCCATACGCGGCCGACCATGCCCGAACCCGTCAATGCCGCCGGACCCGCGCCCCGTCCCACCAGCCTGCGTGTGCTGCTGGTCGAGGACGAAGCCACCATCGCCGTCACGCTCGGCGACGACCTCGTCGACCGCGGCCACCGCGTCACGCTGCTCGCCGACGGCGTGGCGGCGCTGCGGCGGCTCGATGCGGCGCGGTTCGATGCCGTGATCTCCGACCTGCGCCTGCCCGGCGCCGACGGCATCACCGTGCTCGAACGCGCCCGCCGCCACAACCCC
>JAEUHT010000065.1 GCA_016793265.1 Planctomycetota bacterium
GGCGACCCGACCACGCCAGTGGGGCGGTGGGTCCTGAGCCAGCGCTTCGAGTCGACGCGCATCCTGGCGGCGAACGTCGACAAGTAGGCCCGGCGGCGAGGGGGCTGGTGCGGCGCAGATTCGCCCGGGCCGGCCAGCTACCGTTCGTCTCGATGGAACGACCCTCGTCAACACCTGCCCCCGCGACCTGGCGTATCGGCATCGTCGGCGCCGGGCGGTCGCGGCAAGGCCTCGGCCCGTTCCTGGCCAGCGCCTTCGAGCGCGCCGGGGCGCGCGTGGCGGGTGTCGCCGGCCGCGATGCAGCGTCGGCCGCGCGCGCTGCGCACGAGCTGGCCGGGCGCCTGGGACACGCGGTGCCGGCGTTCGCCGGGGCGCACGAACTCGCGGCCGCGGTCGACCTGCTCGTCGTCGCGGCGCCGGTGCCGGCGCACCTCGCCGGGTTGCAGGCGGCGCTCGCCGCCGGCGTGCCGTGCCTGTGCGAGAAGCCGCTGGTCGACTGGCGTGACGCCACCGCCGGCCAGCGCCTCGTCGCCGGCTTCCGCGAGCGCGGGCTGCTGCTGGTCGAGAACTGCCAATGGCCGTTCGTGCTGCCGGCCTTCTTCGCGCTCTACCCGGAGCGCATCGGCCAGACCGTGCACACGGTGGGGATGGGCTTGTCGCCGGCCGGCACCGGCCTCGGCATGGTCGAGGACTCGCTGTCGCACGTGCTGAGTCTCGTGCAGGCGCTGGCGCCGCTGTCGACGGCGGCGCGCGTCGAAGCCGTCACCCAAAGCGCACCGGGGCCGCTCGCCGAGCACAACGTGGTGTGTTTCCGCATCGTCGATGGCACCGCCACGATCGTGGTCGAGCTGCACCTGCGACGCTGCCCCGAACCGCCGCGCCCGGCCTGGTTCGCCGTCGACGGCTGCCGCGTCGACCGCCGGCTCGGCCCCGACTACACGCAGGACTTCGTCACCCCGGACGGGCGTTCCGCCTTCGCCGAGGATCCGCTGTCGAGGCTCGTGTATGGTCTCCTCGAACCCCTGCCTGAGAACCGACGTGAACGAACCGACGCCTCCGCCGACGCCATCTCCGTCCGACTCGGTCTCTTCGTCGCCGTGCTCGATGCCCTCACCGCTGTCTGAGCCGCAGCCGGCGGCTCGAGCCAGCGTCGAGCGGGTGCACGACTTCGCGCAGAAGCTGCAGCAGCCGAGCCTGTGGCCCAAGGTCGTCGACTACGTGCGCTGGCAGCGCGCGGCGCGAGCGGCCAAGGCCAACGGCCAGCCGGCGCCGGACCTGCCCGACCTGGCGCCGCTGTCGATCAACCTCGATCTGACCACGGCCTGCAACTACAAGTGCGACCACTGCATCGACTGGGACATCCTCAACAGCAAGGTCAAGCACGAGGACCAGGAGCTGCGCGACTCGATCAGCCGCATGGCCGAGCGCGGCCTGCGCAGCGTGATCCTGATCGGCGGCGGCGAGCCGACGCTCTATCCGGGCTTCGTCGCCTTCGTGCAGTTCCTGAAGCAACTCGGCCTCGCGGTCGCGGTGGTCAGCAACGGCAGCCGCGGCGACCGGCTGCTGCAGGCGGCGCCGTTCTTCGGTGAAGGGGACTGGGTGCGGCTGTCGCTCGACGCCGGCAGCAACGACGTGTTCCGGCGCATGCACCACCCGTCGAGCCCGAGCACGACGCTCGACGAGATCTGCAGCTGGATGCCGAAGATCAAGGCCGTCAACCCGGCGCTGCAGCTCGGCTTCTCGTTCGTCATCACCTGGCTCGGCGGCAGCCGCGGCGAGGTCAAGATCGTCGAGAACATCCACGAGATGGTGATGGCGGCGAAGCGCGCCAGCGACGCGTCGTTCGACTACATCTCGTTCAAGCCGTTCCTCGAACGGCAGGCCGACGGCGCCGAGGTCATGGACCCGGCCAAGAGCGCGGCCGAGCTGCGCGCGGTGATCGCCCGCATCCAGCAGAACCTCAGCGAGGCGCGCGCCAACGTACGGCCCGGCTTCCGCGTGCTGGCGAGCACCAACCTGCGCGTGCTGATGAACGGCACCTGGCGCGACTACACGCACCAGCCGCGCGTCTGCCACATGCAGATGCTGCGGCAGGTGGTGACCCCGCTCGGCACCTTCAATTGCCCGGCGCACCGCGGCGTGCAGAAGGCGATGCTCGGTGGCAAGGAGCTGTGGTCGGTGCCGCCGGCGGCGCAGCACGCCACGGCGAAGCTGCTCGGCGACTTCGACGCGCAGCACGAATGCCGCGAGGTGACGTGCCTCTACCACGCCACCAACCACTGGCTCGAGGAGCTCGTGCAGGCGGATGCGCCGCTGCCCGATGCCGCCCCGGGCACCGAGCAGCGCGACTGGTTCCTGTAGCCGGAGGGTTGCCGCACGCCGCGGGGTGACCGCGGCGCCTGGACGTCACGACGTGCCGAGCTTGAGTTCGACGCGGTTCCCGGTCAAGAGACCGAAGGCGTTGCTGCCGGGCGGCACCAGCGCCGCGCCCTGCGTCTGGATCAGGGCGCCGTTCAGCGACGGCGTGTTCGGGATCACGAGGCTCCACTGCGTCGTGGCGCCGAGCGGGAACAGCGTGTCGATCGAGGCGGCCTGCGTGTAGAGGAAGCAGCCCGGCGCGCCGATCACCGCGAGGTCGAGGCCGGCCGGGATCGCCGTGAAGCCGACGATGACGAGGCCGATGCTGGCCGCCGGGTTCGGCACGTTGCCGAGGTCGATGTGCTGGGTCGTGCCGAGGATCGGCCGGTTGGTCGCGGTCCAGGTCAGGCCGGTGCCGTCGATCGACACCACGAACGGCAGCGACGCCGACAGGTCGCGATCGGCCGGGGTCGCCTGGCCACCGCGGCTGTAGCCGGTGACGAGTGCGCCGGGCTGGTTCGGCACCTGGCGATAGCGGTACTCGACCTGGCCGTTGTTGCGCAGCACGAGCTGGCAGTAGTTGCCGGCGCCGACCGTGCCCGAGGTGTAGGCCGGCACGTTGTTCCAGGTGAAGTAGACGGCCGTGTTGCTCGGGTCGACGTCGAAGTGGCAGGAGCCGCCGAGGTTCGGCGCCAGGTCCATCCACAACGGCGCCATGCGCGCGAGCCCGGACGCCAACTCGGCCGTGGTCGGCGTGTAGTCGGTCGTCGTCGTCGAGCCGTTGAGCCAGACGAAGCCGTTGCTGCACATGCGCACGGCGCTCGTCGAGCCGCCCGGGAAGCTGAACGTGAACGGCAGGTTGCACGCCGTGGTGGCGTCGTCGCCGAGGCCGAGGCTGGCCGCGATCGGCGCATACCATGCGTTGGGACCGCTGCCGACCGTGTAGCCGCTGCCGGTCGGCGTGAACAGCAGGCTCACCGTCGTGGTGGTGGTGCCGGCGAGGTCGAAGCTGCTGGCGGCGAAGGTCTGCGCGAAGGCGCCCGCGGTGGCGTAGCAGCCGGAGCCCGACGCGGTGGCCGTGGCGAGGTTGCCGCTGCCAGGCACCATGGTGTCGACGGTGGTCTGGCCGGTGCCGAGCGGGTCGAGCCAGTTCGACAGGCGCGTGCTGTTGGTGCCGCCGCCGGTCCACGACACCGAGAACCGGCCGTAGTAGTCGGACAGGTTGTTGCCGCAGGCCGCCGAGCCACCGTGCAGTTGGCCGACGTAGCGGTGGTTCGGGTCGTAGAGCGGGCTGCCCGACGAGCCGGGCTCGGTGGTGCCGACGTCCCAGTCGATCACGCGCACGTGCGAGCCGTTGCCGGGCGACGTGGTGCCGCTGTACGAGGTCGTCGTGGTGGCGTCGTTCTCGAACGAGATCTTCTTCACGTCGCCGCTCGGGTGGTGGATGCAGACCGCCGAGGCGAAGTCGCCGGTGCTGCGGTTCCAGCCGGCGTAGGTGATGCCCCAGGCCGGGTTCGGCGTGCTGTTGAGTTCGACCAGCGTGACGTCCGACGTCGAGTAGCCGGCGCGCCAGGTCGAGCCGGTGGTGAACTGGCTCAGGCTGTAGCCGCCGCCGCCGCAGTTGGCGTTCTCGTAGTTCCAGTAGCAGACCAGCGACGCGGCGTTGCTCGAGATGATGCCGCAGTGGTTGGCCGTCAGGAAGAAGTTGCGGCCGTCCTGCGCGGTGTTGTTGATCATGCTGCCGGTGCAGAAGATCGAGCCGCCGGTGCTGATCGCGGCGACGGCCGGGATCTCGTTGGCCCAGGCCGCGCCTTGCGCGCAGGCGACGTCGACGTTGCACGAACCCGAGGCGTCGGTGCCGAGCGCGTCGACGCCGGCGCCGAAGAAGCGATAGCCGGCGCCGACCTGCACCAGCTCGACGGCCACGGCGTCGCGCGCCGCGGTGCGCGTGTAGACCTCGATGACGGCCTGGTCCCCGAGCACGATCGGCGTCCACAGCTCGCCGGTCGGCTGGTGGTCGGACGCGTCGAACGGCCGCACCAGGCAGGTGTAGTCGCTGCTGTAGACCTGCAGGCGGGCGCCGGCGGGCAGCTGGAACTGGCCGAAGCCGAAGTTCAGGTGGCTCGCGCCCTGACCGTCGATGCGCAGGCGCCACAAGGACCAGGTGTTGTCGAGCGCTTCCCAGGTGCCGTCGCGCTTCGGGTTCACCTGCACCACGAACGGCACCGCGTAGCGCGCCGGATCGCCGTTCAGGTGGCGCTGCTCGTCCTCGGTGGCGAGCGCCAGTCGGTCGAGCGCCGGGATGCGGATCGTGGCGACCGAAGCCAGCGGCTGGGCGTTGGGGTGGGAGTGACCGACCGGGTCCACGGACTGGGCCAGGCAGGTGGTGACGAGGGAGATGGCCGCGGCGGCGGCCGGAAGCATGTATCGCATGACGAGTCGGGGGAATGCGGCGACGGCCGCAGGGCAGCGTGAGCAGTATAGGAAGTGAACCACGGCCGGCACCGTGCGCATTCGGGCCCGTGCGCGCCCCGCTGCACCGCAAACCCGCCGCGCCGGTGCGCATGCTTGTCTCGCTCGGTCGGGCCAGCTATCTCGATGCCGCCGATGACACACCCGCAGGTCGTTCGCGTCTACGCCACCTACCAGGACCCCGACTACGAATGCCCGTGGCAGAGCGTCGCGCCGCGCGGCAGCACCGGATCGGGCGTCATCATCGGGCCGCAGCTCGTGCTGACCGGCGCCCACGTCGTCGCCAACGCGACCTTCGTGCAGGTGCAGAAGCAGAGTGATCCGGCGAAGGTCACCGCGCGGGTCGTCACCGTCAGCCACGATTGCGACCTGGCGCTGCTGCACATCGAGGACAAGGCCTTCGCGCGCGGGGTGCGGCCGGCCGTGATCGGCGATCTGCCGCGGCTGCGCGACGCCGTGCAGGTGGTCGGTTACCCGATCGGCGGCGAAGAGGTGTCGATCACCGAGGGCGTCGTCTCGCGCATCGAGGTGCAGCGCTACGAACACAGCCAGCGCCACCTGCTCGCCGTCACCGTCGACGCTGCCATCAACGAAGGCAACAGCGGCGGCCCGGTGTTCGCCCGCGGCAAGGTGGTCGGCATCGCCTTCCAGGCCATCCCCGACGCCGAGAACATCGGCGAGATGGTGCCGGCGCCGATCATCCGGCGCTTCCTCGCCGCGGCGCGCCACGGCCTCGATCCGGCCGTGCCCGGCATCGGCATCACCACGCAACCGCTGGAGAACCCGGCGCTGCGCCGCCACCTCGACATGGGCAAGCCCGACAGCGGCGTCTTGATCACCGCCGTGCAGTACGGCTCCAGCGCCTGGGGCATGCTCGAGGTCGGCGACGTGCTGATGGAGCTCGACGGCCTGCGTATCGCCGACAACGGCACCGTGCGCTACCGCGGCCGCCACCGGTGCCAGTTCGACGCCGTCATCGGCGACCATCACGTCGGCGATCGTGTGCGCGCGCGCGTGCTGCGCCGCGGCAAGCCGGTGACCGTGACGATGGTGATGCAGCCGATGGCGTGGCTGGTGCCGCGCACCGAGTACGACCGCCGGCCGATGTGGTTCCTGTTCGGCGGGCTCGTCTTCCAGCGCCTGACCGCCGAGTTCCTGCGCAACTGGGGCGAACACTGGTGGGACAAGGCGCCGAAGGAGCTGCTGCACCTGCTCTATTCGGGCCTGCGGCGGCCGGAACAGCAGGAGGTGGTGGTGCTGGCGCAGGTGCTCGCCGACGCCGTCAACGTCGGCTACGAGGCGTTCCACAACGACGTCGTGGTCAGCATCAACGGCACCGCGCCGGTCGACATGCGCGACTTCGTGCGCCGGCTCGACGCCGCCACCGGCGAGGTCGTGTTCAAGCTGTCGAGCGGCGCCACCGTGCTGCTCGATGCCGAAGAGGCGCGGGCGGCGATGCCGCGCATCCTGACCCGCTACCACGTGCCGGGGGACCGTTCCGCCGACCTGGCCCGCCGCTCGCTGGCCAAGAAGAAGCCGGCGCCGAAGAAGAAGGCCAAGCGCTGACCCGCCCCGTCAGCGCGGCACGCCAGGCGTCACCGTGTAGCGAGCGTCCGCGGCACGCCTTGAGTCACTGCGTGCCGAGCGTCCGCTGCACGCCTTGAGTCACTGCGTGCCGAGCGTCAGCTGCACGCCGTTCGCGGTCAGCACCCCGAGCGGGTTGACGCCGGGGCCGACCAGCGTCCCGCCCTGCGTCATCAGCACCGAGCCGGCGAGCGCCTGGTTGTTCGGGATCGGCAGTTGCCACAAGAACGACGACGAGAACAGCGGGAACGCCGTCTGCATGTCGACGAAGTCGCAGTAGAGCGTGCAGCCCGG